>JAEUHA010000681.1 GCA_016793535.1 Opitutaceae bacterium | reverse complement strand
CCGCCTCCGCCCCCGCCCTGCTGGCCAAAGACCTCGCGAAAGATGTCGAACGGATCGTGAAAACCACCGCCTCCGCCGCCCGGACGTGGTCCGGCTCCCCCGCCGCCCTCAAATGCCGCCGCGCCGTAGCGATCGTAGGCGGCGCGTTTGTCCGGATCACTCAGCACTTCGTAGGCATGGGAGATCTTCTTGAACATCTCCTCCGCCTCCTTGTTGCCCGGGTTCTTGTCCGGGTGAAACTGCACCGCTTTTTTCCGATAAGCCTTCTTCAGCTCCTCGGGCGTCACGCCCCGCTGAACCCCGAGCAGCTCGTAATAGTCTTCTTTCGCCATGGTCGATGCGGCTGAGTGCGGAGATTAGGCCACGGGTGGCCCCGCCTCCGCCCGGGCTCAGCGTTTGCCCTCCTTGGCGGGCCCGCTTGAAACCACGACCGACGCCGGCCGCAGGAGCCGGCCGTTGAGCGAATAGCCGGTGCGCACGACCTCGATCACGTGCTCCTCCTTGATGGTCGCGCTGGGCTGGTGGGAGATCGCCTCGTGCTGGTGCGGGTCGAACGCCTGGCCGGCGGGAGTGATCTCCTTCAGGCCGTGGTTCGACAGGGCGGACTTGAGCTGCATGAGCACCATATCGACACCACCCACCAACGACTTCAGATCGGCATTCGGCTGCTTCGCCGCCTGGATCGCCATCGCAAGCGTGTCCAGGACGGGAAACACGTCCTCCAGCACCCGCCCCGTCGCGGTTGTCCGCAGGTCGTCCTTCTCGCGCTGGGTGCGGCGGCGGAAATTCTCCAGATCGGCGGCCGTCCGCATGAACTTGTCGTAGTTTGCCGCCGCCTCGGCCCGCGCCGCCGCCAACTGGGCGGCGAGATCGCCCGACTCGTCGGTCGGGTTCTGCGCCGCCGCGCCGTCGGGTGCGGCCGGTTTCGGGTTCGTTTGATCGGATTCAGGCTCGGGCATGATGAAAAAGAACGCGGACTAAACTACGGGTTTGGCCATTCTTCAAGCGTGGTGTCAGGCCGGGCGGCGCGGTCGCGATGCGATTTCGGCGGGGCGACCCCACCCCGCGCGAAAGGAATCCGATATCCGGATCGCGGGGTGGAGGCACCCCGCCTACAGCTTCATTTCGAAACGCCCGCGAAATCTTCCGTCACGAGCAGGATCGTCGTCGCCTCCGCCACGAACGTGAAGGCACCGGCAAAGGGAGCGAGGACGTTCTCCCCGCGCGGAAGCTTCAGCCCGAACGGTGAACGGGTGCCACCCGAGTGCTCACTGGTGGCGCGGACCACTCCGCTCACGATGCTGACCAGCCGGGGCTGTTCTCCCGCGCGCAAGTGGAGCCGTTCGCCGGCGCCCAGCACGACGCGGCGGATGCGAAACTCGGCGCAGTCGGCAATCACCCCGGAGGTCGGCGCCGCGCGCACCGGCATCGGTTCGAAATCGGTCCAGTCGATCGAACGCATCGACTGCGGGATGTGAAGCTGGCGGGGTTGCCCGTCGAGGCCCACGCGCCCCCAGTCATAAACCCGATACGTGGTGTCGGAATTCTGCTGGATTTCCAAAATCAGATTGCCGGCGTCGATGGCATGGACCTGGCCGCTGTGCACGAGAATCGAGTCGCCGGACGCGACGCGGAAGTGATGCACGCAGGCTTCGACCGTATTGCCCGCCAGCGCCTGTTCGAACTGCGCGCGGGTCACGCCCCGCTTGAGTCCGACAATCAACTCGGCCCCGGGCACGGTGTGCGCGATGTACCAGTTCTCCGTCTTCGGTTCGCCCTTCAATTCGCCGGCGACCGACGCGGGCGGGTGGACCTGGAGGCTGAGCCGTTCGCGGCAGTCGAGCCACTTGACGAGAATCGGAAACGGTTTCTCCGCGGGCCATTTGGGCCCCATCACATCCGCCGCGTGCTGGGTCAAAATCGACCGGAGCGACTGTCCGTTGAGCGGTCCGCCTTCCGCCACCGACTGGGCGCCGGCGCGATCGACGATCTCCCAACTTTCCCCGATCGGTGCCCCACGCGGCAGCGTCCGGCCCAGGGTGGATTCGAGTGCCCGCCCACCCCACACGCGTTCCTGATACAGAGGCTGAAACCGAAGCAGTTCGCGCATGGGCGGATGACGAGTTTTTTGTGAAAAGGGCCCCAGGGTATTTACATTTGACCGCCCGTCTCGTTAGCGTGGTATCCGCAAACCAGCGGCGGTTAGTGCCTATTTCAAATGCCCAAGTCCGAGACATCAAACTCAAACACCGGTCCGTCCTTCCAGGGGCCGCGGTACCGCGCGAATTGGATCGCGGCGCTGGTGTGTTTCGTGGCGGGGGCGTTCATCGGTGTCGCCCTGTTGGATTTTGATCCCTCACAGGCGTCCCAGTTCCGCGCCACGTCCGCGACCGGACGCAACCTGATGGGCTGGGTCGGCGCCGAGACGATCTGGGTGCTGCTGTTCTCCTTCGGGCTCAGCACCTGGCTGCTGCCGGTGTTCCTCGCCTGGATGCTGTATGTCTCGGTGCGGAACTCGAAGCATCTTTCCGGCACGCGGACGATTGCGATGATCATCGCGTGCGTCTCGTTTGCGGGCCTCGCGGCGATGTTCGATCCGTCCTATTGGGGCCCCAATCCCAACAAATGGGGCAGCGATTACTTTCCGAAGGGGCTGGGCGGGCTGATCGGCGGGACGATTTCCCACCGGCTGCTGTCCGATGCCCTTGGGCCGTTCGGTTCGGGCCTGATCCTCGGCACCGTTTACGCCGGTTCGCTGCTGTTTATCTTCCTGCGCGACATCGGGGCGGAATTCGAAAAGGCCGTCGCCGGCTTCAGCCAGTGGCGCGCGAACCGCGCGAAGTTGAAGGCGGAAATCGCCGAAGCGCAGCTGAAGGAAAAAGAGGCGCGCGCGAAGCAGAAGTCCGCGGTCGCCTCGCTCGCCAGTGCGCCTCCACCGACCAACACCGCGCCGCCGCTGGTCGTCGGACCCTCCGGCCGAAAGACGTTTGTCGCCAAAGGCGCCGAGGATCCACTCGCCCGCGGTGCCGGCGCCCGCACCGGCGACGCCGCGGCCGCCGGGGAAGGCAAGAACGGCAAGTCCGGCAATGCGGACGTAGCCCGGACGGAACCGGTCCCGACGGGTGCAAACGCGCGCTCCGGCACGACGACCCCGCCAATGCCCGGTCGCACCCCGGCGAGCCGCAACTCGACGCCCCCGCTCGAAACGGCCACCGACACCAAGTCGCTCGCGGTCGGCGCCGCCGGGCTGGTGGCGCTCAACATCGTCAAGCCCGACGCGCCGAAAAAGGCGGCAAAGGTCACGCTCCCGCAGAGCGATGACGCCAACTACGAGTTTCCGCCGCTCAACCTGTTGAAGGACCAGGTCCGGCCCGACTCGAGCAACAGCGAGGAGGAACACCGCCAGAACGCGGAGAACCTGCTCCGCATCCTCGGCGAATTCGGCGTCGAGGTGACGCTGGGCGAGATCCACGTCGGCCCCGTGATCACCCGCTACGAAATTGTCCCGGCACCCGGCGTGCGCGTGGAAAAGATCGCGGGCCTCGACAAGAACATCGCCCTCGGCATGCGCGCCCAATCGGTGCGCATCCTCGCCCCGATCCCGGGCAAGGCCGCGGTCGGCGTCGAAGTCCCCAACCAGAAACCCACGCCGGTCGGCATGCGTGAGCTGCTGGAGAGCGAGGATTGGTCCGGGCTGAAGGCGGAGATTCCGATCGCGCTCGGCAAGGACGTTTCCGGCGCGCCGCTCATCTCGGATCTGTCGAAGATGCCCCACCTGCTGATCGCCGGTGCGACGGGCTCCGGCAAATCGGTCTGCATCAATTCCATCGTCGCCTCGATCCTCTACTCGAAGAGCCCAAAGGATCTCCGGCTGATCATGGTCGACCCCAAGGTGGTCGAGTTGAAGGTCTTCAATTCGCTGCCGCACATGCTGATTCCGGTCGTGACCGAGCCGAAGAAAGTGCCGGCCGCGCTCAAGTGGCTGCTCGGGGAGATGGAGCAGCGCTACCAGATCTTCGCCAAGGCCAACGTGCGCAATATCGTCGGCTTCAACGGCCGCAAGCGGGGCGTGAAGCCGGAACCGCCGCCCGAGGCCCAGCCGGCGCTGCCGGGAGTGGCGGACGACGACATCGAGATTCCCGACCGGCTGCCGTACATCGTTGCGATCATCGACGAGCTGGCCGACCTCATGATGGTCGCGCCCGCCGAGATCGAGACGAGCATCGCCCGGCTCGCCCAGCTCGCGCGCGCGGCCGGCATCCATCTGATCATCGCCACCCAACGGCCGTCGGTGAACGTCATCACCGGCGTGATCAAGGCCAACCTGCCCTCGCGCATCGCGTTCCAGGTGGCTTCGCAGGTCGATTCGCGGACCATTCTCGACACCAAGGGTGCCGACACGCTGATCGGTCGCGGCGACATGCTGTTCTCCCCTCCGGGCACCTCGCGGCTCGTGCGCGCGCAGGGCGCCTTTGTATCCGACGAGGAAGTACACGAGATGGTCGAGTTCCTGAAGCGCAACGGTCCGCCGCAGTACGCACAGTCCGTCCAGCAGCAGATCGACCGTGCGGCCCGCGAGGACGAGGAGGGCGGCGAAGGCGGCGAGGATGGCGACCTGGGCGACGACGAGGAGTTGTACCAGCAGGCGCTCGACGTCCTGAAGTCGACGAAGCGGGCCAGCACCTCGATGCTGCAGCGCCGGCTGCGCATCGGCTACAATCGTGCCGCCCGGATCATGGAGATCATGGAGGAGAAGGGCATCGTCGGACCGGAGAACGGTTCGAGCCCGCGCGAAATCCTCGTCGATCTGGACAGCATGTGAACCGCCCCGGCGGCCCCGCGCGCGCGAAATTCGGCGTCAGGCGCCAGCGCAGTCTGGACCTTTCGTGCAATTCGTGTGTTTCGTGGTGACTTCGATTCGTCCCCTTTCTAAGCCAACCCCATGCAGACCATCGGCGAACGCCTCGAGGAAGCGCGCAAGAAGAAGGGCATCTCCATCCGCGAGGCGGCCGAGGCGACCAAGATTCGCGGCGACTACCTGCAGAAGTTCGAGGGCAACCATTTCGACATCGGGCTGACGGAGATCTACACGCGCGGTTTCCTGCGCACCTACGCGAACTACCTGAAGCTGCCCGCCGACCGGATCATCAGCGACTACTCCGCGCTCGGCCGGGGCGAGGCGCGGCCGCGGCAGCCGAGTCGCGAGGTCTACGGCCGGATGGACATTTCAATCGCAACCGCCGAAGCGGCCGAGCGCGCGGCGCCGCCCGCTGAGCCGGCGGCGGAAACCAATCCCGCCAGCCGGGGCACGACCCGTCCCCGGACGGCCAGCGCCCTGCCCAGCGGCCCCGATCCGGCGGTCGTCTTCCGCTACCTGAAGATCGGCGGCGCAGTGGTGATCGTCGTGGTGCTCGTGATCATCGTGAAGTCACTCTTCTTCGGCGGCGGCAGCCCCACTCCGCGCAACACTCCTGCGGCCGTGCGCGGCCCGAGCTTCGGACTCGTGGCCCTCGCGCCCGTTCAGGTCACAGTGCGCAAGAAGAACGCCGATGGCACCGACGGTGAGTTTCTTTTCTCCGGCCTGGTATCTCCCGGCGACACGAAGATCGTGGCCCGTCCGGGCGCCGTCTACGTCGAGGCCAACGTGCCCGAGAACCTGATGCTCGAGATCAACGGTCGCCGGGTTCCGATGGGGCTGCCGGCCGGTGTGACGCGCGGCGAACTGCCGCCGCCGTAATTCATCGTCACCGTGGGAGCGCGGCCGTTCCCGGCCGCGTTTCATAGTCTACGGCCGGGGACGGCCGCGTTTCCACCGGAAGATCAGCGCAGCCCGACCGGCGGTCCGAGCACTTCGCGCAGCACGAAGGCCCGCCGCAGCGCCTGCGGGTCGCGCAGGTCGCCGAGCGTGCGATTCCGGGCCGCCGTCTGCACGCCCGCACTGGAATTCGTCTCCGCCGTCTTTTCCGCGGCGATCTGCGCGGCCCGGCGCTGCACCAGCATGCGCTGCTCTTCGAGCACGCGCAGTTCCTCGGCGATCCGCTCCTGCCGCTCCACCTCCGCGGTGTTGCGGACCTCCGTGTACAGCACCGGCGGGGGCACCCGCTCGGCCTGGGGCTGGGCCCGCTTCTGCAGTTCCTCCAGCATCCGACCCAGCGGGCCGCCAAACACCTCCGGCAACTGCGTCGTTTCAGGCCGCGCCACCGGCGGCTCACCCACGTCGGGCGAGAGCGGCGGCGGCTCGTCCGGGGCAAGCCCGCGACGCTCCGCCACCTGGCGGCGAATCCGCTCCTGGATCTCCCGCACCCGCCGGCCTTCCGCCGTCTCGTCGTAACCGGCCTGGTGCTCTTCCTTCGCCTTCCGCGCGCGCAGCACGCCGCGCACGACCTGACTCAGGAAGATCACCACGAAGATGACCAGACCGAGACGCTCGAGAATCCATTCCACCATGGCGGGGCGTGGGTCGGGGGAGGAAAACGCGGGTTACTTCTTCCCTTCGGGGTGCGCGATCGACGAACGCATCTGCGTGTCGGCCTGCACATTTTCCATCTTGTAGTAATCCATCACGCCGAGCTTGCCGGCCCGAAACGCCTCCGCCATCGCGAGCGGCACCTGGGCCTGCGCCTCGACGACCTTCGCCTGCATCTCCTGCACGCGGGCCTTCATTTCCTGCTCGAGCGCGACGGCGGCCGCGCGACGGATTTCCGCCTGCGCCTGCGCCATGTTCTTGTTCGCCTCGGCCTGCGCTTCCTGGAGCTTGGCGCCGACGTTCTCGCCGACGTCCACGTCCGCGATGTCGATCGAGAGGATTTCAAACGCCGTGCCCACATCGAGGCCGCGCGCGAGCACGGTCTTCGAGATGCTGTCCGGCGACTCGAGCACCTTCTTGTAGGTTTCAGCCGAGCCGATCGTCGTCACGATGCCTTCGCCGACGCGGGCGATGATGGTCTCCTCCTTCGCACCGCCGACGAAGCGGTCGAGGTTCGTGCGCACGGTCACGCGTGCCTTGACCTTCACCTGAATGCCGTCCTTGGCGACGCCGTCGATCGTGCTGCGGCCGCCCTCGGGATTCGGACAATCGATGACCTTCGGATCCACTGACGTGCGCACGGCCTCGACCACGCTCTTGCCGGAGCCCTTCGTCGCGAGGTCGATCGCGCAGGCGCGGTCCCATTGGAGTTCGATGCCGGCCTTCTGCGCGGCGATCAGCGCCTGCACAGTCGGCACGACATTGCCGCCCGCCTGAAAGTGCGACGCGATCTGGTCGGCGGTCAGCGCGATGCCGGCGCGAACCGCGGTGATGCGCGCGTCGACGATCACGTTATAGGGAATGCTGGCGAACTTCAGCGCGACCAGCTTGCCGATGCCGACGGGTGCGCCGTTGAACATGGCCTTCACCCAGGCTCCGACGAGACTGAAGACGATGCCGAAGATGACGAGGCCGACGATGACGGCGATGCCAAGGGCGACGATGACGGGAATGCTCATGGAGTGGAGTCGTATTTGGTGGGTTGGGAAACGATGAGACGAAAGTTGTCGAGATCGATGACCTCAAGCCGCTCGCCCGGCTGTACGTGGCCGTGCCGGGCAAACGCCTCGTAGCGGCGGCCGTCGATTTCCACATAGCCCGTGGGCACCAGCGCGGTGATCGCCACCGCCTGCCGGCCAATCACGCTCGCTCGATCGGCCACGGCCGGCTGGCTCGTGCCAGCCACCGTATCCGTCAGCGACAGCTTCCGCGCCACCCGGCTCTTCGGCAGCAGCACGAACTCCAGGTACAGCGTGATGCCGGTGAGGCCGAGCGCCGCCGCGGTCGCCACGAGGCCGCCGTTCACTCCGTACTGGCTGAACGAAACCGCCACGCCAATGAAGATCAGGATCGCGCCGATGATGCCGAGGATGGCGCCCGGTACGACGACCTCGAAGGCGAGCAGCAGCACGCCGGCGGCAAACAGGGTGAGAATAACGCTCATGAACGGGTGTCCTCCCGGTCGACGATCAACCCGAAATCGGTCCGCCGGCGCACGACCACGCGGGTGCCCGCCGGCGCCGAACCGACCTCGAGCCGGGCCTCGAATCGCCGCCCGTCGATCTCCACCTGGCCCGACGGAAAAAGCCCGGTCGCCGCGATCCCCCGTTGTCCGATCAGCGCGTCGGCCCGCAACGCGATCGACGCCGGCAGGCCGGCGCTCTGGGCGGCGCCGACGGATTCGCCCGACACCGCCAGCCGTTCGAAGAACCACCCGCGCGGGAGGAAGCGTGCGAGCGCCAGGGCGAGCCCGATCGCGATCGCGATGCCGAGGCCGAGATTGGCCAGCGGCCCGACAAACGCGTCTCCGGACCACGCCACCGACATCGGCTCATTCGGCCACAGGTCCGCCATCGACCACACGAGCGAGCCCAGCATCAGGAGGAGACCGGTCAATGCGAACACGACGACACCGGGAAAGACAAAGAACTCAACCGCCACCAGGATAAGCCCAAGGGCGAACACCAGCATCGGTTCGTGCCCCGAGAGGCCGGCGACGTAGCTCCCGAGAAACACGATCGCGAGGCAGATGATCCCCACGACTCCGAACACGCCAAAGCCCGGCGTCTTGAATTCGATGTAGAGCGCCAGCAGTCCCACGCCCAGCAGCACGCTGGAGAAGGCGTTGATCAGGACCGCGAGTGATTCCGACCAGGTCACCTCTAGGGTGGTCACCGCGTGCTTCGCCGGCCCAAAACGTTTGGCGATCAAGTCCTCGAGCGTGGCCGCGGTGCCGGCAGACAGCAACGTCCGCGGCGGCTCCCCATACGACTTCGCCGCTTCAGCAGCCGTCAATGAGAGGAGCTCACCCTTGTCCTTGATCACCTTGTCCCCGACCTTGAGCACGTAGTCGGCATCGATCATCGCGGACACCACTTCGCCGCGAAAGCCCTTGCCCTCGCTCGTGGAACGGATGCGCGCCTTCAGGTAGCTGACGATCTTCTGGCGCATCGTCGCCTCGACGTCCTGCCCGCCCATGCTCACCGGCGCCGCGGCGCCGATGATGCCCGTCGGGGCAAACCAGATTTCCTCCGTCGACGCGGAAATGAATGCTCCGGCGGACATCGCCTCATTGTTGATGTACGTGATCGTCGGGCCCTCGAACTTCGCGAGCGCCTCCATGATCTCCAGCGTGGCATCGAGCGCGCCGCCCGGGGTCTTCATGTCCAGGATCACGGCATCCGCCTTCTGCTCGATCGCCTCCTTGAGACCGCGCCGGATGATATAGAGCACCGCCGAACCGATCTGCTCGCGAACGGGAATCACGTAAATCCGCCGGGCCGCACCCGCCGGTTCGCCCGCCTTCGTGGCCGTCTCCGCCGCGGCGACCCGGGCCGGCTCGGTCGCAACCGGCTTGCTTTCCGCCACGGCAGCGCCCGCCGGCACTTGGAAGAGCGTCGCGACGAGGCAAAGGCTGAGAAGCTGGAGCAGCCGGGCGGACATCGAGTTGGCTAGAGATACTCCGGCCGCCAGTGAGCGCAAGCATGCGCCCACTCGAAAACGCCCCGCCGTTTCCACAAAACACTTGGCGTAAACGCCGGGAGGTGAAGCATGGCCGGACATGGAAAAGGTCACGTATCAGGGCCAGACCCTCACTCGCTGGCGCGTGGGCAACTCGACATTTCTCGCGCTGCCGGAAAAGGGCGCCCGCTTGATGAACTGGAACCTCGCGCTCGCCGACGGCTCCGTGCGCGACGTGCTCTACTGGCCGGAGAACGCCGACTTCGCCGACTTCGCGCGCGTGCGCGGCGGCAACCCGATCCTCTTTCCGTTCAACGCGCGCGTCTTCGACCAGGGCGACATTCACTTCTGGCGTGCAGCCGACGGCGTGCGGCGTCCGATGCCGATGCACGGCATCGCGCGGCAGGGTGATTTCGCCGTGACCCGGATCGACGCCCGCGGATTCGTCGCCCAGTTCCAGCCCGGCGAGGAAGCCCGGCAAGCGTATCCGTACGACTACGACTACACGGTCACGTACCGCTTCGACCCGGTCGGTCTCTCCTGCGAGTTCGCGCTCACGAACCGCGGCAAGGAACCGCTGCCATGGTCGGCGGGGCATCACTTCTATTTCACCCTGCCCTGGTCCGAGGGCACCCAGCGCAGCGACTACGTCATCAAGATCCCGGCCACGAAACGGCTGAAACAGGACGCGCGCGGCCAGCTCGTGCCGGGGCCGGCGCTGCAGACCGAGGAGAGCTTCGCGAACCCGGCGCTCGTCGACACGTTTCACACCGCGCTGCGGAGCAACGAAATCGTCTTCGGCGAAAAGGGCCGGCCCGGCGAGATCGTCATGCATCTCGGCACCGACAAAGTACCGTCGCCGGACGCGACGCTGGTCACCTGGACGTTCAACGACGCCGCGCCCTACTACTGCGTCGAACCCTGGATGGGGCCGGCCAACGCCCCGGAGCACAAAGTCGGGCTGCACCATGTGGCCCCTGGCGCCACCGCCCGTTTCGCCGTGAGCATCAGCGTGCGCTAACCCGCTCCGATTTCGCTCTATCTTTTTCCCCCAAATGGGTCACATTCCCGCCATGGATATGTTGAGCGCAGCGCTGGCCTTCATCGACGGACTCGGAGCACCGGAGATGCTGCTCATCTTCGTCCTGGTGCTCGTGCTCTTTGGCGGCAACAAGCTGCCGGAGTTCGCCCGCGGTCTCGGCAAGACGATGCGGGAGTTCAAGAAGGCGGCCTCGGGCGTCGAAGAGGAGTTCCGGCGCGCGCTGGAGGAGGACGAGCGCAAGCAGAACGCCGCCAAGTACGAGCCGCCGCCGGCGCTGCCGCCCGGCTCGACCGATGCGAAACCGACCACGCCGGATCCGGCGGGACCCGGCAATTCGTCGCCCAATTACCACGACGAGTACGGGCATGAGTATTACGAGAACCAGGACGGCACGACCGACACGGCCGCGCCCGCGAATACCGGCAGCGATCCGCTGAAAACGGCCGCGCCCGCTTCCACCGACTCCGCGGCGACCGCTGTCACTCCGCCTTCGCCGGCGCCGACGGATCCCGCCGGACCCGCCGCACCCGCAGTGTCGCCTCCCGCAGCCCCGTCGACCCCGCCCCCGCCGGCGGCCGGCGGCAACCCGCCGAGTTCACCACCCCCGGGTTCCGCCGCCACGCCGTGAGGCATCCGATGGCGCCGCCCGATGAGAGCGAGGAACCGGTTCCGCTCCCCATCACCGGCGAACTCGATTTGCACACCTTTCGCCCTCAGGACCTGGGCGAACTGATCCCGGCTTACCTGGAGGCCTGCGCCAGCCGCGGCCTGCGGCAGATCCGGATCGTGCATGGGAAAGGCACGGGGACCCTGCGAACGACGGTCCACCATCTGCTCCAACGCTCGCCTTACGTTGCGTCGTACCGGCTTGGCGACGAGACCTCGGGGTCCTGGGGCGCGACGATCGTCTCCTTGCGCGCATGAGGTTCCTCTCCGTCTTCCTGTTCACGCTGATCGGGCTGGCCGGCGCCGCCCGCGCGGCCGAAACGCCCTGGCATCCGTTGATCGTGATCGCGCTCGATGGCTTCGGGGCAAACTACACGGAAAAGTTCGCGGCCGAATCCCCCACGCTGCGCACGCTCCGGCGCGAAGGGGCCTCCGTCCGCGGCCTGATCCCGTCGTTTCCGAGCAACACGTTTCCCAACCTCTACACCCTCGTGACCGGGCTCTACCCGGCCCGGCACGGCATCGTGAACAACGATTTCTTCGATCCGGAATCCGGGCAGTTTTTTCACTACAATCAGCCCGCGACGGCGCTGCATCCGCGCTGGTGGGGCGGCGAGCCGATCTGGGTCACGGCCATCAAGCAGGGACGCAAGTCAGCGACCGCGTTCTGGGTCGGCAACGAAGTGCCCATCGGCGGAATTCGCCCGACGTTCTGGCAGCGATTCGACTACAGCGTTCCTTTCGAGCGCCGGCTCGACGACCTCATGAGCTGGCTGACGCTGCCGGCGGCGGAGCGCCCCGCCGTTGTCACCTTTTACCTCGAGGAAACCAACAGCGCCGGCCACCGCTTCGGGCCGGACTCGGCGGAACTTGCCGCGGCGGTCCGGCTCGTGGACGGCCGCATCGCCACCCTGCTCGCGCGCGTGCGGGCGGCGAACCTCGAACCGAACCTCGTGATCACCTCGGACCATGGCATGACCGCGACGAGCGTCGACCGCGTGGTGCTGCTCGACGACCTGCTCGACCGGAACTCGGTCCAGATCGAGTCCGAGGGCAGCGTGCTCGCGCTGCGACCGTTGCAGGGCGACGCCGCCACCCTGATCCGAAAACTGGCCGGCGTGCCGCACGTGCGCGCCTACCTGGCCGAAGACCTGCCCGCCCGCTTTCGCTTTCGTGACAATGCGCGCATCGCCCCTGTCTGGGTGCTGCCCGAGGAAGGCTGGCACATCGGCACGCGCGCCAATTTCGAACGCCTCAAGTCGCGCTACAAGGAACGCGGTTACCTGGCGGGGGACCACGGCTACGATCCGGCGCTGCCTTCGATGCACGGCATCCTGATCGCCCACGGCCCGGCCTTCCGGCGCGGCGTCGAGGCTCCCGCCGCGGAGAATATCCACGTCTATCCGCTGCTCTGCGCCGTCCTCGGCCTGCAGCCCGCCCCCGTCGACGGCGACGACCGGCTGGTCCGCGCCTTGCTGCGGACCGGGCCCTGAGGGAGGCTCACGCGAATGACGCGAAGCCCGCGAAGTGGCGGCATCGTTTCGCGGCCTTCGCGTCTTCGCGTGCGCCTTGCCTGACCTCGAGGGGCAAGGAACGACCCGCGACCCTTCCCGTTCTTCCCGGTCTTCCTGTTCAACGATCCCCGAGCGACCAGCGCCGGGCCTTTTTCCTGTTCCTTCGCGTGCGGTCAGTATTCGCTGTCGGCGCCCCCGATGATGCGCTCCCTCATCGTCACCCTTTGCTTCGCGACCGCCGGTTCGCCGCTCGCCGCCGCCGCTGCCCCGGCCCTGGCCGCCGCGGACTCCGATTTCTTCGAAAGCAAGGTGCGCCCGCTCCTGATCGCCCACTGCTACGAATGTCACGGCGACAAGAAGCAGAAAGGCGGCCTCCGGCTCGATTCGCGTCCCGGCTGGCAGGCAGGCGGCGACAGCGGCCCGGCCCTCGTACCGGGTGATCCCGCGCGCAGCCGGCTCATCGAGGCGGTCGGCTACCGCAACGACGACCTGCAGATGCCGCCGAAGGAGCGCCTCGACGACGCCGCGATCGCCACGCTCACCGAATGGGTGCGACGCGGCGCGCCCGACCCGCGCCTCACGGTGCCAGCGGACACCGCGCCCAAGGCCACGGCGATGACGCTGGCCCAGGCCCGCGCCCACTGGGCCTTTCAACCGGTCCGCGCGCCGGATGTGCCTGCGCCCGGCCGTCTCGCGCCCGAGGCCCACCCGATCGACCGCTTCGTGCGCGCCTCGCTGGACGCCGCCGGACTCGCGCCCAATCCACCCGCCGATCCCCGCACATTGGTGCGCCGCGCCTACGTGACGCTGCTCGGGCTGCCGCCGTCGTACGAACGCACCGAGGCGTTCGCCGCGGACCCGAGCCCGGCCGCGTGGTCCGCCCTCGTCGATCAACTGCTCGCCCGGCCGGAATACGGCCAGCGCTGGGGCCGCCACTGGCTCGACGTGGCCCGCTACTCGGACACCACCGAGAAGTCCACCGACGGCGAACGCCGTATCCCCTTCGCGCATACGTACCGCGATTACGTCATCGACGCCTTCAACTCCGACCGGCCCTTCGACCGTTTCGTGCGCGAGCAGGTCGCCGCCGACCTCCTGCCCTCCGCGGCCCAGGCCGATCTCCGCGCGCTCGGTTTCCTGACCGTCGGCCGCCGCTTCGAGGGCAATCTCGAGGCCCCGCAGCTCATCATCGATGATCGCATCGACACGATCGGCCGCGGGGTGCTCGGCCTCACGCTCTCGTGCGCCCGCTGCCACGATCACAAGTTCGACGCGGTGCCCACCGCCGACTACTACTCGCTCTACGGCATCCTCGCCAGCAGCACCGACCCGCTCGACCTGCCCGAAGTCGGAACGGCTCCGGTCGGGGCCGGTGCCGCCGAGGCCGTGGCCAAGTATCGCGCCGCTCGCGCCGCGCTGTTTGCCGACTACGAGAAACAGATCGACGAAAGCGCCGCCCGCGCGCGTCGTCTCGTGCGCGAGCTGGCGCCCGAATATCTCCGGTACCTGGTCGCCGAGTCCCCGCAACACCGGGTCGTCGAAGGCTTCGTCCCGCTCGACACACCGCGCGGCCTGCTCGTGCTCGGCGGCGCTCCGGCCTGGGCCCGGCTCATCGCCGAGAGCATCGCCCGCGGGGAGATGTATTTCCTCCTCTGGCCTGAGCTGCTGCAGCTGCCAAAAGCCGGCTTCGCGCAGGCCGCGACCGCCGTGGTCGAAGCCGCGGCGCGCGACGCCGACCGCCACGATCCGCAGGTGCTCGCCGCGCTCCGGGCGCAGCCGTTGTCCACCATGAACGACGTCGCCGACGCCTTCGGCCGCGTCATCACCGCAGCCCTGCAGACGCCCGACGCGCCCGGGCTCGCCGCCGTCATCAACGCCCCGACGTCACCACTCGAGTTTTCCCGGGCCGCAGTCGCCGAGGACCTGCTGCGCTTCGTCACCGAACACCAGATCGTCGCGCGCCGCGACAACGAGGCCGCGGCCAGGATTCGCGAGAAGCTCACGATCCTCGAGGCCTCCGCGCCCATCGACCGCGCCCAGGTCGTCACCGTCGCCGGCGCCCCGGTCGAGCCGCGCGTGCTCGTCCGAGGCGACCGCCTCAAGCCGGGCCACCCCGTGCCGCGCCGCCTGCCGCAGGTGCTGGCCGCGGTCGATGACCGCACCTTCGCCGACGACGGCCGCCGGGCGCTCGCCGAAGCCCTGGCCAGTCCGCGCAATCCCCTCACCGCTCGGGTCATCGTGAACCGCGTGTGGCAACAGCACTTCGGCCGCGGCCTCGTCGCCACGCCCGATGATTTCGGGGCCACGGGCGAGCCGCCGTCCCACCCGAAGCTGCTCGATCACCTCGCCGCATGGTTCATGGCGCATGGCTGGTCGATCAAGGCGCTGCAGCGCCACATTCTCACCTCCGCCACCTGGCGGCAGAGCAGCGCCGCGCAGGCCGACGCCCTGGCCCGCGATCCTGAAAACCGGCTGCTCTGGCGCCAGCGGCCGCGCCGGCTGGAATTCGAGGCGCTGCGCGACAGCCTCCTGCGTGTCGCGGGCCGGCTGGACACCCGGCTGGGCGGCCGCAGCGCGCCGCTCACCGACGACAATGTCCGCCGCGCGGTCTACGGGTATACCGACCGTTTCCGCATTCCGGCCCTCCTGCGCAATTTCGATGTGGCGAATCCCGACCAGTCCATTGCCCGCCGCGGCGAAACCACGCATCCGCTGCAGGCGCTCTTCTTTCTCAACAGCCCGTTCGTCCGCGCCCAGGCCGAGGGGGTGAATCGCCAGCCGGAGATCGTCGAGCTCACCGATGTCCGCGCCCGCCTCGCGGCGACCTACCGCCGGATCCTCGCCCGCCAGCCCGACGCCGACGAGACCACGCTGGCGCTGGGCTACCTCGGCGCGGCGCCCGACGAGACGCGCTGGACGCACTTCGCCCAGGCGCTGTTGCTCTCGAACGAGTTCATTCACTGCGACTGACGAAACCCCTCGCCGCCCCATGCCCTCGTCCCGTCCGCCCTCCCCGCCGATCTCCCGCCGCGACATGCTCCGGCGCTGCGGCCTCGGTTTCGGCACGCTCGGCCTCGCCGCGCTGCTCGGCGAGTCGTCGACCCGCGCCGCCGCGCCCGCCGGCCCGCTCGCGCCGCGGGCGCCGCATTTCCCCGCGCGCGCGAAATACGTGATCCAGATCCTGGCCAACGGCGGGCCGGCGCAGATGGACACGTTCGACCCCAAGCCGCTGCTCACGAAACTGCACGGCCAGCGCCTCCCGATTCACCTCGCGACCGAGCGTCCCACCAGCACCGCGCTCGGGTCACCGTTCTGTTTCGACCGGTACGGCAAGTCGGGGCTCGAAGTGAGCGAGCTTTTCGGGCCGCTCGCCGCCCGGCACGCCGACGACCTCTGCGTGATCCGCTCGATGTACTCCGACACGCCGATCCACGAGAACTCGCTCCGCCTGATGAACTGCGGCGCCAGCATCATGGCGCGCCCCAGCATCGGCTCGTGGATCACCTACGGCCTCGGCACGGAGAACCAGAACCTCCCGGGCTTCGTCGTCCTCGTGCCGAAGGGCATGCCCGTCGCCGGCGCCGACAACTGGCAGTCCTCCTTCCTGCCCGGCGCGTACCAGGGCACGTACATCGAGACCCAGGACCGCCGGGCGGCGCAGCTCATCGAGCACCTGGAGAACCCCGGGATCGACCCGGTCGAGCAGCGCGCGCAGCTCGACTTCGCCCGCGCCCTCAATCTCCGCCACCAGGCCACGCGATCCGATCCGGCCCTCGAGGCTCGTATCCAGAGTTTCGAGACCGCGTTTCGCATGCAGACCGCGGCGACCGACGCCTTCGACATCGAGCGTGAGCCCGCACATATCCGCGCGCTCTACGGCGACACCGCCCAGGCGAAGCAGATGCTGATCGCCCGCCGCCTCGTGGAGCGCGGGGTGCGCTACGTGCAGGTCTGGCACGGCACGCTGCAACCCTGGGACAGCCACGACAACATCGAGAAGAGCCATCGGCGCCTGGCCGGCGAATGCTGCCAGGGCCTCACCGCGCTGCTCACCGACCTCAAGCAGCGGGGGCTGTTCAACGACACGCTCGTCATCTGGGGGGGCGAGTTCGGCCGCACACCCACCGTCGAGCTTTCACAGGGAGAGAAGGTCAGCCCCACCGCGGGCCGCGACCACAACCACCACGGTTTCACGATGTGGCTCGCAGGCGGCGGCACGAAGGGCGGAGTGGTGCACGGGGCGACCGACGACTTCGGTTTCAAGGCGGTGAAGGACCGCGTTCACGTCCACGACCTGCAGGCCACCGTGCTGCACCTGCTGGGCCTCGATCACGAGCGCCTCACCTACCGGCACAGCGGACGCGAGTTCCGGCTCACGGACGTCCATGGTCACGTCGTGCACAATCTGATCGCGTAGCCCGGGACGGCCGGCTCCGCTGTGGGCGGCACCGCTGTGGGCGGGGTGCCCTCACCCCGCGGGAGTGCCGCGTCGAATGCGGGAGGGGGGTGTGGGCACCCCGCCTACAGTTGGAACTCGTCGCCATGCCGCTCCCAGGACCTTTCGCTGTTTCCTGATCCCATCGCCATGAAACTCCCGCCGCTCGCTTCCCTCATCGCCGCCTTCGCCGCCGTCGTTGCGTTCACCCCCGTCGTCCATGCCCAAGCGGCCGCCAAGGCGAAGCAGGGCAAGAACGCGACCAAGGCGGCGCCGGAGAACCCGCCGGTGGTGAAGCCGACGCTCGCCAACGTGCGCTACGGTCCGCACGAGCGGCATGTGCTGGATTTCTGGCGGGCGGAGTCGGCCGCGCCGACCCCGTTGGTGTTCGTGATCCACGGCGGCGGCTGGACGGGCGGCGAGAAGGAGCGCGTCAACCGCTTCGTCAGCGTGGAGGGCCTGCTCGCGCAGGGCATTTCGGTGGTGGCGATCAACTACCGACTCATCCGCCACGCGGAGGAGGACGGCGTGAAGCCGCCCGTCAAGGCCCCGCTCCACGACGCCGCGCGCGCACTGCAGTTTGTCCGCAGCCAGGCCGCCGCGTGGAATCTCAACAAAGCCCGCATCGGCGCCGCCGGAGGTTCGGCCGGCGCGTGCTCGAGCCTGTGGCTCGCCTATCACGATGATCTCGCCGACCCGAAGAGCAGCGACCCGGTCGCGCGCGAGTCGACGCGGCTTTTCTGCGCCGCGGTCACGGGAGCCCAGACCACGCTCGATCCGCTGCAGATGAAGACCTGGACCCCCAACAGCCGCTACGGCGGCCACGCGTTCGGGCTCGCGTCGTTCGCGGAGTTTCTCGCCGCCCGCGACCGGCTGCAGCCCTGGATCGCGGAGTACTCGCCCTATGCGCTGGTCTCGCGGGACGACCCGCCCGTGTACCTGTTCTACAGCGCCCCGCCGGCGCTCGGGCAGGACCAGAAGGACCCGACGCACACCGCCAACTTCGGCGTGAAGCTGCAGGAACATTGCCGCGCCACCGGCATCCGCTGCGAGCTGATGTATCCAGGAGCCAAGGACGTGAGCCACGCGACGGCGCAGGAGTATCTGATCGCGATGCTGAAGTCCTGAACACCCGGCGGCGATGGTCCCGGGAGCGCGGCCGTCCCCGGCCGCATTTCCTAACGTGGCGGACGAGGACGTCCGCGCTCCCCGGCCTTGCGCCCGACGAGCAGCACGTTGCCGAACGGCGTGCCCATGCCCATCGGACGCACCTCCACCTCGAGTCCCGCCCGTTCCAACCACCCGCGCCACTCCGTGAGAGGGCGGTAGTGAAACGGCTGCGCGAAGCGCCCGATCCAGCAGGCCTTGATCCAGTTGCCAGCCCGCACGGCGCGAAAACGCCAGCCGGCCGCCGCGTCGGCTTCCCGCACCAGCAGGACTCCGCCGGGTTCGAGCGCCGCCTGCACCGCGGCGAGCAACGTGTCCTGATCGGCGGCCGGCATCAGGTTGAGCACATCGAAGAGCAGGATGGCCCGCGCCGCCGGCAGCGGACGGAGGCGCACGTCGTCGGTCACGATCTCCGCGTCCGGTCCCAGGGCGCGACGGGCTATCGCGGCGGCCTGCGGGCGGGTTTCGACTCCGACGAGACGCCGCGCCGGGGACGCGTCGGCCGGAGCCAGCCCGCGCGCCGATGCCAGGACCGCGAGCATCAGGCCGCCACCGCAGCCGAGATCGAGCACCGTGCCGTCGCGCGGCAGCAGTCCGCCTTCGAGCACGGCCCGGTAGACCGGGTCGCCCCGCAGCTTGCCCCGCGCAAAATGGTACGCGGCCCGGCCGCACGGACGGAAGCGAAGGCTGGCATGGTCGAGAACGGCGGAAAAGCCCACCCTGCGAGCCTGCGGGCCGCCCGGACGTGGGCGACGAAAATTCCCTCGGCCGGAGTCCGCGCGATCCTTGCTGAACCGTTACGGATTCGATGGCGTTTGCGGATTGCACGGTGCCCGTGGCTGGCGCTGCATCGGGGGTCCGATCACCCCACCCGCCGACATGAAGCTCACCTTGTGGTTATCCCTGGCCAGTGCCGCTCTCGCCGCCCTCGCCTCCTCCCCGCTCCACGCCCGCGTCGTGGCGCGCGTTCAGGCCCTCACCCAAGCCACCGTGCGCATTGAAGTCACCAACGGACCGATCATCTACATCGATCCGACCGGCATCAATACGACCCCGGCCGACGCGGACTTCGTCCTGCTCACGCACAACCACGGCGACCACCAATCCGTCGCGGTCCTGAACCGGCTGCGCAAGGCCGCCACGGTGTTCGTGTCGTCGCCGCCCGGCGTGCCGCAGCTGCAGCAGAATTTCGCCGGTGCGACGATTCACGCCGTGACGCCGGGCATGAAACTCAGCCTCACGGCGGGCATCGACGTCGAGATGGTGCCGATGTACAATGTGGTCAAAAACAACCACCCGCGGGCGCTGAACTACGTCGGCTACGTGCTGAACATCGGCGGCGTGCGCGTCTACCACGCGGGAGACACCGAGCGTTTCCCGGAGATGAAGACGTTCGCGGCCGACGTGGTCATGCTGCCGCTGGGCCAGGTGTTCACGATGAACACGGTGCAGGAGGCGGTCGACGCCGCGGTCGACCTCAAGGCGCGCATCGCGATCCCGATCCATTGGGGCAACGCCGAGGGCACGAGGGCCGACGCGGAATTTTTCGCCGCGCAGCTCACGGCGCGCGGCATGCAGGCGATGGTCAACACGCCCGTCGACGGCCTCGCCCTCGAACTCTCGGAGACCGTCACGATCGCGGAGCATCCGGCGAGCCTCACCGTCGCCCCCGGCAACGCGGCGACCCTGCGCGTGCAGGCCACCGGCACGGGCGCGCTGCGCTACCAATGGCGGCGCAATGGTCTCGCCGTCGCGGGCGCCACCACGGCGACACTCTCCATTCCGTTCGCCACCACGGCCAACGCCGGGGAATACGAGGTGATCGTGTACGACGCCAATGGCCCGCAGGTCAGCCGCCCGGCCCGCCTCGCCGTCGAGGTGCCCCAGCCGGGGCGGCTCGTCAACCTCTCGGTCCGCGCCTCCACCCGGGGGGCGGGACTGCCGCTGATCGTCGGGGCCGTGGCGTTGGGCGGTGCGAAACCCGTCCTGCTGCGCGGCATCGGGCCGGCCCTGTCGGGCTTCGGGGTGAGCGGTGCGCTGCCGGATCCGCGGCTGGACGTTCACGCGGTCGTGAACGGACGCGACAGCATCGTCGCGACGAACAACGACTGGGGTGCCGGCGGCGCAGCCGGCGCGCTGCGCGCGAGTTTTTCCGCGGTCGGGGCCTTCGACCTGACCGATGCGACGAGCCGCGATGCCGCGCTCGTGACGACGTTCGACTCCGCGCGCACGGTCCACGTTTCCGACACCGCCGACCGGCGCGGCGTCGCCCTCGTCGAGCTGTACGATACGGAGCCGGCCGGAACGAGCCGGCTCGTCAATCTTTCGGCCCGAAATTTCGCCGGCACCGCCGATGACACCCTGATCGCCGGTTTCGTCATCAGCGGGAATCTGCCCAAGCGGCTCCTGAGTCGCGGCATCGGGCCCCGGCTCGCGACGGGCTTCGGCGTGACGGGCGCACTGGCCGATCCGAAGCTCGAGCTTTACCTCAGCGAAGGCGGACGGAGCACGCTGTTCGCCGCGAACGACAACTGGGGCGAGGCCGGAACGGCGATCGCCCGGGCGGCGTTCGCGAGCGTCGGCGCATTCGACCTGCCGGACGGAACCAGCCGGGATGCCGCACTGGTCGTGACGGTGCCCGCGGGCGCCTTCACGGCCCAAGTGTCGGGCGTCGGCGGCGCGACGGGCGAGGCGCTGATCGAAATCTACGAGCTGCCCTAGAGGCCCCTCTCCCCCGGCTGCCGACCAATTTCGGGATCGTGGTCGTGAAACTCAATTGCGACGACGCCATGCAATAACGTCGGCAATCGTTACACCTCAACGGGTAAGCTTACATCCGCGAGGGCCGATATCTGTCGTCACTCAACAAAATTAATTTCCCAGGTAATTGGATTACAAATTCTACCGAATGTTGAATGACAAGCCTGTCAGACTCGGTACAGACTACGCTAACACCCTTGGCCACTTGATGGGATTACCCCGTCTCAGCTCAACCACCACATAGGTCTCAGCCAAAATCACAAAATGAAACTTACCCTCGTCAGGGCCCTTACCGTTGGAGGCGCAGCTCTCTCGCTGCTCGTCGCCCATGCTTCCGCCGCAATCGTGTTTTCGAATGGCTCGCCGTCGCCTTCGCTCACCCCGATCGGCAATACGCTGGTCAATTTTGACGAACTCCCCACCAATTCGGTGCTTTCGCCGACCCAGTACGCCGCGGTGGGTATCGCATCGATCGTGAACCTGCAGACCCCGCCGCTCGGAGTCTACCAAGGTACACAGTCCCAGCCGAATTACGTCGGCACGGGTCCGAACGTCGGTTGGGCCGCCGACATCATGATTACCTTCAGCTCGCTGCAGAGCCAGATTGGCATCGGCGTGGCGGACGACACCACAACGTTCAAGGTTTGGGGCGATAATAATACCTTGCTCGGAACCCACGTGAACGCGGGACTCAACTTCTATCAGATCATCTCGAGCAACGCCGCCGACATTCGCGCGATCCAGATCACGAGCGCCTTCGTCGCGATCGACGATATTCAGTTCACCGGTGGCCGCGTTCCGGACTCCGGCCTCTCCGTGATTCTGCTCGGCATGGGCTTGGCCGGACTGGCCGTGATCCGCCGCAAGCTGAACTGATCCAGAACTAGATTTCCCGTCCAAAGAGCAGGCTCGACGAGCCTGCTCTTTTTTTGTGCTCCGAGGTCGGCATCCCCGAAACTTTCCGATTGCCGGAGTGTTCTCGCCGAGCAGACAGCAGGAAGGATCACCGGTTGAAAAATGACGAAGGTTTCCACCCGTGATCCAATTGATGTCCGACCCGCAGTCATCAACCTCCACCGCCTATGAACCAGAACCTTCCTCCCGTCATCGCCTCGGACATGCACGAGATCGACTTCAAGCTCCATGGGGACGACATGCAGTTCGTCGAGATCGAGCTCGATCCGCAGGAGGCCGTGGTCGCCGAAGCGGGTGGAATGATGTTCATGGACGACGGCATCGCCATGGAGACCGTGTTCGGCGACGGCTCGCAGCGGAACAGCGGCTTCCTTGGCGCGCTGCTGGGCGCCGGCAAGCGACTGCTCACGGGCGAGTCACTGTTCATGACTGTCTTTCAAAACCAGGGTGGCACGAAGCGGCGCGTCGCGTTCGGCGCGCCCTACCCCGGGAAGATCGTGCCGGTGCACTTGCGCGACATCGGTGGCGAGCTCATCACGCAGAAGGACTCCTTCCTCTGCGCGGCCAAGGGCGTGAGCGTCGGGATCGCGTTTCAAAAGCGCCTCGGCGCCGGTCTGTTCGGCGGTGAGGGTTTCATCATGCAACGCCTCACCGGCGACGGCTGGGCGTTCGTGCACGCGGGCGGCACGCTGTATGAACGCACGCTGGGACCCGGCGAAGTGCTGCGCGTCGACACGGGGTGCATCGTCGGTTTTCAGCCGACGGTCGACTACGACATCCAGTTCGTCGGCGGGGTGAAGACCGCGTTGTTCGGCGGCGAAGGGCTGTTCTTTGCGACCCTGCGCGGACCGGGCAAAGTCTGGCTGCAGTCGCTGCCGCTGTCCCGTCTCGCCGGGCGCGTCGTGGCGGCGGCCCAGGCCAGCGGCGGACGCGAGGAAGGTTCCGTCCTGGGCGGGCTCGGCCGGATGCTCGACGGCGACAACTCGCGGTAAAGCCGCGGGGCGCCGGGTCAAAGAACGCCGGGCGCCGACGGGGCCGGCACGCGCTCCCGCTCGGGCGCGCTGATCCCACGCGGGCGAATCGTCCGCGTCTCCGTACCGCGAAACTCCGCGCCGGTCCGGAAGGTGAGGTCCTGCATCCCTTCGAGTCGCTCCAGCCGCGCCCGAAGTTCCGGGGGCAGCGCCTGGCGTTCCTCGGGCGTCGTGACGGGACCGGAAAACGTCTCTTCGCCCGCCTTGTTCTTCGCGACCAGCGTCTTCGTCCCGTCCTTGAACGTGAGTTCGAGCGAACCGGCATCGTCCGCGAACGTGAGCGCGCTGTTGGCCGTGTTCACCGCCATCGCGCGAATGCCCGGCCCGCCTTCGCGGTCGATCTGAATGCGCATCGGTCCCGCCTCCGGCGAACGCCGGATCATCGAAAGCACCCGATCGACCTCGCCGCGCTCGGCGCCCGGCCCTCCCGGCACCCGGAAGAACTCGACCTGCCCGGCCGGTGGAACGCCATTGAACAGCATCCCGCCGGAGTCGGACCAGGAGACATGCTTCGGCACTTCGGTCCGGCCGAGCTTGATCGTCGCCGTCGCCTGTTTGCCCCCGCGCAGGTAAGTGAGGGTGACATCGTCGCCTTCCTTGCGCAGGCGAATCAACACCGCGAGCTGGCGGGTTTCGATGAGCAACTGGTCGTCGAGCTTCAGGAGGATGTCGTGCTCCTGCAGCCGGCCCTCCGCCGGGCTCTTGGGCACCACGTGGTGCACCACGAGGCCGGTGCCCCGGCCCAGCCCGAGCTGCGCCCCGAGCGTGCCGGAGACCGGACCGGTCTCAACGCCGAGAAACGCAATCGTTTCCTTCTCGACGTCCTCGCGCCGCGGCCCGACGACGCGGCGCTCACGCTCGGCCGGAGCAAGGACACGGAGCGATTTCTTTTCCGCCTTGGCGGACGACGATTCGTCGGCAGCAAAGCCGGACGGTGAACCCGCGGCGAGCAGGGCGCAGAGAACGAGACCAGTACGAATGAGGTTCATGAGGTTGATGAGGATGGGAGGAAAGGGAGCAGAGGGCCGGACAGGGGTCAGTGGAACGCGACCGGAGTGACTCGAACCTCCTCGCGGGGCACGCTCCAGGTAACCGAGGCGTTCGTGCGCGGATCGCGCCAGGTGATCGTATCCACAAAGCGGAGTCGCCGGCGCCGGGCGGGCGTGCCGTCGTCGAGGGTCACGAGGCCTTCGTCGCTCGCGGAGACCAGGAGGTTCTCCGCCGCGACCGGCTTGTAGGACGGTTCGGCCGCCGCCGCGGTTGTGCCGGCGAGGGTCGTTTCAATTCCGCCGCCCCCATGGGCCAGGCGAGACTCCGCGACGTGCGCCAGCAGCGCGGCCACGGCTGCCGCCGTCGGCAGCGCGATCCAGCTCCAAAGACGGACCGGGCGGCCGGACTGCGGCGCAGGTGCGGCTTCGAGCGCCGCCGCAACCCGCGCGGTGAAGTCCGGCGACAAGGGCGCGGGCCGGAGCCGTTTCAATTCTGCTTCGAGTTGGGCGAGATCGTCATCCATGGCAGTCGGCGGCAGACAGTTCGTGGCGCAGCGCATTTAGCGCGTACCGGTAGCGGGACGCGGCCGTGTTGGGCGACAGGTCGAGCGCGGCCGCAATCTGCTCGAACGTGAGCTCGCCCCAAATCTTGAGCGCCAGCACCTCGCGCTGCTCCACCGGCAGCCGCGACACGGCCTCCTCGACCGCTGCACGCCGTTCTTCGTCCTCCAAGCCACAGGCAAAGGCGCACATCGCTTCGTCCGGTGTGCCCGCGCGTTCGTCCCGCGCCTCCCGGCGTCCGGCGCGCCGGGCAAGATCGAGCGCGGCCCGCCGCACCGACGTGACCATGAGCGCCATGGGGTTGCCGGGCAGGTGGCGCTGGTGCGTCCAGTACCGGACAAACGCGTCCTGCACGACATCCTCCGCGTCCGCTCGCGACCGGGTCCATTGCCGCGCACAGAGGTACAATTTGGGACCGTAATGCCGGAGCCACGTCTGCCAGGATTCATGTTCGGTCGGTTCCTCCATGTCGGGGTGGTTCGTCGCGTGATGCCAGGGTAGCGCCATCGGCCGCTGGATTTGTCTGTCCCTCCACGAGAAAGTGCCCCCGGCGTCGCCCCCGCCCATGGGCAAAAATAAAAAGGGGCCCGGATTGCTCCGGGCCCCTGTTGGATTCCACTCGCTTCAGACCGCTGTTAACTGCGGCTGAAGAGCCGCTTCCAACTAATGCGATATTCGAGAGCGGCGACGCCGAGCAGTGCGAACACGCTGGCGAAGCCGATCAGGGATTCGGCATTAATCGAGGAACGGAAAGAAAGCAGGAGGGCGGCAACAGCGATGAGGCTGACGGGGACCGCAATGATCAGGTTCTTATTCATGGTAGTTCTCTTTGGTTTGCCGGACCGGTCTCGGTTCGACGTGCCTACTGTACGGCATTCTTTCCTATAGTTGAAATCTTACTCCCCTATCGCTCTCATAGGACAAAACTATGGAATTGCACCAACTCCGTTACTTCGTGGCGGTGGCCGAGACCGAGAATTTCACGCGCGGCGCTGCGCGCGTGCACGTTTCCCAGCCTTCGCTGAGCCAGCAGATTATGAAGCTCGAAAGCGAGGTGGGCCACAAGCTGTTCCATCGCCTCGGGCGCAAGGCTGTGCTCACGGAAGCCGGCGTCGCCTTCCTGGAACGGGCCCGGCGGATCCTCTTCGAAGTCGAGAATGCCGCCAAGGAACTGGGCGATCATCCCTCCCTCGGGCGACGGATCACCGTCGGCGCCGTGCAGACCGTGATGCCCTACCTTCTCACGCCGCTGATCGCGACGCTGCGGGAGACGCATCCGAACCTCTTGATCAATGCCCAGGAGGACTTTAGGGCGAACCTGGTGCGCGGGGTCGTCGAGGGGGACCTGGACCTCGCGATCGTGCCCACGCCAGTCAAGGACCCCCGCATTTCAGTCGAACCGCTCTTGACGGAGCCCCTGCTGCTGGTGGTGGGAAAGCGCCATCCGATCGCCAGTCGCAGTGAGATCAGCATCAGCGACTTGGCCGAGGAGACCTTCATTTCCCTGGGCGACTCGAGCGCGCTCGCGGCCCAGGTCCGCACGTTCTTCGGCGACCAGAAATTCCAGCCCCGGATCGGCTTTCGCTGCGCGCAGGTCGCCACGTTGAAGCTATTCGTGTCCATGGGGCTCGGCATTTCCCTGCTGCCCCAGCTGGCCCGATTGCCCGACGATCGCGACTCCCTCACCTATCTGCGGATAACCGGCAGCGAACCGACTCGCGACCTCGTGGTGATCCGGCATTTGCAACGCTACCAGAGTCGCGGGGCGGAACAGTTCCTCACCCTCCTGCGCCAGCATATCCGGGCCGGGGAAGCGAGTGGTGCGGTCACGGGGGCGCCGACCTGACGGTTGCGCTTTGGGGGAAAAGGCCAACGCTCTCCGTTTCATGCCGGATCGTGGACAGCATCATGCGCTCAGCCGGGGCCGCGAGCGCGCGACCCTGGTGGTGCTCGCCGCCGTGCAGTTCACGCACATCCTGGATTTCATGATCATGATGCCGCTGGGGGCCCAGCTCATGGTCGTATTCAACATCTCGCCGGCGCAGTTCACGCATCTGGTCGCCGCCTACGGGCTCGCAGCCGCGGTCGCCGGTTTTGCGGGCGGATTCGTGTTGGATCGCTTCGACCGCAAACGCTCCCTGGTCATCCTCTACGCCGGATTCGGACTGGCCACCCTCGCCTGCGCGCTCGCGCCCACCCACGGGGCCCTCCTGGTCGCCCGGCTCGCGGCCGGCGCGTTCGGCGGACTCGCAGGATCGATGGTCTCGGCAATGGTGGGCGATATCATTCCGCCGTCCCGGCGGGGACGCGCGATGGGCGTGGTCATGACCGCGTTCCCGGTGGCCTCGGTCCTCGGGGTCCCGCTCGGCCTGGTGCTCGCCGGCAAATACGGCTGGCACGCGCCGTTCTTTCTGCTCGCCGCCTGTGCCGCGGCCATTCTCGCCCTCGCCGCCCTCGCCTTGCCGCCCATCCGGACGGCGGTGCACGGACACCAGCCGTTCCAACAGATGGGCCGGATTCTCTCTCACCGCGTCCACGTGCGCGCGTTCGCCGTCGGCGCCGTGCTGGTCATGGCCGGCGGAGTCCTGATTCCGTTCATCGCGCCCTCCTACGTCGCCAACGTCGGCCTCGACGAAACCGTGCAGTTGCCGATCACCTACGTCGTCGGCGGCATCGCCACCGTGCTCAGCACGCCGCTCGTCGGATGGTTGAGCGACCACATGGACCGGCTCCGGCTCCTTGCCATCATGTCGGCCGGCGCCGTGGGGGTCGTCCTGGTCATCACGCGGCTCGGTCACACCTCCGTGGCCGTTGCCTCGCTCATGATGGCGCTCTTCATGGTCACCATGTCGGGACGATTCTCCCCCGCGATGACGATGATCACGAATGCCGTGGAGGCGCGCTATCGCGGCGGCTTCATGAGCGTGAACGCCGCGCTGCAACAAGCGGCGAGCGCCGGGGCCAGCCTGCTCGCGGGCCTCTTCATCAGCCGCACGCCGGACGGCCGCCTCGCCGGGCTGCCGTCGCTCGGGTACGCCTCCATCGGTTTCTTCGTGTTGACCGTCCTGTTCGCGGCGGAGCTGCGCGCAGCCGCCCCGCATGTCGCCACCCCGGGGGGCTCCACGCCGCCCCCGCCGGACCCAAACCAGGCCGCCGCTTGAACGCTCCCGTGACACCCGCTCCCAGCGCCGATCGTCCGTCCCC
>JAEUHA010000667.1 GCA_016793535.1 Opitutaceae bacterium | reverse complement strand
CACTTTCGACCTGATGGCCCCAAACGCACCGTGCGTGGGCCTGATCCCGTCCGGCCGGGCCCTCATCCTGTCCATCCTGTTCATCCTGTCCAAAAAACAACGACAGGATGGACAGGATTCACAGGATGAGGGAAACCGCCGGTGGAGCGTCGATGGTACCGCAATCCTCCAAGGTGTTCGATTCCCGCACTCCGGTTTTGTCCGTATGGCCGGGCCCCCAACCAAGCATTCTACAGGAGGGCACGGAGCAGCCCAGAGATCAGTGTTAGGGAAGCCTCGGATTTCTGCGCCCCGGCGCTCGATACTCTCGACCTGATGGCCTCACATGGACCCTGCACTGGCCTGATCCCGTCCGGCCGCGCCCTCATCCTGTCCATCCTGTTCATCCTGTCCAAAAAACAAAGACAGGATGGACAGGATTCACAGGATGAGGGAAACCGCTTTCACTGCGGACAACCTTGGTCGGTTTTGCTGTTTTCATCCGTGTTATCTGTGAAATCCGTGGTCAACGGTTTGGCAGGATTGCGTCTAGCATCCCCTCGGCCCGCGTGCAGTCTTGGAACTATCAGCGCAGCTCAGCGCCCTGCCCTTCCCCATCGATCTCCAGGTACTCGGCCGGGACATGCTCGGTCAGCCAGACGCCGTTCTTCGCGAGGTAGAAAATCGCGCCGGCCCGATGCCAGCGTCCGCTCGCCACGCGCAACACCACGGGTGAGCCGTGCCGCTGGCCGACCGCGCGCGCGGTGTCCGGGTCGGCGGAGAGGTGGACGTGCTGCCGCTGCCCACGCTGAAGTCCGCCCTGCCGGATCGAGTCGAGATGGGTCTTCGCCGTGCCGTGGTACAGCACCTCGGGCGGAACGGCGGGCGGGAGAGCCAGGTCGACCTCCACGGAGTGCCCCTGGTTAGCCCGTATCCGGTCTCCGGTGACATCCAGGTCGAAGCGCCGCTTGGGATTGGTCGCAACGATCTCGAGCAACTCATCCCTCGAAAGCGGCGTGCCCCGCTCCGTCGCCGCGCGCAAGAGAGCGCCCACGTCGACCCAGCCCTGGGCATCGAGCGCCACGCCGATCGACCGGGGATCGTGCCGCAGCACCAGGCTCAGGAACTTGCTCTTTTCCACCAGCTCTTTGCGCATCCGCACCGGATTGGAGGTGCACCGCCTCCAGCGCAATCACTCCTGCCAGCCTCAGAGCAAGGACACCCCGTAGCGCACCTAAGCTTGGCCGCGCCCCGCGTGAGACTCCCCCCGTTTTCGCTACAGCAGATAGGGTTTCTGCGCCCCGACATTCGACACGTTCGCGCCGATGGCCTCGAACGCACCGTGCCTTGGCCTGCCCCCGCACGGCCGGGCCCTCATCCTGTCCATCCTGTCCAAAAAACAACGACGGGATGACGGGATTAACAACGAGCGGACAGACCTCCTTACGATCGGCCTCCGGCTAGGCCAACGCACCCGACTCCACCACATGTCGCCCGGGAACGGCGCCGCATGCGGCATCGAGCAGTGCGGAGGCAACATGGCCGGCCGGTGAGATGCGAAAGCGCCGCGGCAACAGCGGGCCCATCACGCGCAGCACCAGCAGGGCGGCGCGTTCGCCGAGGCGGAATTCCGCCCGTGGGCCACCGAGCAATCCGGGGCGCACCAAGGTCAGTGACGGGAAGCCGCACGCGCCGAGCGCGGTTTCGGCTTCGCCCTTGGTGCGCAGATAGAAGTTTCCCGACTTTGGATCCGCGCCCATCGAGGACTTGAAGGCGAACGCCACGGTGCCGTGGGCCCGCAGGAGCCGCGCGACGGCGAGCGGATAATCATGGTCCACCTTGCGGAACGCCTCGCGCGACCCGGCCTGACGGATGGTCGTGCCCAACGTGCAAATCGCACCGTCCACGCGCCACCACGGCGCATCGGACGGGAGCCGATCAAAGTCGACGATCGGGTTGTCGAGGCGCGGATGCGGTGCGAGCGGTCGGCGCGTTGGGGCGATGATCCGGGCGACGCGCGGATCGCCCAGCGCCCGCTGCAGTACGGCCTGTCCGACCAAGCCGGTGGCGCCGACGAGGAACAGGGTTTTCGGCCCGGAAGCTACAGGGTCAGGCGAGTGCATGATGTAGTCGCTGGCATTATCTCGCGTTGCCGCGAAGTCGCGCCCGGATGCAGGCCGTCTATCGCGCGTTCGACCACCGCAGCTTCTGCACGCGCTGGCCGCTGATGTCACCGACGTAGATGTCGCCGTCCCGCGAGAGCGCGATGTCGTGCGCCATCATGAATTGCCCGTCTTGGTTGCCCCAGCGGCCGAACGTCGCCACGACCTTTCCCTCCAGGTTGAGCACCGCCAGCCCGGAGCGGTTGGGCGGGGACTTCGGTTGTTCTCCGCCGTCAGCCACGTAAAGCATTCCGTCCTTCCCAATGCGCACGCCGTAGGGTCGGCCCATCGCTGGGCTCTTCCACTGGGTGAGGAACTCTCCGGCCGCAGTGAAAACCTGCACGCGATCATTCTGTCGATCCGCGACATAGACTTTTCCCGTCGCATCCACCGTGATGCCGTGCGGCACGATGAACTCCCCGGGGCCGTTGCCCATCGTGCCCCATTGAAACTGGAACTTTCCGTCGGCAGAAAACTTCACCACGCGGCTGTTCACGTAGCCATCGCTGACATAGAATGAGCCGTCGGGGAGCACCGCCACGTCGGTCGGCTTGTTGAAATGCCCCTGGTCATTGCCCCCGACCCCGTTAACGCCCCACGCGCGCAGGAGCGTGCCGTCGCGATCGTACTCGAAAATCTGATGACGGCCGACATCGGTGAGCCAGACGTGGTCGCGATGATCCACGAAGAGCCCGTGCGGAAGCAGAAACGTGTTCGCCCCCCACTTGGTGCGCAGCTTGCCGGACTTGCCTTCAAAGCAATACACCGCGGCCTCAGCGATGGGCCCGGCTTTGGATGGATCAGCAACCCACGCCCGGCTGCCGCGATGAAACACCCACACGTCGCCGCGCGAGTCGCAGCCTATACCCGCCACTTGGCCGATGATGTCGCCCTCCGGCAGTTGCGGCCACCCGTGGACCACGTGTAATTCCGCTCCCCTCGCCGCAAGCCGGAACAGACAAAGCGCGGCCAACGCCAGAAAAATTCGGGGCATGCTTGGGAATGCAGCGCGCCCACCCTGAATGTCAACCGCCGCACCTGGGGTCGTCCCTCTTGTTTCGACAGTAGCCGACCAGATCGCGTGCGAACGCCATATGCGGCGACTCGCAGTTCGCGCCTTCGCGGCTTCGCGTGAGCGAATCGCGGGCGACAACGCGGCGCCGGGCCCGATGACTCCCGCGAAGCCGCGAAGCTCGCGAAGGAGGAGCTTGACCCTGGGAGGCACGGTCCGGAGCGAGTCCCGGATCCGCGGCGTTCGCGCGTGCGCGTGAGCGGATGCCCGAGGGTCTCGCCAACGCGCTCTCGCACGAGGAGTTCGCGGCTCTGGTGCACTTCCTCGCCGCGAAAAAGCAGCGTCCGTCCCGCCGCTATCCGACTCCGGTTTCCCGGCCTCGGTTTCCGGTCCCCGCCTTCCGGTCCTCGCCCCGGTTCCGCATCGTGCGGCCCGGATTCCAGACCGCGTTCGCCGAGAGTGTAACCGGCGCGGCCGGCAGTCCGGTTTCGTTGCGCTCGACCATCGCGGTGAGCAGGTCCACGGCCGCGGCGGCGACCAAGGCGCCGTCCTGCACGCAGCCGCTGATCGCTCCGCCCGGTTCGGGCGAGCACATCGACAGGTAGCCAATATCCTCCGGCACGTTCCAACCCGCGCGGACCAGCAGATCGAGTAGGTTGCGTTCCTCGTTCTCGATCACGATATCCGGCCGGTAATCGCGCAGCCACTGCGCCAGCTGCGCCGCGTCCGCCATTCCCTGCGTCGCCGGCACCGGCGCCGCCCTGGTGCCCGGCAGATAAGTCCAGGCCGTATGAAAACCGCCCTCCATCCGCCGGTCGTGCGCCGCGCTGAACGGCTCCCGCATCGGCAGCAGCGGCCGCCGGTAACCCGCGGCGTGCGCCTGCAGCGCCGCGAGCCGACCGACCTGGTAGTGGTCGACCACCACGCGGTGCAGCAGCGGCGTCATCCGCGCCGATCCCATCCGCACCGCGGAAAACCACTCCCATTTCAGATCCAGCTCCAGCGGCAGGTCGCTGCTCGGGCCCAGCAAAATCCCGTGCACCCCGCGGGCCCGCAGCATGTCGCTGAACCGCGCGTGCGACATGCCCGGTTCATGCAGCCAGAACTCACGCGTCTCGTAGCCGCGCGCCGCCGCCTGCGCCCGCGCGCCGGTCAGCATCGCCCGCACCATCGTGGTGCGGTTGTCCCGCCAGCCGTCCCGGAGCCGCTGCGTGTTCACTATCGCGAGCACCGGGCGCATCGCGCGGTGCGCCGGACGCCGCCGCGTGCGCATGTGCGCCGCCACCAGCGGATGAATCCGGTAGCCGAGCGCGGCGGCCGCCGCCGCCACCGCCGACCGCGTCGCCGCGCCCACGCGCGGGCTGTTCCGCAGCGCCAGCGATACCGTCGAAACCGAGACCCGCGCCCGCGCGGCCACCTCGCGCATGGTCGGGGAGGGCGATTTCATCGAACGATGTGAAATCCGCCGCCCTTCCGTCGTCAACCGCCGTCCTCTACCGGGTAGGACGCCCGCGGCCCCTGCCCGGCTTCCCCCACCCGATGAACTCCCGCACCCTCCGTTCCCTCGTCGCCCTCGGCGCCGCGCTGGCTGCTTCGGCCGGCCGGGCCCAGACCGCCCCCAAGCCCGCGGCCGCCGGCGAAGAAACCATCACGCTGTCGCCGTTCACGGTGAACACGTCCAAGGACATCGGCTACATCGCCGCCGACTCCCTCCTCGCCGGCCGGCTCAGCACCGAGCTGCTGAAAACCCCGAGCGACATCACCGTCCTCACGCGCGACTTCATCAACGACATCGCCGCCACCGACTACCTCGAGGCCTCCGCGTATCTGACCAACACCTACGCCACCCAGCCCGCCGGACAGGACTTCGGCGCGCAGAACAATTTCCGCGGCCTCGGCGGCGGTTTCCCCACCCGGAATTACTTCAAGCACAACAACACCCTCGACTTCTACAACGTCGAGCGGGTCGAGAGCGCCCGCGGCCCCAACGCCCTCCTCTTCGGCGACGGCATCGTCGGCGGCATTATCAATACGGTGACCAAACAGGCCAAGCTCGGCCGCACGTTCCACCAGTTCAACCTCCGCACCGACTCCGAGGGCTCCCTCCGCGGCAACATCGACTCCAACGTCGCCTTCGGCCGTTACGCCGCCGTCCGCGTCAACCTCGTCAAGGCCGACGACCGCAACTGGGTCGACACCTATTTCCGCAATCTCGTCGGCGCCACCGTCGCCGCCACCTACAAGCCCTGGCTCGCCGGCGAGCTCCGCCTCGAGGCCGAAACCGGCGACCTCAAGCAGAACTACGCCCGCCAGAACTTCGGCGACAGCGTCTCCAACTGGAACGGCGTCGCGTGGCCCGGCTTCCAGCCGACCACGCCCGCCGGCGCCGTCGGCGTCGGCCGCTTCACCACCGACCGCCTCATCGACCTGCCCGGTGTCGGCCTCGTGAACCTCCTCAACTTCGGCAACACCCAGGGCAGCAACTTCGCCATCGACCCGAACAAGCGAGCCTTCCTCAACAACCTCCCCGCCATCCCGCGCAACTTCAGCCTCCAGCCGTCCAACGCCTACGGCGACACCCGCCGCCACCTCGTCGCCCTCTTCTACCAGCACGAATGGAGCAAGCGGCTCTTCTCCGAAGTCGCCTTCCAATTCGCCGGCTACAAGCGCGCCACCTTCGCCCCCGGCTTCGGCACCCTGCAGCGCGACATCAACCTGACTCTCCCCGGCGGCGCCGCCAATCCCGCCTTCGGCAAACTCTACGCCGACGCCGCCCCCGCCAACGCCGACCAGGACAATCGCCACTACGACACCCGCTTCGTCACCGCCTACGAACTCCCGATCCGCGCCTGGAAGCAGACCGTCAACGTCATGGCCAGCCGCCGCGTCGAGTACTTCTTCGCCCTCGACAGCCGCTGGATGCGCACCAACAACGCCGCCGTCCCGCTCCTGACCAACGGCGCCAACCAGTATTTCTTCCGCCAATACGAGGACAACATCCGCCTCGTCCCCCAGCGTCCCGCCGACACCGCGACCTACACCTGGGAAAGCATCCCCACGCGCTACCGCAGCCAGCGCCAGCAACTCGACACCGTCCAGGCCGCCACCGTATCCAACTTCTGGGACGAGCGCATCACGTTCGTCGGCGGCTTCCGCCGCGACAAGTACGCGAGCCGCGAATACGCCGTCGGCAGCTTCAGCCCGGTCACCGGCCGTCCCGCGACACTCGCGACGCTCAAGAAGGAACTCACCGCGAACGTGTTCTCCGCCGGCGTCACCGTCTTCCCCGTCCGTGCCCTCGGCGTCTACGCCAACGTGTCCGAAACCTTCAACCCGATCGGCGACGGCGATCCGAGCCTCTACCTCAAGCAATTCGACCAGACCAGCGGGCTCGGCTACTCGGCCGGCTTCCGCTTCCGACTCCTCGAGGGTCGCATCGTCGGGTCCGTCGGCTGGTACGACACCACCGAGGAAAACCGCGTCACCGGCTACGGCGTCACCGAAATCAACCGGATCTGGAACAACATCAACCGCACCGACCGCACGTTCCCGACCTCCTACCGCGACACGTCGGACATTTCCTCGGAGGGCTACGAACTCGATGTCGTCGCCAACCTCACGAAGAACTTCCGTCTCCGCGGCAACATCGCCACGCCCCAGACGAAGCAGTCGAACGCGCTCCCCGACACGATCAAGTACTTCAACGAGAACCTCCCCGTGTGGCAGGCCGCGCTCTCCGAGCCGACGACCACGAATCCCAACCAGATCAATTCCGACATCGCCGCGCTCCGCACCCGCATCCAGAGCGGCAACGAAGGCCGCGCGCTCAACAACCAGGCCGACTACAACGGCAGCATCTTCGGCAACTACACCTTCGACCGCGGCGCGCTCAACCGCTTCAGCCTCGGCGGCGGCATCACCGTCCTCGGCCGCCGCATCATCGGCAACCAGACGACCAACGCCTTCGACTACATCAAGGCCCCGGCCTACTACACCCTGTCCGCCACCGCGGGCTACAGCCTGAAGATCGCCGGGCGCAACGTTCGCCTCCAGCTCAACGTCAACAATCTCCTCGACTACGACGAGCCGTTCTACACGAACGTCCGCACCCTCGCCGGCCGCAACTACCGCGACGCCTTCTACTACCTCGAGCCGCGCAAGTTCATCCTCAGCGCCACGCTCGATCTTTGATCCGGGAATGCGCCGCCGGGCGGGCCCTCATCCTGTCTATCCTGTCCATCCTGTTCAAACAACGACAGGATGACGGGATTAACAACGAGCGGACAGACCCCCTACGATCGGGCGCCAAACCTGCAGCCGCGAACGGCCCGACAGCGGCGGCTGGTATTTTCAGTCACCGTCTGAAAAATCTACCCAACCCTCTTTCACGCTTCTCGGCGTCCTCATGTGAGAGGATTGGACGGGCCAAGGCGTCGGCCCGTTGCACGCTGCCTATGCAACCGACCGTCGTCGTAACGGCGGACACAGCACGAAGTCGCCCGCGTCGAGCTAACGTGTAACAGTCAGGCCCCAGCAAATCGGCCTCACCGTTTGATTCGAAAAGTCGCTACCTGTACTGACTCGCCCGGCTTAAGCTCTGTCACGACTTCGAAATCGCTGGTGGTCCGCTGAAAACTTCCTCCCTTGCTGTCGAAGTACTCGAGGAAAACTTTCCCCTGGGTTTCGAAGCGACCACCCCACCCTGGAACCGCCTTGGTCGACTCGAGTTGGACCTCGAGACGCATAATTCTGACCGAGTTCGATCCGACCGGGCGCTCGAAAGTATAGTGGCGCGTCGCCCAAGTGCGGGCGGCGATTTGGTGCTGCGCAAACACCTGTCCGCTGTCCTCGACCGGGAGCGGAGCGGAACGGGGAGGTCGCGGCATAACCGGCACGTGCCGAATCAGCACAGGTCGCTCCATGACGTACTGATCGGCCGCCGTCGCCATCGCTCGCGGCGGAGTCGTCAACGTGCTCACCGAGCCCCCACTCGCCGGCGCGTCCTTCAGCTTCTCATTAAATGGCGGCGGTAGCACCGCGATCGGAATCGCCATCGCCTTGCCCTCGGTAATCACGAGCAACTTCTCGGATTTCGCGTCATACGACTTCACCACTACGTTCCTGAGCTTTCGGCCGTCGGTGAGCTCCAATCGAGTGAACGCCAGCGGAACCTCAGCGTCCGCCTCCGCGGCGTCTGCCACCGGAGACCCACTCAGCGCAGCGGAAAGGAACAGGAGCGATAAGCGTCGGTTAAACATGGAGGCGGCAGTATTCTGGCTCGCGTCAGGAATCGACGACCCATCGGACTGGCGTCCAAAACAGCGCCCCCCACGCGATCCTATCCCTGCCGATATCGTCGGAATGGCAGCCGGCTGAAGAGAAATCACCTCGTTCCAAGCGGCGGGAAGCCGGCGGGGACGTTTTCGTTCACTTCTGAGGCACGGAACGAAAGGGAACCGCCAACGAGCGCCCGGCTGAGGTCGGACTCAGAATTTTCCCGGCCTACCGGAATTCCGGTAGTTTTTCTTCTACCCAAATTCGGGGTTCTGCGTCCCACTGGCTCCAGGCCATCCTGAACCTCCCTCTTGCCTCTCAACCGCAGATGATTCCTGAAGCCGTCTCTCGCAACCGCGCTTACGGACTCGCCGTCGCCGACCGGTCGCGCACTTCAGGGCCGAGAACTCAGGGAAAACCCAGGCGCGCCCCTTTGGGCGGACGTCCCCGGCCCTCCGCATGAACAAGAAGGCCCTCACCGAGGCGGACATCCGCACCAAGTTCATCACGCCCGCCCTGGTCGGCCCCCACGGTGACCGGTGGAATGTCATGACGCAGATCCGCGAAGAGGCCTGCTTCACCAAGGGCCGCGTGATCGTACGCGGCAAGACGGTGAAACGGGGCGAGGCCAAGAAGGCCGACTACCTCCTCTTCTACAAACCCAACCTCCCGCTCGCGGTCATCGAGGCCAAGGACAACAACCACTCGGTCGGCGACGGCATGCAGCAGGCCCTCGAGTACGCCGAGATTCTCGATGTCCCTTTCGCGTACAGCTCCAACGGCGACGCCTTCTTGGAGCACGACCGCACTGCCACCACCGGCCCCGTCACCCGCGAGATTCCACTCGATCAGTTTCCCACGCCGCAGGAACTGTGGTCCCGCTACTGCCGATAGGCCGAAAGGGTCACGTCCGGAATCCGGAACACAGGCGAAATCTTACCATAAACCGGGTGAACGCAGCGGTTGAAGGGTGTGCGGTGGGCGTTGGGCTCATCGTGTGGCGCGCAAGCTGCGACTCGAATTTGCCGGGGCATGTTATCACGTGACCAATCGCGGCAACTACCTGGATAGGCCGAAAGGGTCACGTCCGGAATCCGGAACACAGGCGAAGTCTTACCATAAACCGGGTGAACGCAGCGGTTGAAGGGTGTGCGGTGGGCGTTGGGCTCATCGTGTGGCGCGCAAGCTGCGACTCGAATTTGCCGGGGCATGTTATCACGTGACCAATCGCGGCAGCTACCGGCGCGATCTCTTCGTGGCCGGCGGTGCCGCTCGATCGTTCCTTTGCTGTTTGGACCAGGCGTGCACGCGGTATGGCTGGCTGGTGCATGCCTTCGTGATCATGCGGAATCATTTTCACCTCGCGGTGGAGACGCCCGAGCCGAATCTGAGCGACGGGATGAAGTGGCTGCAAGGAACCTGGGCGATGCGTTTCAACCGGTTCCGGCGGGAGACAGGCCGGCCCTTTCAGGGGCGCTACAAGGCCGGCCACCTCGAAAAGGGGCATGGGCTCGCGCAAGTGGCGCATTACATTCACCTGAATCCCGTGCGGGCGAAGATCATCCCAGTCGAACAGGTCGGTGAATACCGCTGGAGCAGCCTCGCATGGTTGCGGCGCCGCCGGCGGCCGGCCTGGCTCATCCCGTCGACCGTGCTGCACGAAAGCGGTGGTCTCGCGGATACCCCGGCTGGCTGGCGCGCCTATGCTGCCTATCTCGGAGTCCTGTTCGAGGAGAACGCCGCGTTCCGCGACGAGAAACACTCGCGGCTATGCCGCAGTTGGGCGATCGGTTCGGCGACGTATCGGGCGGAACTGCGGGCCAGGCTCCGCGAAGCAGCGGAGCAGCGGTCGCACTTCGAACTGGTCGGGGCGGATCGGGACGCCACCCGTGAGGCGCGCTCCGAGTGGTGGGAGGATCGGCTGCGGGGCCTCGCGCAGTCTCTGTCCATCGATCTGGCGGCGCTACCCCGCAAGAAGTCAGCACCCGAGAAACTGACCTTGGCGGCGGCGATGAAGGACACGACCTCCGTATCGCTCGGCTGGCTGGCGCAGCGGTTGCAGATGGGGGCGACCGACAGCGTCGCCTCGCTGCTCACTCGCTTTCGCGCGCGCAACGGCCGGCTTCTGGCGGCAGATTCCGGATTCCGGACGTGACCCCGTCATCGCCCGAAAGGGTTTCTCTATTTTTTCTACGACCAGGACCAAGGCGTGTGGGGGTTTGATCCGAAAGACCTCGGCGGGTGGCGCGTGCTTTACAGCGCGGATGATCGCAGCAGCTTCATCGAACATCCAGCCCCCGCGGAATTGGCCGCTGAGTATGTCTATAAGCCTAAGCCGGTACTTCCCCATCGCATCGAGCTTTTGCCCGATTCGCAATCGTTGCCTAGGACCAGCTTCGACTGGAACCGGGATGGCGACGCCTATATCGAGCTCCGATCCGCAGCATTTGAAGGCAGCCATCATCATCAAATGCTCGGGTATCCATCACCCGTGCAAAATGCGGACATGGAGCTAGAGTGCCAGCTCGCGTCGAATGGCATCTACGTGGGCAATCCCGAAGGCTACCAGGACCCGCGGGTGCCGGAACTCAAGCTCGGGGCCGACGAATGGAAGCTCCTGTTACAACTCGATTCAGACGACGACACGGGGTGGATGTGGGGTGACGTAGGCACGCTATATTTTTGGGTTCGCGAATCCGATGCGCGGCGGTGCGACTTCACTAAAGTGTGGATGATCTTCCAGTGCTGCTGATCGTCTAGCTCAGCCGAGCGAGGCCCCAAGTGAGACCTGACGCGGCGCAAGGGGCGTGACGTGCGACGGAAAGGCGGCGACGTTGCGCGGGAACGCGAAAACAAACGACGCGCGCGGCTAGTCCGGCGACGTGGGCTGCGGCGAAGGAATCAACCAGACCTTTACAGGAGGGCGCGGAGCGGCGCAGAGATCAGTGCCCCAATTGAGCGCAAGGAAGCCGCGGATTTCTGCGACCCGGCATTCAATCCTCTCGAGCTGATGCTCCCAAATGCACCGTGCACAGGCCTGATCCCGTCCGGCCGCGTCCTCATCCTGTCTATCCTGTCCATCCTGTCCAAAAAACAACGACAGGATGGACAGGATTCGCAGGATTAGGGAAACAGCCGGTCTCGGGCCCCTCCCATCGGTCCGAGCACAGATCCCAAGGGGGCTCCAAAACACGATGTCCGCGCCATCCAGCCGAAGGGCGCCGCCGCTTCCAGCCGAAGCTGCGAAGGTACCGCAATCCTCCAAGGTGTTCGATTCCCACACCTAGGTTTAGTCAGCATGGCCAGGCCCCCAACCAGGCACTCTCCAGAAGAGCGCAGAGATCTAACTGAAATACTCTGCATTCGAACCGCCGACAGATGTCCGCCCAATCCCTTTGACCGCGGATTTCGCGGATCTCTTCCTTATCCGCGTGATCCGCGTAATCCGCGGTCAAGTTTGGAAGCCTGGAAAGATTTGATACCTGGCCGTGTCTCCAAAGTCGTTCCTTCTGTCATTCTGAGCGCAGCGAAGAATCCATTGGAGCTCTCGCAGCTCTACCGCGCCGCGTGACCGCTGCTGGATTCTTCGCCGCGCTCAGAATGACAAACCATTTGAAGACACGCCCTGGACCGGAGGAGACGATTTCCTCTGCCCTACTCTGCGTCCTCCTGTGAAAGGGCCGACCAAGACAGGTCGCTCCAGCCGGATCCGCAGGCGAAAGGTATCACTTCGAAAACCCGACTGCCCGGCCGTCGAAAGCGAAGGGCTCGGGCTTGCCGATCGCGATTTCGGCAAAATCGGGATGGGCCGGATTCAGGAGAAAGCAGAACTCTCCTCTCACGGTCACACTCGGAAGGCGGATGACCGGGAACTTGGCCAACGTAAGAAACCTGTCTCCGAAAGCCCTGGTAGAATCAGGTGGCGGTTTCGCGTCCCAGTCGGCTGGAAATCGGGACGGGCGTACGATCAGGTCATCGGGCACATTGGCCGGAATCGCGACGAAACGTGCATGGCGCAGCGATCGTTTGCTGGTCGTGTTGGCGAGCACTTCCCACGCGGCAAGCGAACGGGATTCCCCGAAGTAAACCGCTTTGCGGCCCTCCGAATTCCAGCGTCCCGGATTTTCCGCCGCGCCCTGCCCGCTAAATGCGGATGAGGCCCACTTTCGTTTGCAGATCCGCCAGACAATCATCAGGAGAAGACTCCATGTTCGATGCGTCCGAGAATTTGTTCCACCTCACGCGCTCCGGGCTCAGTGCTGGTCAACTGTAACGGCGTTTGCCCGCCAAACGCATCCAGCGGCTCATGCAGCCAGTTCGCGGCTTCGTCGCTGTCCTCGAAGACCTCTTTCGCCTTCGCGAAAATTCGACCCAGCCGAACGACCCGCTCAGATTCCCCGGTGCGCAGGAGCGCATTGGCCGCCATCCGCCGCTCCAGCGTCCGGCGCGGAATAACCACGAACCGGGCCATGTCGGCTAGATTGAGGCTCAGCGTGTCAGCGAACGTCTTGAGCGCGCGCGCCGGAATACCCTCTCGAACGATCTCGGCCACCCGCAGATTGTTTGAGTAGGGAAGATCGGCGATGGTCAGCGTTGGCATATGGCATTATCTTCGCCGCCAAATGGCGGAGGTCAAGTTCGTGAGCCTGACCTCGAGGCAAGCCTATGGGGTCCGCTACTTGTTGATTCACCCGAGTCCATCGCAAGGGAGGAGAGGATTTCCTCCGCGCTCCTCTGCGTCCTCCTGTAAAATGACCGGAAGCCACGGCGGAACGAATCGCGACGGAAAAACGCCGCCCAGCACCGTTCCCATCGGCCAACAAGAAACCCGCAACTCGTTAGAATTGCGGGTTAAAAAGTGGCGCCCCCACGGGGAATCGAACCCCGCTTTGAAGATTGAGAATCTCCTGTCCTAACCGATAGACGATGAGGGCGGTTTGTGGAGCGTGCAGCGTCGCGTTTTCAAACGCGGCGTCAAGTGCGTTTGGCAAGTGGTATCGGGTCCGTTTTCGTCCCCCGGCTGTAGGAGCGGCTTTACGCCGCGACGTGACGTGAGACGGAGTGTTCAGTCGCGGCGTGAAGCCGCTCCCCCACGGGCACCCAGACCGACTTACTGGCCATTCGCCGGCCCCGCACGCGGACACAAGAAAGGCGCACGGAAATCCGTGCGCCTTGCACCGGGGACAGTCGTTGGGCCGCGGCTTACTTCTTCAGGGTGAACGGCAGCGAGAACTGCGTCTTTTCCCACTTGATCTTGATCAGGCCATTCATGCTGCCGGCCGGGGACGCCTCGACCGTGATCGTCAACTGGTCGACGTTCTCGCTCAGCGTTTCCTTCTTCAGGTCGGCGCGGAGCACGTCCTTGGTCTCGTCGACGGGCACGCCCCACTTGCCGATGTTTTTGCTGAAGGCCAGCTTCGAGGTGCCCTTCTCGCTCGGGATGATGTAGAGCGTGTACGCGCCCGACGGCAGCACGGTGCCGGCGACTTCGATCGGGTGCTGGTTGATCAGCGTCGTCGCCTCGTCGGCGCCGAGGCGGTCGGCCTTGTCCCAGGCAACGAGGCCGCCCCAGATCTTGCGCGGCTCGCCGCCCTTGCGGGGATGCACGGCGTGTGGACGGCCGTAGGTGATGGTGACCATGCCGCCGTCATTGCGGTTGGGTCCGATGACACCGCTGGTGGTGACGTGCGGCGTGTTGCCGCCGGTGCCGGCGCCGGGAAGCGGCGGGGCTTTTTGCGCCTTCTTTTGGTCGGCCGCGGACAGGGCGAGTGGCGAGGCGCAAACGAGCGCGGCGACTGCGACGAGGAGGGAGGACGTGATCTTCTTCATGTTGGGTTGGGGGAAACGTGCCCGGCTTGACGCAGGCCGCGTTCCGCCGTGACGCACAACACCACGCTGCGCGCCGGACGAATCTCGGCCCACTCCACCGGTTGCGCGGGAGGTTCAGTCCAACCCCGGCGCGGCGCAAGCAAATCACCCGTCACCCGAAACCGCCTTGCCGGCCACGGCGCCACCCGTTTCCTCCTCCCTGTGATTACCCCACGTTCGCCTCGCCCTGCGCGGGCCCGGATCGCCGTCCTCGGCCTTCTCCTCCTTCTCGCCGGCGCCACCGGGCCGGAGATCTCCGCCGCCAACGCACCCGTGACGCGCGCTCCCTTTGGCAAGACGCCCGACGGCGTCGCCGTCGAGGAGTTCACGCTCACCAGCCCGCGCGGAGCCGTCGCCAAAGTGATCACGTTCGGGGCCATCGTATCCGACTTGAAGATACCCGACGCCCGGGGCCGGCTCGCCAGCGTGGTGCGCGAGATCCGGCCGAGCGAGCAGGGTTTCCAACGCGGCTTCGCCCAGTCCGCCGCCGTGTTCGGCCGGGTCGCGAACCGGATCGCCGGCGGCCGCTTCACGCTCGACGGCCGCACCTACGAGGTGGCGCGCAACAACGGAAAAAATCACCTTCACGGCGGCATCCGGAATTTCAGCAAGGTCGTCTGGCAGGCCGAACCGGGTGGCGATCCCAAACTCCCATCGGTCCGGCTCACGTATGTCAGCGCGGACGGCGAGGAGGGATTTCCCGGCCGGCTGACGACCACGGTGACCTACACGTTGACGCCGGAGAACACGCTGCGGATCGACTACCGCGCGACGACCGACCGGCCGACGCCGATCAATCTCACGAACCACGCCTACTTCAACCTCGCCGGCGCGGGCGACGCCCTCGAGCACGAGCTCATGCTCAACGCCGCGCGCTACACGGTGGTGGACGCGGAGCTCATTCCGACCGGCGAAATCCGCGCCGTCGCCGGTTCGCCCCTGGATTTCACGAAACCGATGCCCCTCGGCGCGCGGGCCGCGGCGCTCGCTCCGGGAGTCCGCTACGATCACAACTTCGTCATCGACCGTCCCGCCGGCGACACCTCGCTGCTCCTCGCGGCGCGCGTCCGCGAACCGAAGTCGGGTCGCGTCATGGAAGTCTGGACGACCGAACCCGGCGTGCAGCTTTACACGAGTCCCCTCACCCCACCCGCGGCCGACGCGACCGAACCGCGGTTCGGCTTCTTCTGCCTGGAGACGCAGCACTATCCCGACTCGGTCAACCACCCGCACTTTCCCTCGACGATTCTACGGCCGGGGAAGGAATTCCGGTCGACGACGGAATTCCGGTTTTCGGCGAAGTGAGCGCGGTGGGTGGGAACCACGAAACACACGAAATACACGAAAAGGGATCCAGGCGGGTTGGAGACGCCCTGCTGAGGCCGCCGGCTTTCTAGCGCTCCGCGCATTCCACCACTCACCCTAATCACCTGCGAGCGGGCCGCCTGCGCCGAAGACCCGGTTCCTCCCTCCACCCGAGACTTTTCGTGTATTTCGTGTGTTTCGTGGTCCCCCCAAAAAAAGAGCGCCGCGGCAAAGCGGCGCTCAACGCAATGGGGGTTCGTGGTGCGCTCGGCTCAACCGAACAGCTCGTCGGGTTTGAAGAAGCGTGCGAGCTCGGCCTTGCCGTTTTCGATGCTGTCGGAGGCGTGCACGATGTTCTTCATCATGTCGGACCCGAAATCACCGCGGATCGTCCCCTTCGGGGCCTTGCGGGAATCGGTGGGGCCGAGCAGGTCGCGGACGCGCTGGACCACATCCTGACCCTGCAGCGCCATCATGATGACGGGCCGCGATTTCATGAACCCCTCGATCTCCGGGTAGAAGGGCTTGTCGGCCACATGCGCATAGTGCTCGCGCAGGAGAGCCGGCGAAAGCCGCGCCATCTTGCAGCCGATCACGTCGAAGCCCGCGGCCTCGAAGCGGCTCAACACCGTTCCCACGATGCGTTTCTCCATCGTATCGGGCTTAAAGATCACGAACGTTTTCTGCATATGAACCGGCCAACCTAGGCGCCGCGCTCATTTTGGAAAGCCTAAAGGCGGACACGGAGCCCCGGCTCAGCACCACGTACCTTGTGGGAGGGGCTTTACGCCCCGACCGGTCGCGCGGTAAACCCGCTCCCACCCTTACCCCTGCAACGCCGCCGCCAGCGTCGGATGCCGAAACGCATACCCTGTCCCCTCGAGCACCCCCGGCTCCGCTCGCGTGCTGCCGAGCAACGCTTCGTCCGCCATGCCCTTGCCCAACACGAGCCGCAGCGCCCACGCAGGCGCCGGCAGGAACGCGGGGCGCCGCACGGCCCGGGCCAGCTCCCGCGTAAAGTCGGCGTTCGTCACGGGCGCGGGCGCGACGACGTTGACCGGCCCGCGCACTCGCTCGTCGCGCAAGGCATGAACGATCGCCCCGATGGCATCGTCCAAGCTGATCCAACTCATCCACTGGCGGCCCGAGCCGAGGGGTCCGCCCAAGCCGAGGCGGAACAAGGGCAGCATCTTCGCGAGCGCGCCGCCCTCCGCCGCCAGCACCACGCCGAACCGCAATCGCACGGTGCGCACGCCGGCCTCCTCGGCCCGCTGCGCCGCTCCCTCCCAGGCCTGGCACACTTCGGGAAGAAAACCGCGGCCGGGACCGCTCGACTCCGTCAACACGTCGTCGCCGCGATCGCCGTAGAAGCCCACCGCCGACGCGCTCAAGAACACAGTGGGCCGCGTCGCCACACCGAGCATCGCCGCGACGAGAGTTCGCGTCGCATCGATCCGGCTGCGGAGGATGCGTCCCCGGCGCGCCTCGGTCCAACGGCCCGCGCCGAGGTTTTCGCCGGCCAGGTTAACGACTGCATCCACGCCGTCGATACGCCGGCGGTCGATCTCGCCGCGTGCAGGATCCCAGGTGATCTCGTCCGCGGTCTTCGCGGCCCGCCGGACCAGCCGGTGGACGACGTGTCCGTCCCTTTGCAGGGCGGCGACGAGCGCCGTCCCCACCAGACCCGAGGCGCCAGCAACGACGATTTTCATGCCAAAGAGAGAGCGAGGGTGTCAGCGGCGGATTCCGGCTGACCCTGGTTTTTCCGCAGCGCCGCGGCCTGCGCCCGGATCGCGGCCAGCTTCGCGGCCGGCACCCGCGCGAGATTTTTCACCTGCAGCGCCATCCGCTGGTTCGCGGCGAGCAGCGTCCGGTGCCGGTCCAGGAAATCCCAATACAGTGTCGTGAACGGACACGCCCGCTCCCCGGTCGCCTGGGCCGGATCGAAGCGGCAGCCGGCGCAGGCGTTGCTCATGCGCTGGATGTATTTTCCGGTCGCGGCGTAGGGTTTCGAGGCCATCACGCCGCCGTCCGCGTACTGCGACATGCCGAGCGTGTTGGGCAGCTCGACCCACTCGACGGCATC
>JAEUHA010000646.1 GCA_016793535.1 Opitutaceae bacterium | reverse complement strand
CGGCACGGCGCCGGCCCGGGTGAAGAGGGCGCGCGCGGTCTTGTCGTTGACGACGTTCCGCATGACCTGCGGCGGCGGATACAAATTGACGCTCTTCAGGACGACCTGGGCCACGTTATCGGCACCCTGCCGCGCGATCGCGGCCGCCTGTTCGACGGTGTAGCCGTAGTTCTTGATCAGCATCTGTTCGATCTCCGCGGCCGACTTCCCCTTGAAGAGATTCTGCAGACCCTCGGCGAGTTGGTCGCGGACGGACTTCCATTTCGAGAGGAGCTGTCCGTCCTCGCCCTGCATCACGAGCCGCAGGTCGTGGTCCGACGTCCCGCCGAGCAGCGGATCGGCATAGCTGCGGGAAAGCTGCGCCGTCTTCGCCGCCGGCCCCCGCAACCAGGAGCCCTGGCCAATCACCTGCAGCCCGGGATCGGCGGCAAGCAGGCGCTCGAGTTGCTCGAGGACCATGCGGCGCGTGCCCTGCACATGGGGCATGGCCGTGGTCAGGTCGCCCGCCGGAGCGTTCAGCGCGGCGAGGAAACCGGCGACGAGCAGCACAACGCAGGAGCGGAGGCGGGAGTTCATGACGGGAAAAAGCGCGGTGCACCGCGACGCGCCACGGTCCGTCGCCGGCGCCAGAGAATCCCGGTCCTCGCGGACAGGATCGCCTTCATGCAAACACTATAGACCCGCGCCGCGCGCTCAGCCGTGCACGAATTGGCCGGAAGTACGCGCCAATTGAACCCGGCAGATCCGGGACGTCGTGGCGGCGGGCATCCATAGCCCGCGGTGCTCAACGCCGGCGGCACCGGGATCGCGCGCAACGACGGTCCCAACGGACCGGGTCGTGTCGCGAATCGCGAATACTGCAACGGCAATTCCACGGTGTGCGCGAGGTCCTGGCGCTGGATGCCGAGCCCGAGTGAACTCCCGGCAGCGTGACCGCGCCTCCAGCGAGCGAGCGATGCTTCATTCGCCCTTCGCAACCTGACCCGTCCGCAATTCTCTGGACGGCCAGCTGACTGCGTGACAGATCGCAAAACGTCCGCCGGTTATTTCCGACCGCCGACGCTTCACCCCTATGCCCCACCTTTGCGGTCCCGGCTGTGTCTGTTCCCGAGGTACCCTGTCCCGCCGCGATTTCCTTGCCGTGACCGGAATGGCAGCGGCCGTCGCAGCGGTGCCTGCGATGAGCGGCGCGGCGGACGCGGAGCCGCCGGCGAAAACCAGAAAGAGTGGGGCGGGCAACGGGGGTGGCCCGACGCATCCACTGATCGACATCCACATTCATCAGGCTCCCGACCGCCTGCAGGCACAGGGCATGAAGGGCGGCGGACGCCGGACGGAGGCCCAGTTCCTGGCGCACCAAAAGGCGGTCTACGCCGTTGGCGGCGTGATCCTGGGAGGAAACGACTACGACTACGAATTCATGCGGCAGGAACCGGGACGCTACGTCCGGTTCGCCGCCGCCCCGGCGCCCGGTGGCGATCGCGCGGCTGCCATCGAAAAGGCCCTGAAGGGCGGCGCCCGCGGGATCGGCGAGCTCCGCTGGGAAGGTGACACGCCCTTCACCCGTTCGATTCTCGACCTGGCCCGCGATCACCAGGTGCCGATTCTGTTTCACTTTCAGGAGTCCGATCATCCGGCGGCAGTCTATGCCGAGTTCTACCGGACGATCGAAAAGTACCCGACGGTGACTTTCATCGGCCATGCGATCGATTGGTGGGGCGCGATCGACCGGAACTACAGTCACACGGGCGGCCGTTACCAGCGCGGGCGCGTCACGCCCGGCGGGTTGACCGATCAGTGGCTGGCGCGGTATCCGAATCTCCATGGCGATCTTTCGGCCCAGTCCGGCAACACGGCGATCCTGCGCGACCCGGATTTCGCGAAGGACTTCATCACCCGCCACCAGGACAAGCTCATGTTTGGCTCGGACTGCACCTGCACGACCGGGGGCATGCCGACGTGCTGGACCGGCATCAAGCTCGTCGCCCTGAATTTCCTCCAGTTGAGCGCGGAGGTGCAGCGAAAGATCTACCTCACCAACGCCGCGAAACTGTTCAACCTGAAGACTGGCTAACCCGGATAGTTCTCTGCCACGAGTATCGGATTTAGCGAAATCTCGGTTCATCCTCTGGGCAGAGCTACGTTGTCACGGCCGGAGGCCGGGCCAAAGGGGTCTGCCTGTTACTTGTTACCAACTCGGCCGGCGCTCGCCGCCACAGCCCACTGCCGCACGAGGCCGCCCGCGTTAATGTAACAAGAAACAGGCAGACCCTTTCGGGCACGTCCGCACATTCAGCCGTGCACGAATTGGCCGGGCGTACGCGCCAATTGAACCCGGCAGAACCGGCGCGAATTCGCCGCTGGCATCGACCAAACCTGCCCCAGCCGGACCCCGTCGCACTTGAACCCTGTTCCCCGCGAACTGCGATAGCCTTGGATCCAGCCTCCCACCAGGACGGTCCTCAGGCGAAGTCGCTCAAAACTGCGAGCGGAAGAGGCCGGAGAGATGGTCCAGGGCCTTGACCCAGAGCGGGCGGGCCTCGAATTCCTCCTTCGTCAAGGGCTTCGATTTCTTCAGGTCGTCGTTGAAGCCGACCAGGCAGGCGCGGGCGACGGACGCATCCAGCACGTTGATGTTCACCTCGTCGTTGATGCTGAACGAGCGGTTGTCGAAATTCACGGAGCCGAGCGTGACGAAGAAATCGTCCACGATCATCATCTTGCAGTGATAGAGCGCGGGCAGGAACTGGTGAAACTCCACTCCGGCCGCCAGGAGCTTGCCCCAGCGGGAACGCGACGCGGCGCGACCCATCCGGGAGTCGTTCTTGAACGGCACGATGACCTCGATCTTCACCCCGCGCTGGCGGGCCTGTATCAGCATTTCAATGGCAAGATCATCGGGGGCGAAATAGGCATGCGAAAGGCGGATGGATTTTCGGGCCGCAGCGATGGCGAGCAGGTACGCGAGTCGCGCATTCTCCGGCCGCTCGTCCGGTCCACTCATGAAACACTGCGCCAGCGCCGGTCCCGCCGCACCGAGTTCGGGAAAGTAGTCCGGCCCGATCAGCAGCCGTGACGTGGTCTGCAGCCAGTTGGTGGCGAACACGGCCTGCATCTGGCGGACGACGGGCCCCTCGATCCGCGCCTGCGTGTCCCGCCAAACCCCTTCGTGGTCGGCGTCGCCGAGCCAGGTGTCGTCGATGCAGACTCCCCCGGTGAAACCCACCTTGCCATCGACGATGAGCAGCTTGCGGTGGCTGCGATGATTGATGTCCAGCTTGAGATGATACGCGCGTTCGCGGCCGTACACCACGAACTCCACGCCCGCCGCCTTCATGCGGTCGACGTCGGACAGCTTGAGTTTCAGGTTCCCGGCACCGTCGACCAGCGCGTGGACCTTCACACCCGCCCGTGCACGCTCGATCAATGCGGCGCAAAACTGGTCACTCACCGTGCCCGAAGCCCAGATATAGGATTCCAAGGTGATGGACTTCTCCGCCCGGCGGATCTCCTCGAGCATGGCCGGGAAGATCTGCGTCCCGTTGATCAGGGGCTTCAGGGAGTTGCCCCGAACAAACTCGGCGCCGAGCAGCGGACCCACGGAGTCACGAAAAAGAGGATCACTGACACCGATCGCACTTTCGATCGGACTCTGCAGCATCTTGGCTGAACTCCAATAGAACCATCCCCCCAAGCCCGCCACGATGACCACCAGCACGACCCAAGGCGTGCGCAGGCGCCACCAAGCGCGCGCGGGCCCCTTCGGGGGGCCAGTTGGTCGCTTGGGCTTTCGCGCAAAGAACGAAAGAAAGCTCATCGGGCATCGCTCCCGGTGATGCGAGGCCGGGAGCACTCGAGTTGAGTCGGAGAAAAAAGGGCGGGCATCACGTCTCCCCCACGGACCCACGACCTGCCCAGGCGGTTCCCGCCGACGGCCCCTCTCCCGGCGTGAAGTCCGGGACGAATAAAAACCTAAAGCACTGCTCGCGCCCTCGGTCGTTCGCGGGCGGTCGCATCGCGAGCGGAGACCTTTCCACCGGATTCCGGTCCATGACTTCGGGCCGCCGTTCCGAAACCCGGTCCCTCCACGATGCGCCGACCTTTCATAGCTCATTGGCGAAAGGGTTTGCTCGCGGGCCTGGTCATGGCCGCCGCGGTGCTGTCCCTGACCGGGTTGGTGGACTGGCGCCACGTCCGCGACGGGATGCAGGAGCTCAACCCGGCGCTTCTCCTCGCCCTCATGGCGGTCCTGCCGCTCTTCGGTTTTCCGATCAGCGTCGTCTACGTGATGATCGGTGCGCTGTTCGGCGGCCCGTGGGGCGTGGTGGTCGTGACGGGAATCACCTTGGTCCACTTGACGGGCAGCCATTGGATCGGCCACAGCTTCCTGCGCCGCCCCCTCCGGCGCTGGATGGAACGACGCGACCGCGCCCTGCCGGATCTGCCCAAGGGCGAAAACGTGGCGCTGTCCTTGATGACCGCACTCATGCCCGGGCTGCCGTATTTCGTTCGCAACTACCTGCTCGCGCTCTCCGGCATACCCTTGCTCACCTATCTGTGGATTTGCTGGCCGGTGTATGTGGCTCGCTCCTGCGTGATGATCTTCCTCGGTGATTTCACCGGGGAATGGGAGCCCCGGCGGCTCCTTGTCCTGGGCGGAGTTTTCCTGCTCAAAGTGACCATTTGCGCACTGATCGTCCGGCACCTTAGGGCGAAGTGGAAGGCGCAGCCGCGACGTATCCGCCCCGCTCGTACCGCCCGGCCGGAGGCCAGCGAAAGTCCGGCGGTTTCCTGCAAGTAGGAACGGAGTAACTGCCGGCCTCGGGCTCAGTCACATCTCTTCCGCAGGGCGGCCACGCGGACTCGGTCGGTACTGGCGGCGGCGGTCGCGCCTGCCCGTGCTCAGAAGCGGACGTTCTTCAAACGCCGGGCCAGGCGTCCGGGCGGGGACCCGGGCGAACGGGCAAAGCCGAAGATGTCGTCCTCCGCCCGGGCGACGCCGAGGATCTGGTCGCGAATGAGCTCGGCCGCGATGAAGCTGTAGGTGATGCCGTTGCCGCCGTAGCCGAGGGCGAACCACGTGTGTGGCACGCCGGGGTGCCGGCCGATGAACGGCAGACCGTCCGCCGTCTTCGCAAAGGTGCCGGCCCACGCATACGCCACCTGGAGCGGAATGCGGGGCAGCAGCTCGCGAAAGCGGCGCTGCAACCGGGCGGTCTTGGGGCCCAGCAGGCGATCGCGGGCCACCGGATCACGAAACGGTTCGTCGTACCCGCCGATCAGGACGCGGCCGTCCTCGGTCGTGCGCAGGTAGACGTAGGGATCCGCCGTCTCCCAGATCAGGCAGCGCGCCGCCGGCCAGCCGGGAAACGCAGCCACCGGTTCGCTGATCAGCGCGAAGGTGCTGTGCAGCTCCGTCATCCGGATTTTCAGGAACGCGTCCACTTCATAGCCCGTGGCCACGACAAGATGGCGCGCCCGCAGGCAATGCCCTTCCGCGGTGCGCAATTCCACCCGGCGGGGATGAAACCGCGTCCCGGTCACCGTAGTGCGATCATAGATACGCGCGCCCCGCCGCCGCGCCGCCGCCAGCAGACCGTAGGTCAGGCGGTAGGCGTCGAGCTGCCCCGCGCCATGCGAGAGAATCGCGGCGGGTTGGGGCAGCGTGCTGCCGCGGATGATCCGCCGTCGGTCCCACCATTCGACGTCGAAGCCGGCCCGGGCACGCGCCTCATACTCCCGGCGCAGGCGCGGCACGTGGGCATCATTGCTCGCGAGGAGCAGGCTGGTCCGGTCGACGAACTCGCAGTCGATCCGCAGGCGGCGCACCAGTTTTCCAAGGCCCGTGACCGCGGCGAGGCTCCTCCGGTACGCATAGGCCGCCTGGACCGGGCCATAACGCCGCGCCAGCCGGTGCAGCGGCTCGTCGATCTCGTATTGGAGGAGACTGGTGCTGCCGGCGGTGCTGCCGTGCGCGACTTCACGCCGGTCGAGCACGACGACGTCCACGCCGGCCTCGGCAAGGTGCCAGGCCGCCAGCGCACCGCTGATGCCGGCGCCGAGGACGGCGACCTCACAGGAGGCATTCCCGGCCAGCGACGGGTACGTTTGGGGGAGTCCGCCACGGATGGGCCAGAAGGGTTCCGGAGAAAGTAGGTTCAAAGGCGGTGAAGGGCAACGGGGTCGCGCGCCGGCCTGACCCCTGCCCCGGTTCACTCGGCGACAAACACCCGGTAGGAGAGGTACGCGCAGCCGAACGCCGCGCCGCCGAACAGGCTGCCGACGGCGGCTTTGCCGACGGCAGAGAGATTAACCCACTGCCGGTGAACCCAGCTCGCGAACTTCCGGATGCGCAGCTCCGCGGCATCGAGCAGCGCGGCGACCACGCGCGATTCCGTCGCCAGCAATCCGCCGCCGATGAAAAAGAACAGCACGGCCGGCCCGGGAATGAACACGAGAACCACCCCCACGGCGAAACACGCCAGCGCCAGCACGAGATTCATCACCCGGCGCCAGCCGGTGTTGCTCCCGGATCGGCTTTGGTTCTCGAAGCGGCGCTGGAAGCGCTGACCGGGCTTCCCCCGGGCCAGTTCTTTCCACCGCCTCTGGAAAGAGGCGAACATTGAAGGACAGAGACCCAGCCAGGAGGCAGTGGTTCACATCGCCGTGACTCCCGGTACGCGACCGGCCGGCAAGGACTGCGAGTCCGCGCCGCGCGCGGATGGTCCGCCCACGATTCCCCCCCCTGCGGCGGCCGGGACGTCGATTGTAGTGAAAATCCTGTGACGCAGGCGATCTGGTGCGCCGGCCCTGCGGACCGGATGGGAGAATTGCCGGGGCCGCCCGTGGGAGTCGCTCCGGTTTGAAGCAGAGAAGCCGGAATTCGCGCCCGGCGTCGGCACGACCGCCTCGCTTCTGCTGTCAGGGTGCCGGTCACGCTCTGCCCACGCGGGCGCCCGTCCGGGGGTCCGTCGCAGGCGAAAAACCAAAGCCTCAGAAAAATCATCACCTGATGAACTCCACGATTAACGAAAAGATCGACGTCCTCAACGACCTGACCGAAACGCTCAAGGACGGTCAGCAGGGGTTTCAAACCGCGGCGAAGGACGTCAAATCCTCCGAACTCGCGCAGGTCTTCCACCGCTACGCGCTGCAGCGCGCTGAGTTTGCGGCCAAGCTGCAGGCGCACGTCATCGCCCTGGGCGCCGACGTCGAGAAGTCCGGCAGCCTCGTCGGCACCGTGCATCGCGGCTGGATCAACCTGAAAGCCGCGCTCTCGTCCAACGAGCCGCAGGCGGTCCTCGACGAAGCCGAGCGGGGCGAAGACGCCGCCGTGGCCGCCTACCGCAAGGCGCTGGAACGGACCGACCTCGACGAACCCACGCGCGCGCTGATCAACTCCCAGTACGTGGCCGTCAAGGCGGCCCATGATCATGTGCGGAACCTCCGCGACAGCGGCGCCTATCGCAAGCGAGGCTGAACCTCCGCCGGTGCCAGCGGCGTCGGGAGTCAGGTCGGTTCCTCACTTAGCTGGCAGCGTCAGCCGCACTATCCGCGGGCCATTTCCCCGATCACGGGCCAGGCCTCCCGCGGATAAAACTGGTGCCCACCCTCGCCCACCACGAGTCGCACCCGATCGGATACGCCCGCGGCGGCGAAAATCTCCCGCGCGTGCTGGTAGCCCCGCTCCACGCCCGCAATCCGCGCCAGGTTGTCCTCGCGGCCCGCGACGATCAGCAATCGACGCGGCGCCACGAGGCCCGCGAGGTCGGGCATGTCGGCGACCGGCACGATCCCGGGCAGATAGCCGCACGCACAGTGCGGGATGCTGAGCCAGGAGTCCGCGTAGGTGCAGAACGAGCACGACACCACCGCGAGCGCGATCCGCGGCTCCACGCAGGCGGCGTAGAAGCTCACGGTGCCGCCGGTGGAGTTGCCGATGCAGCCGATCCGCGCCGGATCGAGGTCACGCTGCGTTGCGACGAAGTCGATCGCGCGCATGACATCAAAGACCCGCTGGCCGGTCAGCGGCCTGCCCTCGTGCAGCGCGAACAGCGCCGCATCGTTGCACTTCACCCCCGGCCTGGCCCGCTCGCCGAACGCCCGCTGCTCGATCACGAGCGCGGCCCAGCCGTGCGCCACCGCCTGCAGCGCCAGGTCGCGTCCGCCCGCGATCGATTTCCGCTCCGCCTCGTTGCGCGCCTCACCGATCGAAATGTGCATCCCCGGTGAGTGCCCCTGCAGGCAGATCATCACCGGCAAACGTCCCGTCATCCCCTTCGGCCGCAACAGCCAGCCTGGCACCACCTCGCCCGGCTCCGCGGTGAACTGAATGCGGTCCATCGTGTACTGCGCGGTCTCCCGGTGGCGCTCGACGCGCGCAGCCAGCGAACCGTTCGTCGCGGTGGGCAACCCGAGGATCGAGCGCAATCGCGCGCGGAGTTCGGTTTGCCATTGCGCCACGTCCACTCCGGGCCGAAACGCCAGCGCCGGCGCCGCGCTCGCGCGCGAGACGAGACCGGAAATCGCGCCACTGCCCACTCCAATAACGAGGGCACTCCGCAGGAAGTGCCGTCGCGTGAATGCAAGACCTGAACTGCGGCGTCTCATCACAGTTGGCCAAGTCAGAGGCGGCCCACGGAACACACGGAATACACGGAAATCGAACGGTGCTCTTCCGGGTGCTCCGTGTGTTCCGTGGGCACCTTCATCCGAACAGCGCCGCGATCGGCTTGCCGCCGTCGGTGATCGGCACCGGCCGGTCGCCGTCGTAGAGGTTCTTCGTGTAGTCGATGCCCAGCGCGGCGTGGATCGTGGCGAAGAAATCCGGCACGCTCACCGGGTCGCGCGCGATCTTCTTCGAAAGCGCGTCCGTTTCGCCATACGCGCCGCGATGCCGCAAGCCGCCGCCGGCGAGGACACAGGTGAACGCGCTGCCCTGGTGGCCGCGCCCGCCGCCGCTGTCGAACTCCGGCGGCCGGCCAAACTCGCCCGTGATCACGAGCAGCGTGCGGTCGAGCATCCGCTTCGCCTCGAGATCGGTGATGAGCGCGGAGAAAGCCTGGTCGAGGTCGGCGATGAGCACGTGCTGTTGCTTGATGCCCGCGTTGTGCACGTCCCAACCGGTGCCATTGACGAAATTGAGATTGTGCGAGACTTCGATGAAGCGCACGCCGCGCTCGACCAGCCGCCGTGCCAGCAGGCAGCGCTGGCCGAACTCGCCGCCGTAGCGCGCCCGCAGGTCGGCCTTTTCCTCGTCGAGCCGGAAGGCGCGGGTGAACTCCGGGCTGCTCAGCTTCAGGCTCTGGTCGATCGCCGCATCGTAGTCGCGGAGCCGCGAATCGGCCTTCGCCGGCGGCGCACCACGCAGTCCGGCCAGCAGCGCCTCGCGTCGCGCCTGCCGATCCGGCGTCACATGCTCCGGCCGGGAAAGCCCGGCCGGCCCCTGCGCCGTGTCGGTCAGGTAGAGGTAGCTGTCGCGCGCGCCGAGGAAGCCAGAGCCACGCGTGACGTTCGGGTATCCGATCAGCACATACGGCGGCACGCCGTCGATCGCCGCGCGGCGCTCGTGCGCCACGGTCGAGCCGAGCGAGGGATAGACGACGGTGCCGCTCACCGCGCGGCCGGTGTGCATCCGATTCGTCGCCGCCGCGTGTTCGTCGATCACGTCGTGATGCACGGTGCGCACCGCCGTCACCCGATCCATCAGCGGCGCCGTGAGCTTGAGGTGCTCGCACACGCTCACGTCCGGCACGGCCGTCGCGATGCTGTCGTAGTAGGAGCCGGCAAGCTTCTTCGCCGGATCGCCGCGGCGCTTGGGGTCAAAGGTGTCGATCTGCCCCATCCCACCCCCGAGCCAGATGGAAATGACGTGCTCGGCCCGGCCCTTGAGCAGCGCCGGGGCGGGCGCGGCGAACGCGGTGCGGCCGAGCCCCGGCAGCAGGGCGGCCCCGACGGAGGCGGAAAGAAATTCGCGACGGTTCATGGCGGGAAAGTGCGGGGATCAGGGCAGCCAGACGAATTCACGCGTGTTCACCACGCTCCAGACGACGTCCTCGAAAACCTCGCGCCAAGCCGGACGCAGGCGCGGGTCGGCTGGCGGACCCGTCCGGGCGCGCTGCTCCAGTTCGACCTTGATCGTGTTGGCATCGGGCGAGAGGTGGTTGCCCCACGAGACCGGAGGCAGCGTGGGCGCCGCGCGAGGCGGCGTGACTTCGGCCGCGGGCAGCACGCGCGTCGAGAAACCCGGGGTCAGTGCCTGCACCAGCGGGGCGCGTTCCGCCGCGGTGGGCGGACGACTGTAGAAGCGCAGAAACACGCTCTCAACGAGCGCGTCGGGCGACGGGGCGGACAGCGCCAGGTCGGCGAGTTCGCTCCCCTGAGCCGCCCGGGTGACCCACACCGAGACGGCACTGTTGGCGAGCACGCCGGGCTGCAGGACATTGGGATCGGCCTCGCGGTCCGTGCGCGGATTCTGCCGCGAGCCCGTCCAGCCAAACGCCTCGAGCACATCGACGACCGCCTGGGCCCGCGGGAGATTCAGGCTCGGGCGGTCGCGCTCGTTCGAGAGGCTCGCCAGCATCCAGGCGCGGCGCGGCACACCGAGCGAAACAAACGAGTCCGCCGGGCGGCGCGCATCGGCGTCGAGCGTGAGTTCCTCGGTCTCGATCGGAGTGCCCGAGGCGGCAAAGAGCGCATCGACGACCTGCTCGGCGGTCAGCCGGCGCGCTTCGGGAGCGGCAAAGAAGCGCTGCTCCGGCGCCGCTGCGAGATTGCGACCGGTCGCGGCGCGCTGGTACGCCTGCGAGGTCAGGATCAGCCGCGCCAGCTGACGCAGGTTGTAGCCCTGCGCCACGAACTCCCGGCCCAGCCAGGCCAGCAGCTCCGGGTGGCTCGGCGCGTGCCCTTCCCAGTCATGCGCGGGTTCGACGAAGCCGGCGCCGATCAGCCGCTTCCAAACCCGGTTCACCACGACCTGCGCGAAACGCACGTTCTGCGGCGCCGTGACGAGGGCCGCCAGGCGCTCGCGCGTGTCCTTCGGATTCTGCATCAGCGCGTCGAGTGACGCGTCGTCCGCCGCGCCGGTCAGCTCGGCGAACGGCCAGGCCGGCGTGATGGTTTCCTTGGGCTGCAGCGTGACCTTGATGAGCGATTCACGCGCCTTCTTTTCGAAGAACGCCGCCGGCACGGTGCTCGAGGCCGGGACGGTGACCGGCTTGCGCGCGAACAACGCCGCGAGGGAATAAAGGTCGCGCTGTTTCGTGCTGTGGTACGGCGAGTCGTGGCAACGCGCGCACTGCATCTCGACGCCGAGGAACGCGGTGGCGACGATGTGGCCCTTGGCGGCGAACGGCGCGTCGTTGTCGGCCGCGAGCCCGAAGCCCGCGCTGCCGCCCTCGCGCTCGCTGCCGCGGAGCAGGATCAGCTCGGTCACGAGCCGGTCCATCGGCTTGCCGTCGCGCAGCGCCTCGTGGAGGTAAAAGCGGAACGGTCCGGTGTTGTTGAGGCTCGGCTTGAGCATGCTCGGATTCTCCGCGAGCACATCCTGCCAGTAGCTCACCCAATGATCCGCCCAGCGCTCGTCGGCCAGGAGGCGGTCGATGACGCGCTCGCGCTTGCCGGCCGACCGGTCGGCCAGGAACGCCCGCACCTCACGCTCCGTCGGCGGCACGCCGACCGTATCGAAATACACGCGACGCAGGAACGTCGCATCGTCGACCACCGGCGCCAGCGCCACCGTCTCCGGCTCCAGCGGCGCCGCCGGCCAGGGCGCGCCGCGGTCGATCCACGCCTCGATGGCCGCGATCTGCGCGGCCTTGAGCGGATCGCCGTTGGGCGGCATCCGCTCCTCGTCGTCGTGGTGCTTGAGCCGCGCGACGAGTTCGCTGGCGGAGGCCCGGCCCGGCACGACGGCCGGCTTGCCCGACTCGCCGCCCTTCAACGCCGCGGCGCGGGAATTCAGTTTCAATCCGCCCTTTTCCTTCTCGCCATGACAGCGGAAACACTCCTCCCGGAGCACCGGCAGCACCTCGCGATGGAAGGTGCGCGCCTCGGCCACCGGAGTCTTCGCCGATTCCTCCACGGCGCGGTCGATCTTCTGCTTCAGGAACGCATCGATCGGGTGCGGGGCACCGGCCGGCACCGGCAAGGCCGGCTGCTGCTCCGCCCAGGTGCGGGCGATCCGGTGCCGCTCGTCCCAGAATTTCGCCTGCGTGGCCGCGGCACCGCGGCGGATCTGGTCGTCGAGGGCGCTCAGCGAGGCTTCGATGCGGACGAGGCTGGCCGTGACGGCGGCATCGGTGAGCGGCACGGGTTCGCCGGCTGCGCCTGCCGCCTGCAGCACGTGAAACGAGCGCCCGTCGGGCGTCTGCACCGCCACGGTGAGTTCGCCGGGTTCGGCCCGGTAGCGGCGGCCACCCACGATATTCTCGACCACGAAGCGCGCGGGTTCGCCCGCCTTCACGCTGACTTCGCCGAAAACTTCCTGCACCCCGTACGGAACCGGCCGCAGTCCGGGCAGCGGCGGTGCCGGCACCGGGTGCACGGGATCGTGGCCGCCGGAATCGCCACCGTGCGGATTGGTGGCGGCGACGAGCGTCCCGTTCATCCAAAGGCGGCTCAGGCCGCGGGCCCGCAGCACCACACGATGCTGGCCCGCGGGAAGATTCACGTCGGCCGCGAGGCGGGCGAGCACGGGCGGCTTCCAGCCCGCGCGAATGCCCCAGTCCTCGTAGCGCAACGGCAGCCGGGGCAGCAGGAACTCGCGCCCGTTCCAGCGCACCGTTTCCGCCGGCAGCTTCTCGCCCTCGTTCAACCAGCGGTCGTGCGTGGGCATGCCCTCGTGAAACGTCGCGAGCACGCGACCGGGCGGCACGGGGCCGACGTCCGGCATCATGGCGGGGGCCGCTTTCGCCACCACGGGCCCGCCGAGGCGGCGGAAACGCGCCTTCAACTCCGCGTCGCTGACCACCTCGCGGTGAATCGCCACGGCGTCGAGTCCGCCGCGGAAGCTCGCCGCCGGACTGCCCTTCATCGACGAACCGATCCAGATCGCATCATCGTCGACCACGGGCGCCTCCGCCGTCGGCCCGCCCATGTCCCAGGTCCCAGGAGCGGGCTGGCCGTCAATCCAGCCGCGAATGCTCTCGGGCTCGCCGAACCGGTAGGTGATCGCGACATGGTGCCAGCCGGAACCGGCGTCGAACCCGCGCTTGGACGTCCAGCGATGCCAGTGCGCGTCGCGCTTGCCGGCGTCCGCCGCCCGCGGCGTCGCGAAGAGAAAATTCAGACTGTACTGGCTGCCCACCGCCCGCAGCCGCAGGGCCCAGTTCTGATTGTCGGCCGCGAAGCCGGCCGCACCGGTTCGGCCCTTGCCGATGATGTAGATCGACTCGCCGGCCTTCTGGCCCTCGAGCTGCACCCAGGCTTCGAGCGTGATCGCATCGCCGTTGGTGAAGTCGTACACGCTGCCCGGCCCCGGATCCGCGAGCTCGAGCCGGGCGCCATTGCCGTCGAGGCGGATCGCGGTGTTGCCACGATCAAAACCCGGATACTCCGGCGTCCGCGGCCCGGGCACATCCCGCTGCACGGCTCCGACCGGCACGGCCCGCGAGACGTCTTCCTCGCCGAATTCCCACCGGGCGACCGGAGTCGACGCACTGAACCCAATACTGGAGATCGAAAGCGGCAGGAGGGCACACAGCAGCGACTTCATCGGCAGAGGTAAAATCACGGTTCGTGGGGTTGTTTTCCGGCCCGAGGGGACGGGTCCGAACGACCTCGCAAAGGAAGCGCTTCTCCTCCCGGGCGGCGAGCCGCAAAAAGGGACGCGCACGAAAGTGTCAGTCCCCCCCTGGGAGCGCGGCCGTCCTCGGCCGCGGCCTTTCGAAAATGCGGCCGGGGGTGGCCGCGCGCCCCGGTTCGATCAGCCCGTCACGTAACCCTTGGGCTCCCAGCCGGACCGGTACTCGCGCTTCCACAACTTCGCGGCAGCGGCGTTCTTCGCAATCCGGCCGGTCTTCGGGTCGACCTCGAGCACGGTGCCGGTGCGGTAGGCGATATTGGCGAGATGGCAGAGCATTGTGCTCTTCTGGCCCTCGCTGATCGGCGAGTTGAGTTTCTTCCCCTCGCGGATGGCGTCGGCGAAGTTCTGGAAATGCGGGATGTCGCTCGCGCGCCCACCCGCCTGCTTGGCGACTTCCTTGCCGGCCGGATCGAAGATCGTGTAGTCGTTCCCGCCCGAGAGAATCAACGAACCCTTGTCGCCGTAGAACGCGACCGCCGGCGTCTGCTCGCCCTTGCGCGCGTCGCACGAACTCTGGTCCCACGACGCCCCGCTCGCGCCAAAGTCGAACACGGCCGTGCCGACGTCGGGCGTCTCCTGGTCGTCGCGGAAATGATAGCGCCCGCCCAGGTAGCTCACCTTCACCGGATACTCCACGCCCAGGCCCCAGCGCGTGAGGTCGAGCATGTGGATGCCGTTGTTCGCCATCTCGCCGCCGCCGTAGGTCCAGCGCCAGTGCCAGTTGTAATGGACGAGGTTGTCCACGTACGGCCGCTCCGGGCACGGGCCCTGCCACAGCGTCCAATCGAGGTGCGCCGGCACGGCCGCGGGCTTGCCCTGGCCGATGCCGCCGCGGGCCGCCTTGTACCAGCAACGCGAATACAGCACCTTGCCGATCGCACCCTCGCCCAGGCGCTGGATGGCCTCGCGGATCATCGGGTAGCTGCGCCGCTGGTTGCCCATCTGCACCACGCGCTGGTGCTTCGCCGCGGCGGCGACCATCGACTCCGCCTCGAAGGGATTGTGGCTGCCGGGCTTCTCGACGTACACGTGCTTGCCGGCCTGGCAGCCCATGATGGCCATGATCGCGTGCCAGTAGTTCGGCGTCGCGATCGAGATGACATCGACGTCCTTGTTCTCGAGCAGCCGGCGAAAATCGCGTTCCCCCGCGGCCGCGCGGGCCTGTTTCCTCGTTTCGACCAGCTTCTGGCCCGCGGCGACGCGGTTCGAGTCGACGTCACACACGTAGCCGATCTCGACGTTCTTGACCCCGAGGTGGCCCGCGATGTGTGCCTTGCCGCGCTCGAGCCCGATCACCGCGACGACGAGCCGGTCGTTCGCGCCGAGCACGCGGCCCGTGGACGGCGCCTGACTCTGGCCGTAGACGGGCGTCTTCAGGACCGTCGCTGCGGCCGTGACGGCGGTGGCCGCGGATGCCTGCTTGAGGAACTGACGACGGGTGGCGGGGGCGGAAGAGTCGGAGGCGGCGGGAGAATTCATGGCGAAGACGTGGGTTCGGGAAAACTCAGACGGGGAAAAGCGTTTCAACGCTGGTCCGACCGAAGGGAGAAAACAAGGAAGGAGGTGGGGTGCGAAAGGTGGACGGCAAACGCCGCAGGTTTCACCTGGCCTGCCTCCTGGGAGCGCGGCCGTCCCCGGCCGCAGCCGCCCGGAATGCGGCCGAGGACGGCCGCGCTCCCACCGGAGGGAAACCAGAGCAGGAGCACCCTGCGCCTCCTATGGCAATTCGTACACTTCGAGCAGCGCGGCGCCGGTGTCAC
>JAEUHA010000632.1 GCA_016793535.1 Opitutaceae bacterium | reverse complement strand
GAAATGAGGTCGGTGGGCACGGTGTTGAGCGAGACGGAGCGGTTGTCGTAGACCTCGGTGGAATCGAATACCGCCGGGATGCGGCCGCCGTTGAGCGAGACGTTGTTGTACTTCGGCGAAAGACCGCGGACGGCGATCTTGTCGGGCTCACCCCGGTCCACCTGCACGGAAATGCCGGGCAGGCGGGCAAGCGCTTCTCCCACGGAGGCGTCGGGCAGGCGGCCGAGCGCGTCGGCGGCAATGATGTTCTGGATGGTGTCAGAGGCGCGTTGGCGGTTCACCGCGCGGGCCTGACCCTCGACGATGGATTCGACCACGAAGCGTTCCAGCACGACGGCCTCGCCCGCGGGCTTCAGCGCCAGGTTCACCTCGGCTTCTCCGGACCCGGTCACCGTCACCGCGACAACCGCGTCCGCCAGCCCCAGATAGCTCGCCGCGACCCGCTGGATCCCGACCGGCACATCTACGAGCCGGAAGCGGCCGCTCCGATCCGTGGTAGCCGCGCGCTCCGTCCCGTCGAGCCTGACCACCGCCCCCTGGAGGAACTCGCCCTGCGCATTGGTGACAACACCGGAAACGGCACCGGTAACCGGGCCGGACGGTTGCGCGAACAGCACGGCGCCCAAGGCGATAAAACTGGCCAGCCGGCAAACGAAGCGGCCTGCCACGGGGAAAAAGGCATGCATGGGGAGGAGGATGAAGGCCGCGCCCGCGCGCCGCCGACAGGGTTTGGGTGGAACGAGCAGGAGTCTGTTCTGCACCCCGGCACCGTAAATTCATCCTTCATTCAAGCTGTTGAACGCGGCGCTGAATCCCGTCATCGCTTTTCCCGGCCCGGCATGAACTCGAATCCCCCATCGCGTCGCGTGACCCTGCGCGACATCGCGCGCGTCGCGGGTTGTCACTTCACCACCGTTTCGCTCGCCCTGCGGGGGCGTCCCGAGATTCCGCCCGCGACACGGGAACGAATCCACCGGGTCGCTCGCGAACTCGGGTATGAGCCGGACCCGCTGCTCGCCTCGCTGGCCAGCTACCGCCACGATCGCCGGGGCGCCCGCTACCGCGCGACCCTCGCATGGGTGACCAATTTTCCGACCCGCCGCGGGTGGGCCGACGAAGAGATCTACCGTGAGTATCATCACGGCGCCCGTGATCGGTCGCAGATCCTTGGATACGACCTACAGGAGTTCTGGCTGCGGGATGACGCCATGACGCCGGCGCGCGCCTCGCAGATTCTGGTCGCGCGCGGCATTTCCGGCCTCCTGCTCGCCCCGCAGCCCGCGCCTTCCATGGTCCTGGATCTGGAGTGGGCCCGGTTTTCCGCCGTTGCCATCGGCTACTCGGTCGCGAGCCCGGCCCTGCACATGGTGGGTCCCAACCAGTATCGCTGCGTGAAACTGGCGATGGAAAAGCTGCTGGAGCGCGCCTATCGGCGAATCGGCCTGGTCATACTGCAGGCGAGCGACGACCGCGTGGACCACAACTGGCTGGCCGGCTACCTCGTCATGCAACAGTCGCTGGCCCGGCGCGACCGGCTGCCGGCGCTGCTCCTTCCCCGCTGGGATGAAGCCGCGTTCGCCGCCTGGCTGGAACGGCACCGCCCCGACGCGATCATTTCAAAATGCGCCGAGGCCCTGCCGGCGCTCCGCCGGCTGGGCTATCACCTGCCGCGTGACCTCGGCGCGGCGTTTCTCACCCGCGTGAAACCGACGCGGGAGGTTTCGGGCGTGAGTGAATCACCCCTAGAGGTGGGCGCGGCGGCGGTGGATTTCCTCGCCGGCATGATCCACCGCAACGACCGCGGCATTCCCGATCGGCCCCGCCGGCTGCTGATCGAAGGTGAGTGGTTCGATGGCCGGACGGTGCGGGCGGCCCGGTGACGCCGACGGGCCTCAGGCCTCGAGCTGCGGACGGACCTTTTCCGACCAGTCACCCTCCTACGCCCAGGCTTCGGAGGGTGATTGGCCTCAAGCTTACTTGATCTCCAACTGGGGCCGGACCTTTTCCGGCCAGTCAATGTGGAAGAACTTCCCGCGCGGCTGGTCGGTGCGCTCGTAGGTGTGGGCGCCGAAGTAGTCGCGCTGGCCCTGGAGCAGGTTGGCCGGGAGGCGGGCCGAGCGGTATCCATCGTAGTAGGACAACGCCGAGCTGAACGTCGGGATCGGCACGCCGCACTCCGAGGCGAGGGCGACGACCTTGCGCCAGTTTTCCTGCGCCTTCTGCACGGTCTTGTTGAAATACGGGTCGAGCAGCAGGTTCGCGAGGTCGGGCTTCCGGGCGTAGGCCTCGGTGATCTTCTGCAGGAACACGGCGCGGATGATGCAGCCGCCCCGCCAGATCTGCGCGATTTCGCCGAAGTTCAGCGTCCACTTGTACTCCTTCTGCGCCTCGCGCATGAGCTGGAAGCCCTGGGCGTACGAGCAGATCTTCGAGCAGTAGAGGGCGTCGTGGATCGCCGTGATCAGCGCCTTCTTCGAGCCGCGGTATTTCTTCTTCGGGCCCTTCAGGATCTTCGAGGCGGCGACGCGCTCTTCCTTGATTGCGCTGAGGCAGCGGGCGAACACGGACTCCGCGATCGTCGGGGCCGGCACGCCCATGTCGAGCGCGTTGACCGACGTCCATTTCCCCGTGCCCTTCTGGCCGGCCGTATCGAGCACGATGTCGACGAACGGCTTCTTCGTCATCGGATCCTTCTGCTTCAGGATGTCCGCGGTGATCTCGATCAGGAAACTGCCCAGCATGCCGGCATTCCACTCGGAGAAGATCGCGCCCATTTCCGGCGCCTTGAGCCCGAGCAGACCCTTCATCAGCGCGTAGGCCTCACAGATCATCTGCATGTCGCCATACTCGATCCCGTTGTGGACCATCTTCACGTAGTGGCCCGCGCCGTTCTCGCCGATGTACGTCGCGCAGGGCACGCCGCCGATGATCGGTTTGCCGGGGGCCGCGCCCGTGAGCGGCTTGCCGGTCTTCGCGTCGACCTTCGCCGCAACCGCGTTCCAGATCGGCTCGAGGTGCTGCTTGTAGGCGGCGCGATCGCCGCCCGGCATCAGCGCCGGACCGAACCGCGCGCCTTCCTCACCGCCGGACACGCCGGAACCGATGAAGCGGAGGCCTTTTTCGCGCAGCGTCTTTTCGCGGCGGATCGTGTCGGTCCAGAGCGCATTGCCGCCGTCGATGATGATGTCGTCCTTTTCCAGCAGCGGCACGAGACTGTCGATGACCGCGTCGGTCGCCTTGCCCGCCTGGACGAGGATGATCATCCTGCGCGGCTTCGCCAGCGACTGGACAAACTCCTCCAGCGTCTTCGCCCCCACGAGCCCACCGGGCGTGTTGGGGTTCTCCGCCACGAACTTCTCCGTCTTCTCGGTCGTGCGATTATAGACCGAAATCTGGAAGCCGTGGTCGGCGATGTTGAGGGCGAGGTTTTGACCCATCACGGCGAGCCCGATGAGTCCGATGTCGGAATGCGATTTGGCCATGGCGAAAGAAACTTCCCGAGCAGTAGGCGATTACCCCGGAAAACCAAACCCTTTCTCGTGCCGGGTGATGATTATGACGCCGGCTCCCCACCCACATCAGCGCGCGCCCTTGCCCTTGCTGGGGAAGAACTCCGCGATCCGCTCCACCACGGGAGTGGCCCAGGCTGGTTCGTCGCGGTTGTACACCCAGCTGAGCCCGAAGATCGAAAGGCCCACGAGGACGATCACGCCCAGCAGGACCCGGTTCATCCGCGCCAGCTTCCGCAGCACGATCACGGCGACGATGAGGGCCCCGACTCCGGCGGCGAACTTGAGCCACACATCCGCGGGGATCGCTTTCAGACGGTCGACCGTGGACTGCGTGGCGGCGGCAAGGAAGTGCATGGGGCGGGGGAGAAGCGTATGGGCGGACGATACCAGCAGGAAGCGCCCGGGCGGCAAGTCCGCATCAGGCCGGCGGCATCGCGCCCGCGCCCCCGTGATCCCCGCGGGTGGCGCAGTTGATCCAGGCCGTCGCGCCGTCGACGTAGTGCTCCTTTTTCCAGATCGGCAGCCGCGCTTTCGCTTCGTCGATGATGTAGCGGCACGCATCGAACGCATCCCCGCGGTGTTCCGCCGTCACGCCGACCCACACCGCAAGTTCGCCCAACGCCAGGTGCCCCACGCGATGCACGGCGGCGGCGCCGAGCAGGGCAAACCGCGCCCGCGCCTCGGCCAGGATCCGCGCGCCCTCGGCTTCCGCCAGCACCGCGTACGCCTCGTATTCGAGCGATTGCACGGGCTGCCCTTCGTTGCGGTTGCGCACCCAGCCCTCGAACGTGACGCACGCCCCCGCGCGCAGGTCCGCCAGCGTGCGTTGCAGCGCCGCCGGGTCGATGCCCTGGGGGGAGAGGCGAAACGTGTCCATGTGCGCTGGCGCCCGCTCAGCCGCCCGCCACCGGCGGGATGAACACGATGCGGTCACCGTCACGCAACGGCGCCGCGGCCTCGACGAACGCATCGTTCACCGCGGCCCGGACCCGGTTTCCCGGCAGCGTAAAACCATGCCGCGCCCGCAACTCCTCGTAGAGCGCGGCGGGCGTGGCGGCCGCGGTGGTGAGCTTCTCCTGCGACTGGCCACGCTGTTCCCGCAGGATGGCGAAATAATGGACGTCGAGGGTGGGCATCGCGTTTACGGGGCGTGATAATCGCTCTTTCCGCCGGTCTTTTCCAGCAGCCGCACCGCTTTGATCACGATGCCGTGCGTCACCGCCTTCGCCATGTCGTAAAACGTCAGCGCCGCCACGGTCGCACCGGTCAGCGCCTCCATCTCCACCCCGGTCTTCGCCTGCGTCTGCACGCGGCAGTGAATCTCGATCTCGCCGCGCTCGGGTGCCGGCGTGATCGCCACCTGGCAGTCGTCGAGCGCAAGCGGATGACACAGGGGAATCAGGTCGCTGGTCTTTTTCGCCCCCATCACGCCGGCGATGACGGCGGTGTGGAAGATCGGGCCCTTCTTCGTCGCGATCTCGCCGTCGCGCAACAGCGCCGCCAGTTCGGGCGGCAGCGACACGACCGCGACCGCATGCGCCGTGCGTTTCGTCACGGGCTTCTCGCCGACGTTGACCATCGCGGGCCGGTTCTGCGCGTCGAGGTGGGA
>JAEUHA010000630.1 GCA_016793535.1 Opitutaceae bacterium | reverse complement strand
AATCGGGATTGGCTTCGACGCCCAAGAACTCGTGGACCACGCGTGCTCCGAGGGCCTGTCTCACCTGCGCCAGCACGCCGTTTGCCTTGATGCTGCCGCCACCGGCCAGCAGGAGGACCCGCGCGGTGGCGGGCAGTTCCTGGCTGAGCTGGGCGATCTGGCCGCGGCCGAAATGGAGGCGAGTGGGATTGTGGTAGGTGAAATTTTCCATCGACAGGCACCTTCTCCACAATTCTTGCCACGGCAAGCGGCCCGCTTGTTTACGGCCCGCCTTTCTGCGGTTCCCTCGGGGGACCGGACTTCACGGCTTGTCGGTCCGCCCGGGGCTACGCTTACTGCGAGGCATGTCCGCCACGTCCACCCCACTGGCCCACGTTCCCGCCTGGCTGCTGCTCTCGACGCTGCCAATGTTGGCCCTCACCGCCACCGCCGCAGATCCCGCCGCGCCGGTGGCCCCGGTGAAGTCCAAGCGGCTCGCGTTTCCGCCGACCGTCGACCTCGCGGGCGAACGCGAGCGCCAGGTGATCGTCGCGCAGGGCACGGCCGAACTTTATCAGGGCCACCCGACCACCGTCCTGCTGCCGGACGGGAAAACGATGTATTGTGTTTGGACCTACAATCACGGCGGCCCCTGCGGCCCGCTGAAGCGCAGCGACGACGGCGGCCGGACGTGGAGTGACTTGCTGCCGGTGCCGGACAACTGGAAGACCGTGCGCAACTGCCCGGCGATCTACCGGCTCACCGACCCGGCGGGCGTGGCCCGGCTGGTCGTATTCGGCGGCCAGGGACCCGACGGCAAGATGCACCAGTCGCACTCGCTCGACGATGGCCGGACGTGGACGCCGATGCAGAGCATCGGCCTGGAGTGCGTCATGCCGTTCTGCACCATCGAACCGATCGAGGGCGGAAAGAAGCTGCTCGGCCTCACCAACATTCGCCGCCCCGGTGAGACGAAGGAGGCCCGCTCCAATGTGATCGCGCAGAGCACCTCGTCTGACGGCGGCCTGACGTGGACGCCCTGGCGCGTGATCCTCGACCTGCCGGGCCTCAAGCCCTGCGAGCCGTGGATCGTGCGTTCGCCCAACGGCCGCCAGTTACTGGTGCTGCTGCGCGAGAATCAGCAGCGGGTGGCGCAGTACATCACGTCCGACGATGAAGGCCGCACCTGGTCCGCGGCGCGGCCGCTGCCGCCGGGTTTGTTCGGCGACCGGCATGTCGCGCGCTACGCGCCGGACGGCCGGCTGGTCGCGGTGTTCAGGGACACCGGTGGCGCCTACGGCAGCCCGACCTCGACCCACTTCGTCGCGTGGGTCGGGCGCTACGAGGACATCATCAGCGGCCGCGACGGTCAGTACCGGGTGAAACTGCTGCACAGTTACAAGGGCGGGGACAACGGTTACCCGGGACTGGAATTGCTGCCGGACGGCACCTTTGTCGCGACGACGTACATCAAGTACCGTGAAGGTCCGGAGAAGAACTCGGTGGTCAGCGCACGCTTCACGCTGAGCGAAACCGACCGGCGGGCGGGCGCGCAGCGTCCGTGAGGGTCGGTCCGTTTGATCCACGTTCGGCTTTCACCCCAAAAAAACCCTTCGTCATGAAAACGAGGCTCCATTCTGTCATCGCCGCGTGCCTGCTCGGCTGCGCGGTCTGCCTTTTCGGTCCGGATCTGGCCGCGCAGGCAGCCGTGGGCTCGATTGAAGGTCGTGTCTTCAACGCCGCCACCGGTTCTGTGCTCGCCAATGCGCGGGTCACGGTCGAGGGCGCGGGCCTCGAGGCGCTCAGTGACGAAACAGGCTACTTCCGGCTGGCCGGCGTGCCCGCGGGGCCGGTGCGCGTGCGCTTTTCCTACCTCGGGTTCGAAACCCAGACCGCGTCTGTCAACGTGACCGCGGGCGGCGCGGTGCAGCGCGATGTCGAGCTCGCGCTGGCGGGCGCCGTGCGCCGCGCGGGCGACACCGTGCAGTTGCAGGAGTTCAACGTGGTCGCCGACCGGGAGATGAGCGCGCAGGCGCTCGCGATGAACGAGCAGCGCTATGCGCCGAACATCAAGAATGTCGTCGCGATCGATGAGTACGGTGATCGCGGTGACGAGAATATCGGCGAGTTCCTGCGCTTCCTGCCCGGCGTCGCGCTCAATGACTCCGGCCACGTGCCCAACGAGGTCACGCTGCGCGGGTTTCCGGCCAACACCTCGGGCATCACGGTCGATGGCGGCGACGTCATGGGCGCCCGTGGCGGCGACACGCGCGCGATTTCCCTGCTCGAAGTGCCGACCGGCAACGTGTCCCGGGTCGAGGTGACAAAGGTGCCCACGCCCGACATGCCTGCGAGCGGCCTGGGCGGGTCGCTCAATATCATCAGCAAGGGCGGTTTCGAGGCGCGGAAGCCCGCCCTCTCGTTCCAGCTCTACCAGATGTTTCACAACCGCAGCGGCCTCACCTTCGACGGCGGGCCGCGCACGCATGTCGACAAGCTCAGTCCCAAGTACGCCCAGCCCTCGTTCAACTTCAGCTACCTGCACCCGGTGAACCGGAACTTCGCGTTCTCGGTCGGGGGCTCCCGCACCTGGCGGCAGAAGCCCATGGAGCGGGGGAAGGACTCGGACGAGACCGCGACCTGGGACCTGATTGCCGGGGTGCAGCGCTCGAGCGACTGGCAGAGCCTCGCACAGATCCTGACGACGTGGTCGGCCCAGGCCGGCGCCGACTGGCGCATCACGCCGCGGGACACGCTGTCGTTGAATTTTCAATACCGGGAGTCGGACAGCTATATCACCCGCAGCATCTTTTCCGCCGCCTACGGCGCCGGCGCGACCGGCGGGCAGACCTTCACCCAGGGTGCGGCCACGGGTGTCGGCAGCGTCTCGCAGGGCGGCGGGAACAACCAGGACATCCTCACCCAAACGACGACGGTCGGGCTGCGTTACCGGCACCGGGGCGAGACGTGGCGGCTCGATGGGTCGCTCAACGGGTCACTTTCGGAATCGCA
>JAEUHA010000605.1 GCA_016793535.1 Opitutaceae bacterium | reverse complement strand
GCCGGCCCGGGCCGCCTGCGCCTCGGCCACCTTCCGCCCGTCGACGAACACGCGCACCGTCGCGCCCTGCCGCTGCGCCGCGACATGATGCCAGCCGGCGGGAAACTCCCGGTCCCACGACACCGCCGCCCCGGTCTGGAGCGACCACACGCGCCCCGAAGGCAGCGTGGTCGCGTACAACTTCCCCTGATACGCCGCCATCGTCCACACGCGGCGGTACTGGACGTTCGGCGTCGCGTCGAGCTGCCGGAGCAGCGTCCAATTCCGTCCGCCCTCGTAGCGGTAAAGCTGCGCCAGCGGCAGCGTGCCGCCATAGAGGGCGCCGTTGTGCACGAGCAGGCCCATGACCTCGAGTTCCTCTCCGAGTCGCCCCCGATCCTGCCAGGCGCCCTGGTCCCAGGCGAACACCTTGCCGGTCCGCCAGGTCGCCACCTGCAGCCGGCCCTGATAGGCCGTGAAGGCATACGTCTGCGTGTTTTCCTTCTCGCCCACCTGGCCCAGGTCGGTCCAGGCGGCGCCATCAAAACGGTAGACATGACCCTCGTCGTAGCCGGTCGCCCAGAGGTAGCCGTCGAACACGCCGAGCGCCTCGACGCGTTTCTCGTTCGGCACCGGCAGGGCCGTCCAGCGCCGCTCCCCCTCGTAGCGGTGAAACGTCGCCGGCCGGTACAGGGAGCTGACGTATAATTTTCCCCGATACACCACCATGCCGCCGACGGCCTCCATCCCAGGGAAGTGGCCGACCTCCTCCCATTTCGTCCCGCCCAGGTGGCGGAAGATCCTCCCGCCGTGATGCGGATTCTCCGACTCCTGCAACGCCGACCCGCCCAGCCGGTACTTGCCCGAGCCGACGTACAGCGAGCCGTTCCACGCCGCCATGCCGGTGATGCTATTCGCGCGGTCCGGCGCGCCGCAATCGACCCAGCGCCCTGGTCCGTCGTAGCGATACACACGCCCGGCCTGATCCCGGCCCGGTTCACACGTGCCCACGTACAGGGTCCCGTCGTGCACCGCCATCGACTGGCCGAAAATCGCGTTCCCCGGCCGGCCTTCGTCGACGAACACCGGCTCGGTCCCGGCATCGAGGGCGAATTGCAGCTGGCGGTGATTGGCCTGGCTGTGCGTGACGCCGGTATGGTTGCGCAGGCTCAGGTGAAATCCGGTGCGGGTCTGCGGGTCGAACTGGCTGACGAGGTCGCCGAGGTCGTCGTCCACGGCCGCGTCGGTGTGCACCCAAAGCGAAAGCGTGAAGTCGCCCGTCCCCAGCTGCAGCGATGCCGCGGCGGGAATGACGATGTGGCTTCCGCGACCGTCGAACTTCGCGGCCTGCCGCGGAAACGTCCCGGCCTGGAACGTGATCCCGCGCAGTTCGCCCGGCGGGCCACCCGCGACGGCGTTGTGCCCGTCGCCGTCCAGCTTCCAGTGCCCGATCAGGCCCTCCGCGGCCTGCAACGGCACCACTGACATTCCCAGCGACCCCACGACAAGGCAGGCGATACGACGGTTCATCTCCGGCCGACCATGCGGTTATTTCTCCTCAAGCCAAGCCCGACCCGGCGGTGCCGCGCCCGGCGTTGACTCACGGTTCCTTCACCGCGCGCTGCGCGAGTCCCGCCTGGTGCAGGATCAGCGCCACGACCCGGCCCTCGGCGCGCACGAAACTGATCCGCGCCTCGACGACCTTGTAGAAGAACTCGTCCCGGGCCGACGCGAAGACCTGCGCCTTCGGCTGCCCCGTCACCTGCACGAAGAGCCCCCTGGCTTCGCGCGTCACGGTGAAATGAAGCGGCCCCAGCGCGTACCGGCCGACGTACGCCTCGAGTTCCTCCGCCGGGAGCGCGACCTCGCGCGGCGGCGCCGGCTTCTCCCCCGGAGCGAGGCGCGGGGCCCTCCGGTCGGCCCCGTTTTGGTGGAGCACCAGTGCGACCACCTTGCCCGCCGCGTCCCGCTCGAAGGACACTTCCGCCGCGACCCCCTGCGCCTTGAACCGGTCCGTGGCCATCGCGTCCACCTTGAGCCGCGGCTGGTTGGTTCCCTGCACGTAAAGCTGCTTTCCCTCCGCGGTCACCGTCAGGATGAACGACGCCGCCAGCGGATAGTTTCCGAGGTATTCCACGAGCCCGGCATCCGGCGCAACCGGGCGCTGCGCCGGTGTGTCGGCCAGGGGCACACCCGCGAGCAGCGCTTCACCCAGCGCCTCGACGCCACGGGCGTGGTTGGTCAGGACGACGACACCTGCCCGCCGGTCCGGGTCGAAACCGACGTAGCTGCGGTATCCGCCCGTGGCACCGTTGTGCCAGATCCGGGTTCCGGCCGGGCGACGCTCGATGACCCACGCGAGCCCGCTCTGCCGCGTCGGCGCGCCCCCGCCCACTCGCGCGCGCTGCGTGTCCGCGAGTGCCCCCGCCAGCGGCGACTCGACCAAACCCAGGTGGGCTTGGACGTATCGGGCCAGATCACGGGTCGAGGAGACCAGTGAGCCGGCGGGAGCGAAGGCATTGAGGTCCCAGTTGCGCCCGATGCCCGACGGATCGTGCGGCGGCGCGAGCCGGCTGGGATCCGCGTCCCGCCACGAAAGCCGCGTCGCCGGCAGCTGCAGCGGACGCAGCACCCGCTCGGTCAGGAGTTCGCCATACGGCTTGTCCCAGGCACCGGCCACGGCGTGCCCCAGCACGCTGAAGCCGAAATTCGAGTAGCTGGACGCGGACGGCTTCACTCCCGCGGCCACCTTGGCAAACGAACCGGTGAGCGCCGGCAGGTCGCTGTCGGCATACGGGTTCAGGGGATCGGACATCGTCAGGTCGGTGGGCAGCGGCGGCAGCCCCGCCGTATGCGTCGCGAGTTGCAGGTAGGTCACGCCGCTGCGCGCAAACGGCGGGCCGACGGGATCCTCGAGCGCCAGCCGCGATGCCCGCACGGCATCGGCCAGCAGCACCGCGGTGAACGTCTTCGTCACCGAGCCGATCTCGAACTGCGTATCCGGGGTCAAACTACGGTCGTCGGCGGCACTGAACCGGCCGGCCTGCGCAAACACCACGCCGTCGGCGTCGATGTAAGCCGCCGCCACTCCGCCCGGCGACTCGCCCAGCCAGGAGGTGAGCGAGGCGCGGATCTGTGACTCCGGCGGACGGGCCTGGCCGGCGGCCGCGCAGAGCAGCGCGACCACGGAGATAACAAGGCGGGCAAGGGTCATGGTCAAAAAGGAGATCGGCGCCGGGGCGGCACCCGGCGCCTATTCCGCCCGCGCCTCCGGGCGCGCCGGGCGGAAACGTTGGACCAGGTTCCAGAGCCCGAGCGCGGCCGCAACCGCGGAGAGGAAGGGATAGAACCCGGCCGGATCGGGCGCGGACGGGATCCACGGCCAGTGCAACACCTCGATGGCGACGACGATCACGACCGCGTACAGGCTCAGCGTGAAACCGCGGGCTTCGAGATAGAGTCGCCGGTCGCGGGCCAGGACGGCGGCAACGATCGGTGCCGCCAGCACCGCGGCGTGGTCGAGGTAGTGCAACGGATAGTTGGCGCAGACCACGGTGAAGTTCCAGGCCGTGTAGGCGGCGATCCAGCGCCACGGCAGGTCGTACGTGACGGCGGGGCGCCCGGCCAGATCGCGCGTCCCGACCCGGGAGGGACTTTCCAGCGTCGCGAGCAGCGACCCGCCGACCGCCGCGTTCACCCACCGACCGCCCAGTGCGTCCGCCACGATCGCCTCCAGGATATTCAGAAACAGGATACCCACCATCCCGTGCCTGAGAACGTGCCGGAACCCGGGGCCGCTCCTCGGGAGGGACAGAAAGAGCGCCATGGTGACCGCGAGGGTGATCACCTTGGCCCACGTCAGCGGCTGAAGGTCCAGGCGGCCGGCGTTCACGGCCATCAAGGCGAGCCCGACGACAAAGAACCCCGCGACAAACCAAGGCCGCATCAGCTGGCGGTAGGCCGCCACGAGGAGGAGCAGACTCAGGAAAGTAAGCGCAACAGTGACGGCCATGGCATCCGGCGATCGGGTCCATCCGGACGGCGCTCAGGAAGCGAAGTCGCGTTAGCACGGTCAACACCTTCCCCGGACTTCCCCGACCGGCCATTCTCGTTCCGCATTCCGCTTGCTTACCGCTTTTCGGAATTCAACGTCGTCAGCGATTTTGCCTGTTTCCGCCCTCGATCAATCCTCCCGCCCCGGCTGCGACGACGACGTTCATCGCGGGGCGCAGGCGTGTGCGGGTGACGTAGCCCGGCAGGTCCGGCGGCCGGTTCGCGTGCAGTTCGATCCGGTTCGCCACGAAGTCAGCGCCGCCTTCGCCGACGCTCCCGCCGGACCAGCGTCCGAGGTCATCGGTCATCTTCCGCCGCTTTATCCCGAATGGCTCGGCGGCCGCGCGTTCAACGAGGCCCACGGCACCCGGTTCGCCTACGTCGTCGGCGAAATGGCGCGCGGAATCGCCTCCACCCAGCTCGTCATCGCCGCCGCCCGGGCCGGCGTGATCGGATTCTTCGGCGCCGGCGGCCTGAGTGTCCCGCGCGTGGAAGCCGCCTTGGCGGAGATCGGGCACGCACTGGGCGACGCCGAACCGTGGGGCTGCAATCTCATCCACTCGCCCAACGAACCCGACACGGAATCGGCCCTCGTCGACCTCTTCCTGCGCCGTGGCGTGCGGCGCGTGTGCGCGTCGGCGTTCATGGCCCTGCAACCGACGGTCGTGCGCTACGCGTACACCGGGCTGGCGCGACGCGCCGACGGCACCGTCACCCGGGCCAATCACGTTTTCGCGAAGATCTCCCGGCCGGAAGTCGCGCGCCAGTTCATTGCGCCGGCGCCCGAAGAGATGCTGCAGGCCCTGGTGGCCGCCGGGCAGCTTACGCCGGAGGAAGCGGTGCTGGGCGCCGGGCTCCCGGTCGCCGAAGACATCACGGTGGAAGCCGATTCCGGCGGTCACACGGACAACCGTCCGCTCTCCGCCCTGTTTCCGGTCATCCAGCAGCTCGCGCTCGATCTTGCCCGCGAACACGGCTACGCCCGCGTGCCGCGAGTGGGCGCGGCGGGCGGGCTCGGCACGCCGGCGGCCGTCGCCGCGGCGTTCCAGCTCGGAGCGGCGTATGTCGTGACCGGTTCCATCAACCAATCGGCCGTCGAGGCCGGTGTTTCGGCCGAGGCCAAGGCCCTGCTCGCCGAGGCCGGGCTCGCGGACTGCACGATGGCGCCCTCCGCCGACATGTTCGAGCTGGGCGTCAAGGTCCAGGTCCTGCGCAAGGGCACGTTCTTCGCCCAGCGCGCCACGAAGCTCTACGAACTCTACCAGACGTATCCGACGCTCGAGGACATCCCGGCCGCCGAGCGCGGGAAGATCGAGCGCGAGATCTTCCGCCGGCCGCTCGCCGAGATCTGGACGGAGTGTGTGACGTTTTTCACCGCGCGCGATCCCCGGGAACTCGTCGAGGCCGAACGCAACCCGCGGCACCGCCTCGCGCTCGTGTTTCGCTGGTACCTAGGCAGCTCCAGCCACTGGCCCATCGTCGGCGACGCGAGCCGCCGGCTCGACTATCAGATCTGGTGCGGCCCCGCCATCGGGAGCTTCAACCAGTGGGTCGAGGGCAGTTTCCTCGCTCCACCGGCAGCGCGCACCGTGGCACAGATCGCGCTGAACCTCATGGAAGGGGCCGCCGTCCTGACGCGTGCCGCGCAACTACGCAGTTTCGGCGTCGCGGTCCCCGCCTCCGCCTACGAATTCCGCCCGCGTCCACTGCAACTCTCCTGAGTCCTCCGCCTTGAACGCCGTTTCCGCCGCCCCCTCTCCCGTCCCCTTCCGGCCCGTCGCCATCACGGGCATGAGCGCGCTGTTTCCGCAGGCGCGCAACGTCGATGAGTTCTGGCGGTTGATCCTCAGCGGCCGCGACTGCATGCAGGAGATTCCGCCGACGCACTGGCTGATCGAGGACTACTTCGACGCCGATCCGAAGGCGCCCGGGAAAACCTATTCGAAGCACGGAGCCTTCCTGTCCGAGGTCGCGTTCGATCCCGTCGCCTACGGCCTGCCGCCCAATGTCCTGCCGGCGACCGATATCGCGCAACTGCTCGCGCTGCTGCTCGCGCGCCAGGTGCTCGACGACTGCTCCGGCGGACAGGTCGCGAAGCTCCACCTCGACACCACCAGCGTCATTCTCGGCGTCGCCTCGGCGACCGAGATGATCAGTTCGATGTCCGGCCTGCTCACGCGCCCGATGTGGATCGAGGGCATGCGGCGCGCGGGCATTCCGGAGCCGCAGGTCGAGGAGGCGACGAAGCGCATCGCGGCGCTGTTTCCGGAGTGGAACGAGAACACCTTCCCCGGCTGCCTCGGCAACGTCGTCGCCGGCCGGGTCGCCAACCGCTTCAACCTCGGGGGCACCAACTGCGTGACGGACGCCGCGTGCGCGAGTTCGCTCGCCGCGCTGCACATGGGCCTCGGCGAACTTCAGCTGGGCACGAGCGACCGCGTGCTGACCGGCGGCGTCGACGCGCTGAACACGATCTTCATGTACATGTGCTTCAGCAAGACGCCGGCGATGTCGGCGTCGGGGCACTGCCGGCCGTTCGCCGCCGGCGCCGACGGCACCATGATGGGCGAAGGCGGCGGCATGCTCTGCCTCCGCCGGCTGGAGGACGCCGAACGGGACGGCGACCCGATCTACGCGGTGATCCGCGGCCTCGGTTCCTCGTCGGACGGCCGCTCGAAGAGCGTCTACGCACCGCGCCCCGAGGGCCAGACCCTCGCCCTCGAGCGCTGCTACCGCCAGGCCGGCTTCTCCCCTGCCACGGTGCGCCTCGTGGAGGCGCACGGCACCGGCACCGCCGCCGGCGACCTCTGCGAAGCCACCGCGCTCAACGGCGTCTTTGCGGCCGCGGATCCGGCCCGCCGCCAGTGGTGCGCCCTCGGCTCCGTGAAATCGCAGATCGGCCACACCAAGGGCGCCGCCGGCACCGCGGGACTGATCAAGGTCGCGCTGGCCCTGCGCCACCGGGCGCTGCCGCCGACCGCCAACGTCGACGCCCCGCATCCGGAGCTCGGGTTTGCCGACAGTCCCCTTTATTTGAATACGTCCGCCCGGCCGTGGATCCAGGCGGGCGACGAACCGCGCCGCGGCGCCGTGAGCTCGTTCGGCTTCGGCGGCACGAACTTTCACGTCACCCTCGAGGAATACCGCGGCCGCGCCGCCGCGCCGCGGGTCCGCAGCTGCGGTGCGGAGGTCCTGCTCGCCAGCGCTCCCGACGCCGCGGCGTTGACCGCCCAGGTGACCGCCTGGACGCAACTGGCCGACGCCGACCTCGCGTCCACCGCCCGTTCGAGCCAGCAGGCCTTCCAGTCCGGGGCGACCCACCGCGCCGCGATCGTCGCCCGCTCCGCCGAGGACGCCCGCACGAAGGCGGACCGGCTGTTGCGGCAGATCGGCGAACTGCCGCAGGGCGCCGCGCCCGCAACGGAGGGTATCCATCTTGCCATGACAGCCGCGGGCTCCGCCGCCTCCGGGCTGGCCTACCTGTTTCCCGGCCAGGGCAGCCAGAGCGTGGGCATGGCGGCCGAGGTGCCGCTGCACTTTCCGCCGGCGATGCAGGCGTGGGAGGATATCGAGTCGCTGCGGCTCACGGGTGCGACCCGTTTGTGCGACCTGGTGTATCCGCCGCCCGCGTTCGACGCCGCCACCGCCGCGCGGCAGGAGGAGACGCTGCGGCAGACGGAAAACGCCCAACCGGCGCTCGCCGCCGTCAGCCTCGCCTACCTCGCCGTGCTGGAGGCCGCCGGCGTGCGGCCGGCCCTGACCGGCGGACACAGTCTCGGGGAGATTCCCGCGCTGCACGCGGCCGGAGTGCTGACCCGCGCCGATTGCGTGCGGGTCTGCCGAGAGCGCGGCGAGCTGATGGCCGCGGTCTCGCGCGCTCATCCCGGCGCGATGACCGCCGTGCGGCAGGCCGCCGAGGAACTCGGGCCGCTGCTCGCGCGCGAGTTTTCGACCTGCGTCGTCGCCAACCAGAACAGCCCGCAGCAGTCCGTGGTCGCGGGGCCCGCCGCGGACATCGCCCGGCTCGAAGCGCGGCTCACGGAGCAGCAGGTCACATTCCGCCGCCTGCCGGTCGCCACCGCGTTTCACTCCGCCGCGGTGAGCGGGGCATGCGCACCCTTCGCGCAAGCCCTCGCGCAGATTCCGTTCGCCGCCCCGGCCGTCCCGGTGTTCGGCAACTCCACCGCGCAACCTTACGCGCCGGATCCTCACGCGCAGCGCGCGTTGCTCGCGACCCAGCTGGCGCAGCCCGTGCGGTTCGTCGACCAACTCCGGGCCATGCACGCCGCCGGCGGACGCATCTTCGTCGAGGTCGGCGCCGGCAGCGTGCTCACCGGACTCGTGCGCCAGACGCTGGGTGACGCAGTCACCGTCATCACGCTGAACCCGGCCGGCCAGCCGGCGGACATCGGCGTGTTGAACGGCCTCGCCCGCCTCGCGGTGGCAGGCGTGCCGGTCACGTGGGACTTTCTGTGGCAGGGCCACCGGGTCGCCCAGCCGGAACCGAAGCGCTCCGCGGCCACCCTGCAGGTGGGCGGCTATAATCTCGGCCGCCCCTATCCTTCGCGCGACGGCCGCAAGACGCCGCCGGTTCCCGTCCCTCCCGCATCCCCCTCCGCGCCTCCCCGGTCCGCGCCGACGCCACCGGCCCCGCAGCCAGTCCAACCCATTTCCCGCATGAGCGATCACTCCGCCCTCTCGTCCTCTCCGTCGTCCGCCCACCCGAACGGCACCAGCGCCCGGGCGCCGCTGACCAGCGACGCCGTCGTCCGCGCCCACGAGACGTTCCTGCGCACAATGGGTGACGCCCACCGCTCCTTCCTCACCGCCGTCTCCGGCACCGCGGTCCCGGTCACGCCCAGCGCACCCGTCATCGCCGCGCCCGCTCCCCTCGTCCTGCCGCCCCCGGCTTCCGCCCGCAACGGCCATGGCGCCCCGCACGTCGAGGAATCTCCACGCCTCATGGCCGCACCGCCCGCGCGCGTCGCACCGCGCAACGAACCCGCTCCGGCTGCGGCCCGCGCCACGCCGGCTCCCGTCGCCGTCGCCCCGGCGACCGTCGCCGCCCCGGCGGCGGCGGCAAAACCGGTCTTCGACAGCACGCAGGTGATGGAGATCGTCCTCGAGACCGTGGCGGAGAAGACAGGCTACCCGCGCGACATGCTCGAGCCGGCGATGCACATCGAGGGCGACCTCGGCATCGATTCGATCAAGCGCGTCGAAATCCTCTCCGCCGTGCAGAAGAAGCTGCCGGGCCTGCCCGCCGTCGATGCTAAGGTCATGGGCGGACTGCAGACGCTGCAGGGCATCTCCGATTATCTGATCGAACAACTCGGCGGGCCCGCCCCGGCGGCGAAGCCTGGCGCGTCTCCGACGCCCGCGGTCGTCGCGGCCGCGGCGGATGACCAAAAAAAAAAGTTAGCACGCCCACCCGTTGACCGCTTTCTGCTGCGCGCCGTCCCTGCGGCGCGCCCGGGCCTGGCGCTCGCCGGTCTGCATCGCGTCAGCCGCCTGGTCATCACCGAGGACGGACGCGGCATCGCCGTTGCGCTGCGCGACGCGCTCGCGCGGCACCACGTTGCGGCCGAGGTCGTGACCACCGTGCCGCCGGACTGCGACGGCGCGATCCTGCTCCACGGCCTGCGCGCCGACGCGAGTGTTGATGGCGCCGCGGCCGCGCAGCTGGCGGCGTTTGCCGACGCCAAGGCGGCGGCGGGCCGGATCGCCGAGGCGGGCGGCGTCTTCGTGACCGTCCAGGACACCGGCGGCCGCTTCGGACTCGATGGCGCCTCGGTCCCGCGCGCCTGGTTCGGCGGCCTGGCCGGCCTCGCCAAAACGGCCGCCAAGGAATGGCCGCGCGCCGCGACGCGCAGCATCGACCTCGACTGCGCCGCGTTGCCCGCCGCGCAACTCGGCGACCGCCTCGCGGCCGAGTTGCTGTTCGGCGGCGACGACGGGGAGATCGGCCTCGGCGCCGACGGCGTCCGCCGCCGCCTTGAACTCACCTCCACCCCGCTCGAGGCCGCCACGTCAGGGCGGGTCACCCCGAGCTCCGTGGTGGTGGCCACCGGTGGCGCCCGCGGCGTGACCGCCGTCACGCTCATCGCGCTGGCCCGCGCCCATCAGCCCAGGATCGCCCTGCTCGGTCGCACCGCACTGAGCCCCGAACCCGACGAGTGTGCGGACGTGCGCGACGAAAACGAACTGCGCCGCGTGCTACTCGCCCGGGAGCAACGTGCCGGTCGCGCTCCAACCCCCAAGGTGCTCGCCGCCGCCGTGCGGGAGATCATCGCGCAGCGCGAAATCCGCGCGACCCTCGAGGCGCTGCGCACCGCCGGCAGCCCGGCGGAGTACTTCGCGTGCGACGCGACGGACGCGGCCGCCGTGAAGAAGGCGCTGGACGGCGTGCGCGCGCGCCTCGGCCCGATCACCGTCGTCGTCCACGGCGCCGGCGTGCTGGCCGACAAGCTGATCGCGGACAAGACGCCCGGGGAGTTCGCGCGGGTGTTCGACGCGAAAGTGCGCGGCCTGCAGATTCTCCTCGAGGCCACCGCCACCGATCCGATCGACGCGCTGATCCTGTTCTCCTCGGTGGCCGGTCGCTTCGGCAATCGCGGTCAGGCCGACTATGCCATGGCCAACGAGGTGCTCAACAAAGTCGCGCAGGCGGAGTTTCGCCGGCGCGGCGGCCGGTGCCTGGTGCGCTCGATCAACTGGGGCCCATGGGACGGCGGCATGGTGACGCCCGCGCTCCGCGAACACTTTCTCACCCAGGGCATCGGCCTGATCGCGCCCGAGGCCGGGGCCGCGGCCTTCGTGCACGAACTCGCCGGTCCGGCGACGGCCGGGCACGTGGAAGTTGTCATCGGCGCGGGCCGCCTCGATCTCGGCGCCGACCCCGCCGGACCAGGCCACCGCGTCGACATCCCGGTGTCCGTGGCCCGCTATCCATTCCTCGCTGACCACGTCGTGAAGGGAAAAATGGTCGTGCCCATCGCGCTCGTGACCGAGTGGTTTCTGCAGGGCGCAGCCCTCGCCCGGCCCGACGCCACGGTGCATCGGCTGCGTGACGTCCAGGTGATGACCGCTGTCACGCTCAACGCGACCTCCGACCGCCTGCTGCTCCAGCTCACCGCGCGCCGGCGCGAGGACGGCGTCGTGGCGCTGCGCATCTCCCACGCGGCCACTGGCAAGCCGCTCTACACGGCCGAAGCGGACTTCGCGGCGGGCGCGGCGTCGCCCCTGGCCGCGACCGACACCGGACAGGCCGGCTGGCGCGACTTCAGCTTCACCGCCGCGGACGCCTACGCCGGCCGCCTGTTTCACGGACCCGACCTCCAGGTGATCCGGCACCTGCGCGGCTGGTCGCCCGACTCCGCCGCGATGGTGCTCGAAAACCATCCCCTCGCCGTCGCGGGCGCGGAACCGTGGCGCGTCGGGCCCGCGCTGCTCGACGGCGCGCTGCAGGCCGCGGTCCTCTGGTCGATGGAGGCGCACGGCCGCCGTTCCCTGCCCCTGCGCATCGGGGAAATGGTCCTCACCCGCGCGGCGCGTCCCGGCGAGACGGTCGCCTGCCGCTTGCACGGACGCGAGACCAGCGGGCCCGGGACGGAAACCCACGTTGACTGCGTCGACACCGACGGCGCCGCCATTTTCACACTCCGGGGCGTCGAATGCTTTCACGTGGATTCGTTCGCCTGACACCCTCTCCCGTGCCCGCCTTCCGTCCCATCGCCATCGTCGGCCAGGCCTGCCTGCTGCCCGGCGCGCACACCCCCGCGCAGCTCTGGGCCGGCGTGCTCGCGGGACGGGATCTCCTCTCCCGCGCCACGGCGGCAACCTGGGGCGTGGCCGACCAGGCCCGCGTGATGCGCACCGACGCGGCCGCCCCGGCCGCGGAACGCATTCCGTCCGATCGCGGCGGATACGTCACCGGCTTCGACCGCGTATTTGACCCGGCCCTACACCCGATCGAGGGCGTGGGGGTGGCCGGACTCGACCCGCTGTTCCAATGGCTGCTGCACGTCGGCCGGGAGGCCTTCATCGACGCCGGCCTCGACCCGTCTTCCCGGACGCGCGGCGGAGCGATCATCGGCAATCTCTCGTATCCCACCTACGGCCTGAGCGATTTCGCCGCTTCGGTCTGGGCCGGACAGCTGGCGCGCGGCCGACGCCCACCGGCCCCGGACCCGCTCAACCGGTTCATGTCGGGACTGCCGGCCAGCCTGCTGTGCGAATCCCTGCAACTCACCCGCGGCGGCTTCATGGTCGACGCCGCGTGCGCGTCGTCGCTCTACGCAATCAAGTTCGCCTGCGACTGGCTGGCCGACGGCCGGGCCGACGTGATGCTCGCGGGCGGCGTGACGCGCGTGCACGGGCTGACGATCCACGCCGGTTTCACCACCTTGCAGGCCCTGAGCCCGAGCGGCCGCAGCCGGCCGTTCCACGCCGAGGCGGACGGACTCGTGCCGGCGGAGGGCGCGGCCGTCATCGTGCTCAAACGACTCGAGGACGCGCAGCGCGACGGCAGTCGCATCCTCGGCGTCATCCGCGGCGTCGGCCTGGCCAACGACGGCCGTGGCTCGGGCCTGCTGGTGCCGTCCGCCACGGGCCAGGTGCGGGCGATGGAGGCGGCGTATCGCGAATCCGGACTGCGGCCCGCGGACATTGACC
>JAEUHA010000601.1 GCA_016793535.1 Opitutaceae bacterium | reverse complement strand
CCCGCTGGTCCGTCCGGCTCCGCGTCGCGGCGTGAAGCCGCTCCCGCCTCCGGGTCGAGCAACCGCGCCGCCACCGGCGCCATCCGCTCGCGCAGCGTCGCGCAGGCCGCCCGCACCGCCGCGCCGTTGAGATCCGCCCCGGCGGAGGCGGCGGTCGCGGAGGTGTTCGGCACCTTGTCGGTGCTCGTCTTCATCATCCGGATACACTCCGCCGGCAGACCCAGCTCCCGCATCACGAGGCCGAGGATCTTCGTGTGCAACCCCTGCCCCATCTCGGTGCCGCCATGATTCACCTGCACCGAGCCGTCCTGGTAAACGTGCACCAGCGCCCCGCCCTGGTTGTAGTGGGTCAGGGTGAAGGAAATCCCGAACTTCACCGGCGTCACCGCGAGTCCGCGCTTGATGCGCGGGTGCGTCCGGTTCCACGCGTCCACCGCGTCCCGCCGCGCCGCCCAGCCGGCGGACTCGAGCGCCGCGCGCCAGAGGGTCTGGATCCGATTGTCCCCGATGTCGGCCCCGTAGTGGGTGCGGTTGGTCTCGCCGGTGCCGTGGTAGAAATTCCGCTCCCGCACCACCTCCGGCGCGAGGCCGAGGGTGCGGGCCACGCGATCGACGATCTCCTCGATGACGACCATGCCCTGCGGACCGCCGAAGCCGCGGAATGCGGTGTTCGACGCCACGTTCGTCTTCGCCGCGCGGCCCGTCACCCGCAGCGCGGGCAGGTAGTACGCGTTGTCGACGTGAAACATCGCGCGTTCGAGGATCGGCTGCGACAGGTCCAGCGACCAGCCGCCGTTCGCGATGAGGTCGATGACCGCCGCCCGGATCCGGCCATCGCCGTCGAAGCCCACCTCGAAGCGGGCGTGAAACGGATGGCGTTTGCCCGTGAGCATCATGTCCAGGTCGCGATCCCACTGGAGTCGCACCGGCCGCCCGGTCCTGACCGCCGCGAGGGCGACGAGCGCCGCCGGAGTGTTGCCCTGGGTCTCCTTGCCGCCGAAGCCGCCGCCCATGCGCGGTGACTGGACGACCACCTTGTGCCGCGGGAGGTGGAGCACCTCGGCCACGATGGCCTGGATTTCGGAGGGATGCTGGGTCGACGAGGCGATGAACACGTCCCCGTCGTCACCGCACTCCGCCCACGCCGCCTGCGTTTCCAGGTAGAAGTGCTCCTGTCCGCCCAAGGTGAACTCACCCGCGAGCCGGTGGGGCGACGCCGCCAGCGCCGCCCCCGGATCACCCCGTTGCAGCACCCGTTCCGGATTGTGAAAACTTTCGCCGGCCACCGCCTCCGCTACCGTCAGCACCGGCGGCAGCGGTTCATATTCGATCCGCACGAGCGCGGCCGCCGTCCGGCACGCCACCAGCGATTCCCCGACCACCAGCGCGACGATATGGCCGTGATAGAGCACGTCGCCGGCCGCGAACAGCGGCTCGTCGTGGCGGGCGGGACCGACGTTGTTCTCGCCGGGCACATCCTCCGCCATCAATACCGCGACGATGCCGGGGTAAGCCTGCGCCGCGGTGACATCGCGGCGCCGGATCTTCGCCCGCGCGTGCGGAGAAACCACCGGCCACACCTCGAGCATCGGCCGGCGCTGCGCCGTGTCGTCGACGTATTGCGCCCGACCCGTCACATGCCCCACCGCGCTCTCGTGGCGCAACTGCCGCGAAGGATCCGGTGCCGTCCAGACACGGCCGGCGGTGAAGCCGGGCGCCGTATCCACCGCGAGGCTCGTTTCCCCGGCGACGAACTTTTCCCAAAGGCTGACGATCAGGCCGCGCCGATAGGTCGCACGGCCGCGCACGTCGTCGATCGGCTTGAATTCATCGTGCAGGAGCGCCGCCACGTCCGCGGCGGCGGTCGTCCAGGGCCGGCCCTCGAGCGCGGCCTCCGCCCGCCGCGCCCGGACCGGCATCGCGGCCACGCCGCCATAGGCGAGACGGGCTCGCCGCACCACGCCGGCGGCGTCCACCTCGACGCAGAACGCGCCGGCGACGATGCTGATGTCGAGCTCCCGCCGGTGGGACACTTTCTGAAAATCAACGCGCCGGGTCAGGCCCGCGACAGCCGACGCGCGGGGCAGCACGATCTCGCGCAGGATCTCGTCCGGCCGAAGCTGCGTCTGCCGATAGGCGGTGAAGAACTCGCTGAGCGGCACGGTGCGTTCGCCCTGGGCCGATGCGAGCACGACACTCGCGTCCAGCGTCAGGAGCACGGGCGCGCTGTCCCCGATCGGGGAGGCGGTCGCCAGGTTGCCACCGAGCGTCGCCCGGTTGCGGATCTGGCGCGAAGCGAACACCGCCAGCATCTTCGCGAGCGACGGGAATTCACCGCCCAGCGCCTCTTCGATGGCCGTCAGCGTGACGGCCGCGCCGATCCGCCATTCGACCGGGTTCGACGTGATGCGGGTGAGCTCCGGCACCGCCTCGGTGGCGATCAACGTGGGGAAGGCCCGGAACTTCTTGTTCCGTTCGACGCCAATTTCCGTCGCGCCGGCAACCAGCACCGCGTCCGCATGGCGCTGCTTGAGCGCAAACAACTCGGCGAGCGAGCCCGGCCGGAAGAAGCGCTCCCCGGCGACCTCGTACTGCAGCGGCGACAGGGCGGACACGGGCCGCCGCAGGCGCGCGGCCAGCGCATCCGCCTCTCCCGCCGGCCGCGCCGAGAGCACGGCGGCCGCGGCGTCACGGATCGGCCGATACCCGGTGCAGCGGCAAAGATTCCCGCAGAGTTGGTCGTTGATCTGGTCACGCCGCTGCCGATCGGTCCGGTGGTACGCCTCGAAGAGCGAAACGACGATGCCCGGCGTGCAGTAGCCGCATTGCGAGCCGCCGTGTTCCACCAGCGCCTGTTGCACGGGATGCAAGGCGGCGCCGTCAGCCAGGCCCTCGACCGTGACCACCTCGCGGCCGGCGAAGCTGGGCAGGAGGGCGATGCAACTGTTGATGGCCCGATAGGTCGGCGCTCCCGCCGCGGTCCGCTCGACGATCGCCACGGAACACGCACCGCAGTCGCCCTCGGCGCAACCACACTTGCTGCCGGTGCGGCCCGTCCGGCGCAGCCAGTCGAGCAAGGTCGTCGTCGGCGCGACGCCCGCGACCGACACGGGCTCGCCGTTGAGCGTGAAGCCGAAGGCATCCGGGACCGGCGCGGCGGGCGGGGCGATCGGGGGTTGAGTCATGGTGCTCCGTTATCCGCAGGCTCCGTGCCGGGAAAGTCCCCAACCCGCCTTAAAGCGCGGCCCGATTCACGTCCTTGTAGTAGAGATAGCTGGCCGGCGACTTGCCCATCGCGACAAACCACTGCGGGCAATACGGGGCCATCCAGATCGCATCGCCGGCGGCCACCGGATACCAGGCGTCCTCGAGCCGGTAAACACCCTGGCCGGCGAGCATCAGCAACCCGTGCTCCATCACATGGGTCTCCACGAACGGCAGCGTCGCCCCCGGCTGGTAGGTAAAGACGTTCATCGCGAGATCGAACCCCGGCTCATCCGGCAGCAGGACCTGCAGCCGCGCATCCGGATCGCCCAGGAAGGGCTGCCCGGCGACGTCCGACGCCGCCCCGATGATCGGCCGCGGCGCGTCGACGCCGGCCAGCGGGACAAAGGTCTTCTGAAACAGGGTGACCCGCGTCCCCACCCGGGGTGACGAGATTGACCAGGCCGCACCGGCGGGAGCAAAGAAGTACCCGCCCGGGCCGCACTTCGCCTTCCGGCCCTCGATTGCCACGGTCCCGCCGCCACTCTCGAAATAGCCTGCGGTCTCGACGGTGTTGCCCGGAAACTCCGCCCGGCCGCCCGCGGCGAACGTCACGAGCAATTGCGCGAACCGGGCGCCCATGGCGGGGTTGATCAGCGTGACGACGACGGCGCCGGTGATGCCGGGCACGTTGCCCTTGACGTGGCCGTCAGGCGCAAGCAGCGCGTGCCGCGCGGCGATTCGAGTGCGGGTCTGGCCGTAGGGAGAGTTCATGGATTCACGTCACCGAGGAGAGGCTGGGCAGGGAGTTCCAAAGGATAGCGGCGAGCGCTGAGCTCAGGTTCCGAGGAGAAGTTGCCGCCGCCGCTCCCGGGAGAAATCTCTGCGCGTTCTGCGCCCGCCTGTAAACCGGTTTTCCCATGCCAGCCTCAGCGCTCCGGCCGCAGGAAGCGTCCCGGCGGCGGCAGGTTCACGAGCCGGCCGTCCGCGTAGACCGCATGGCCGCGCACGTAGGTGTCGGTCACGCGGGCCCGGCTTTTCCGTCCGACATACGGGCTGATCTGATGCCGGGTCCAGAGTTCTCCGGCCTCGATCGTCCGCGGACGGCCAAACTCGACCAGGCAGAAGTCCGCCTCCCAGCCTTCCGCGAGCAATCCCTTCCGGGCACTGAGGCGGAAGCGACGCGCCACGTTGCGCGCGAGCACGGCGGCGAGCCGGGGCAGGTCCGACTCGAGCGTCGCGGCACACGCCGAGAACAGCAGCGCGGCACCGTGCTGCACGCCGCCGATGCCGCCCCACAGGGCGAAGAAGTCGTCCGAGGTCTTGAGCGCCGCCGGCGCCGGCGAATGATCCGAACCCACAGTGTGGATACGCCCGGCCCGCAGGTCGCGCCACAGGGCCTTCCGGCGCTTTTCGTCGCGAATCGGCGGGGCGCATTTCGCGGGGGCGCCGATTGCCGCCACGTCGCGATCGTTCAGCAGCAGGTAGTGCGGACACGTCTCGGCGGTCACGTCGACGCGCCGATCCCGGGCCTCCTCGACCAGCGCGACTCCCTCCGGACTGCTCACGTGCACGATGTGCAGCGAGCAGCCGGTCTCGCCCGCCAGTTCGAGGGCGATGCGGATCGCCTCCTGTTCCACCTCGACCGGCCGGGACGCCAGCCAGGCCGCGGCGTCGTGCCGGCCGGCGGCCTTTTCCATCGCGGTGAACCGGGCCGCGAGCGTTTCGTCCTCCGCATGCACGGCGACGGGCAGGCCGAGCCTGGCCGCACGCTTCATCCCTTCCCGCAGCACCGCCGCGTTGACCCGGGGAAAGCTCGCGATGCCGCTCTCCGACATGAATGCCTTGAACCCGACCGCACCGGCATCCCGCAACGACGCAAGCTGGTCGAGATTGCCGGGGATCAGCCCGCCCCAGAGCGCGAAATCCACACAGGACTTTTCCTCCGCCAGCGCGCGCTTCTCCCGCAAACGCGCCGCGTCGATGACCGGTGGCTCCGAGTTGAGCGGCATGTCGAAGAACGTCGTCCCACCGCCAGCCGCGAGGGCGGCGGAGCCCGAGGCAAGTCCCTCCCACTCGGTCCGTCCGGGTTCGTTGAAATGCACATGGGCATCGATGACGCCCGGCAGCACGTAACGACCCTCGGCCTCGACCACGGCCGCCGCCGTCTCCGCAATCTCCGGCGCAATCCGGACGATGCGCTCGCCCTGCACGGCCAGGTCGGCGCGCTGGAGGCCGTCGGGCGTCACAAGCGTGCCGCCGCGGACAATGAGATCGAGTTCGCTGCTCATCGGGATGATTTGCGTTTCGCGGCCGCCGCCGGTGGCGCCAGCCGCAGCAGGAACTCCACGAGCACGTCGAGGGCCACGCCGATGTCCGCCGGCGCCGCGTACTCATCCGGGTGATGGCTGAGCCCGCCACGGCAGCGCACAAAAAGCATGGCGACCGGCGCCACCGCCGCCACGACCACGGCGTCGTGCCCCGCTCCGCTCACCAGCGTCACCGACCGTGACTGCACAGCCTGCACGCTCGCCTCGAGCCGCGCGGTCAGCTCTGGCGCGCACGCGACCGCCCCGTCGTCCTGCGTCTTTTCCCAGGTGAATTTCAATCCGCGACGCCGCGCGATCGCGCGGGCCTCGGCCAGCAGGTGCGTCAGCGCCGCGCGACGGGCCGGGTCGCGCGGGTGGCGGACGTCGAGCGAGAGCTTCACCTCGCCCGGGATGACGTTGGGCGCGCCCGGCGTGACCGTGAGGCTGCCCACGGTGGCGACGAGGGGCGCGCGCAAACGGGCCGTCGACTCGACGAAGCGGACGAACTCCGCCGCCCCCGCCAGCGCATCGCGGCGCAGCGCCATCGGCGTGGTGCCCGCGTGGCCGGCCTGGCCGCGCAGCACGATCCGGCCGCGCGTCTGTCCTGCAATCGCGGATACGACTCCCACGGCCAGCCGCTCGCGCTCGAGCACCGGCCCCTGCTCGATATGGACCTCCACGTATCCGAGCAGGCTGGACGGAGCGGGCCGGGAAGAAGGGAAAGGGATCAGCCGGTCCCCAGGCCGCCCGCCTCGCGCGCTGCTTCGGACCGGAATAGAACGGCCAGGGGTCAGGCTGTGCCACCGTGCGACCGCCTCGCGGACGGTGACGCCGTCGGCGTCGCGCAAGGCGAGGTCGGCCGGCCGCAGTTGTCCGGTGAAGGCCTTGCTGCCGAGGTAACCGCTCGCGAAGCGCACGCCTTCCTCCTCGGAGAACCCGATCACTTCGACGGCAAACGGCAGGTTCACCCGCCGGCGGCGCAGTTCGGCGAGCGCGGCAATCGGGGTCAGCACGCCCAGCGCCCCGTCGAACCGGCCCGCCCGGCGGACGGTGTCCAGGTGCGATCCCAGCCACAATGTCTTCGCATCCGGGGTCGGGCCCTCGAGGCGGCCGATGACGTTGCCCATCGGATCTTCGCGCACGGCCAGGCCGGCGGCGGCCATCCAGCGTGTGACCTGCGCGTTGGACCGGCGCATCGCCGGCGAGAGGAACGTCCGGGTGAGGCCGTCGGGCTCGTCGCTGATCCGGCCGAGCTCTTCGAGCCAGGCCACGAGGGATTGCGCCGCGGTGCGTCCCATGGTTCAGCTCCCGCGGTAGGTGCTGTACGCCCAGGGCGTCACGAGCAGCGGGACGTGATACGACGCGGTCGGATCCGCGATGCGAAACTGGATGTTCGCCTGCACGAAGAACGTCGTCGCCTCGCCGCGACCCGCGAAGTACTCGCGGACGTGGAACACGAGCTGATAGTCGCCCGCCGTGAGCGCGTCGCCGGCGAGCAAGGGGGCGTCGGTGCGGCCATCCGCGTTCGTCACGACGGTCGCGAGCAGCGCGGGCTTTCCCTCCAGCCGCCACAGCTCGATCGTCATGCCGGCGGCAGGCGCGCCGCGGGTGAGATCGAGGACGTGGGTGCTGAGTTTGGCCGGCATGAGGCAAGGTTGCCCACGGAACCCCCGGAACACACGGAAAATTGACGGCGAGGCAGTGTGCGGACGGTCCGGCGGCAGGAACGGTTTCAGGCCGCGACCGGACGTTCCCCCGGTCGAAGGGTTGCGGCGCCAAGCGGTCCCACCCCTGCGCGGCGAGCCGATCACGTTGTCAGCAGGTCATTCAGCCGCAGCTGCGCGATCTTCTCGATTTCGGCGAGGGCGGTTTGGAATTCCCTCTCCGGCGAGTGGGTCGCGCGGGTGCGCATCGCGGCGAGAATGGCGTCACGGGCGTTGAGACGGGCGCAGATGATGAACGGAAAACCGAAGCGCGCGCGGTAAGCGGCGTTGAGGCTCTGGAACGCCGCGAGTTCCTCCGTTCCGAGGCGATCGAGCCCGGCGCTGGCCTGCTCGCGATTCGACTCGGCCGTGAGCGCCCGTTGCTGCGCGAGCCGGCCCGCGAGATCAGGATGCGCCTGGATCAGGGCGAGCTGCCGTTCGCGCGGCGCGGCGCGCATCGTGGCGCACAACGCGGCGTGCAGCTGCGCCGCATCCGCGAAGGGCCGGTGCGGCCAGGTTTCCTCCGCCACCCAGGGCGAGTGCTCAAACAGGTGGCCGAGCGCGGCAGTGAACGCGGCGCGGTCACTATGATTGAGAGTTTCCAGGCGGAATTTCACAGCGGAGGAACAAAATCCCAAACGCCAAACGGCCAAATCCCAAACAATATCCAACCATCGTTCTTCACTGGGAATGGTTGCGCCTTCAGGCTGTTTTGGTGTCTGGAACGTTGGCGTTTGGAGTTTGCCCCGCCACCCGGCAGGGCCCTCACGGGAGCAGTTCGTACGCCGGCAGCGACAGAAACTCGGCGAATTCCTCGCTCTTCGACAGGCGCATGAACAACTCCACCGCCGCCTTGAAGTGGCCCGTGTCGTAACGTTCGGCGCCATACTCCGCCCGGATCCGGCGCAGTTCGTCCGCGAGCAACTCATCGTACAGGGCCGCGGTGATGGGCCGGCCGTCGTCGAGTTTCGCGCCGAAACGCAGCCACTGCCACAATTGGGAACGGGAGATCTCCGAGGTGGCGAGGTCCTCCATCAGGTGGTGGATCGGCTCGGCCCCGGAGCCGCCGAGCCATGCCTCGAGGTAGCGCACGCCGACGTGCAGGTTCCACCGCACCCCCGCCTCGGTGATCGGCCCGCGCAGCGGCTCGAGCAGCTTGGCGGCGGTGATCGTCACGTCGTGCTGGACGTGCAGTTGATTCGGTCCCGGCATGTACCGGCCAAACGCGTCGAGCGCGGCCTGCACGAGTCCGGGGTGCGCAACCCAGGTGCCGTCGTGGCCGTCGCGCGCCTCGCGCTCCTTGTCCGCGCGCACCTTGGCGAGCGCGGCGTCGTTGGCGGCCGGATCGTGCTTGATCGGAATCTGCGCGGCCATTCCGCCCATCGCATAGGCGCCGTGGCGGTGGCAGACGTTGATCACGTGCAGCGCGTAGGCGCGCATGAACGGCACAGTCATCGTGATCAGCGTGCGGTCGGGGAACAGGTACTCCGGCCGATTCCGGAGTTTCTTCACGCAGCTGAAGATGTAGTCCCAGCGCCCGCAGTTGAGCCCGCTCGCGTGCTCGCGCAGTTCGTAGAGGATCTCCTCGGCCTCGAAGGCCCCGAGGATCGTCTCGATCAGCACCGTCGCCCGCACCGTGCCCCGCGGCAGTCCGAGCGCGGCCTGGGCATGGAGAAACACGTCGTTCCACAAACGGGCCTCGAGATGGCTTTCGAGTTTCGGCAGGTAGAAGTAGGGGCCGCTGCCGCGGGCGATCAGCTCCCGCGCATTGTGGAAAAAGTGCAGGCCCCAGTCGAAGAGGGAGGCGGAGATCCGCTGGCCGCCGAGCCGCACGTGCTTTTCCTCCAGGTGCCAGCCGCGCGGGCGGGCGACGATGGTCGCGGTCTTGGCTTTCAACGCGTAGAGTTTTCCCTCCGGCGAGGTGTAGGTGATCGTGCGGCGGATCGCATCGAGGAGATTGATCTGTCCCTCGACCACGTTTTCCCACGTCGGTGAGTTGGCGTCCTCCAGGTCGGCCATCCAGCACTGGGCGCCGGAATTCAGCGCATTGATCGCCATCTTGCGATCGACGGGACCGGTGATCTCGGTGCGCCGGTCGACCAGATCGGGTGGCGGCGGAGGCACCTGCCAGTCGCCGTTCCGGATCGCCGCGGTCTCCGGCAGGAAGTCCGGCAGCTTGCCGGCGTCGATTTCGCGTTGCCGCTCGACGCGGCGAGCCAGGAGTTCGCGGCGCCGTCCGTCGAAGCGCTGGCAGAGGTCGGCCACAAAGCGGCAGGCCTCCGGGGTGAGAATCTCCGCGTAGCGCGGACCCATCGGACCGACGATCTCGAGTCCGCCGACAAGAATGCTGGTCATGGGTCT
>JAEUHA010000560.1 GCA_016793535.1 Opitutaceae bacterium | reverse complement strand
GGACTTCCGCGGACCACTCCGGCTCGTCGCTGCCACTGACACGGGACCGGACGAGTGCACCGAAAACACGCTACCGCGAAACCGGTAGCGCGGATAAGCCGATCTCGGGGGACGCCGTCCGTTGAGTCACTGACTGCGGGCGGCCGTGATGGTAGGCATGATCACTGCCGGCATCATTCGCAACGGATCGAACTACCTCCAACACCACCTGCGCCGAAACGACTACTGGGCCGAAGGCGAGCAGGCCGTCCTCGGCGAGTGGATCGGCGACGGCGCGAGGGCGCTTGGCCTCGAGGGCTCCGTGACCGACGCGCCGTTCGAGGCGCTGCGCTGCAACCGCCATCCGGCCACGGGCGAAGAACTCACCGCGCTCGGCGCGAAGAAATCCGTCGCGTTCATCGACGTGCAGCTGTCCGCGCCGAAGGACGTCAGCGTGCTCGCGATGGTCGGCGGCGACGAGCGCGTGCGCGCGGCGTTCGCCGAGTCAGTCAAGGCCGTGCTCGCCGAGATGGAACGCTTCGCGGCGGTGCGCGAACGACGCGGCGAGGCGAAGCACTCGGAGTCGTTCCGACTGACCGGCACCTTCGCTGGCGCGTTGTTCCTGCACGACGCCAGCCGCGATCTCGACCCGCAGTTGCACGCGCACGCCGTGCTCGCGAACGCGACCTGGGACGCAAACCGCCGCGGCTGGTTTGCGCTCCAACCGGCCGAAATGCTCCGCGCCTCGCCGTACCTCCGGCAGGTGCTGTACCGCGAGTTGGCGAGTCGGCTGCGTTCGCTCGGGTACGAGCCGTACGGACTGAACTCGAAAGGATTCTCGGTCCGCGGCGTCGAACATCTGCGCGAGCGTTTCTCGAAGCGATCGCGTGCCGTCGAGAAACTCGCGGCCGAATTCGCGGCAGAGAAGGGGCGCCGGCCCACGAAACGCGAAGTCGAAATCCTCGTGCGCGAATCTCGGGCGGATAAACTGACAGCGGTAAGCACACCGGAAGTTCGAGCGCGGCAGCGCGCGGAGCTTTCTTCTGTAGAAACCGAACAGCTCGACGCGCTCGTGCGTCAGGCCCGCTCCCTGTCGTCGCGCGAGCAGTATTCGCACGGCAACGCGCAGACCGTGCTCGAAGCCGCGTTCCGCCACGTCTTCGAGCGGGCCAGCGTCGCGCGCGAGGGCGCGGTCCTGGGCGCGGCACTGGAGCTACATCCGGATTTCTTTGGCTGGCGCGATCTGCGCGCTGCGCTCGACGCGCACCCGGAAGCGATCCGCAAGGACGGCGAACTGACCTTGCGGCTGATCCGCCGCGAAGAGGCGGAGACCGTCGAACGCGTGCGGTCGGGCCGCAACGCGCGCTTTGTACTTGGCGACCCTACACACTTGGCGCCCGCACTGACCCCCGGTCAGCGTGCGGCGGCAACGGAGATCCTCGGCAGCCGCGACTTCGTCAGCGTCCTCGTCGGCGACGCCGGCACGGGCAAGACGACCGTCCTCTCGGCGATCGAAGGCGTGCACGTCGTCAGCGGCGGCAAACGGTTCCTGCCCCTCGCTCCGACAACCAAGGCCCGCGATGCGCTGGTCGACAGCGGTTTCGACACGACCGACACGGTGCAACGCTTTCTCGCGAGCGAAGCAATGCAACGCGAAGCGTTCGGTCGGGTGTTGCTCGTCGACGAGGCCGGGCTGCTCTCGACCCGGCAACTCGATCATCTGACCAAGGTCGCACAGGACCTGCGGGCCCGCGTCCTGCTCGTCGGCGACACGAAACAACACTACAGCGTCGAGCGCGGTGACGCGCTGCGCAACGTGATCGCCCACTCGGGCACTCCCGTCGTTCGGCTCGCCGAAGTCCTGCGCCAGCGCAACGAAGCGGATCGGCGGTTCAGCCGCCTGCTGGCATCCGGCGATGCCGCTGAGGCCTTCGCGTACGCCGATCGGCGCGGCCTGATCCGCGAGACGGGCTCCGATGACGCTCTGTTCGCGCGAGCGGCCGAGCATTTCGTCGCCAACCGGGTCAAGGGTATCGAGACCCTCGCCGTCATTCCGTTCTGGGATGAGATCGAGCGGTTCAACGCCCAGGTGCGTCCGGCGTTACGCACCGCCGGCTTGCTCGGGGAGGTCGAGGTCGTGCGGGAAGCCGTCAAACCCCTCACGTGGACCGACGAGCAGAAGGCGCATTGGGATCAATACCAGGTGGGGGACCGGCTCATCTTCGCGCGGCACACCCGGTTCTTCAAACGCGGTTCCGCGGCGGAAGTCGTCGCGGTCCTGCGCGACGGCATCCTTGTCCGCGGCGCCGGAGGCCGCGAAGCGAAGCTGACGCGCCGGCAGCGCGCGGCCTTCGACGTAGGGCGCGTGCAGACGCTCGCGGTCGCGGCCGGCGATCGGCTGCTGATCCGCGGGCCAAACGAGGAGGCCGGACTCGCCAACGGCGACTTCAAGGACGTTGCCCTGGTCGATCCCGCCGCAAACCGGATCGTGTTCACCGATGGGCACGAGTTGCCACCGGACTTCGCCGCCTGGACCTACGGCCACGCCATCACATCGTACCGGTCGCAGGGCAGCTCGTCCGAGGAATCGATCCTCGTGCTGGGCGAAGTCGCGGCGCGCGCGTTAACCCACCAGCAGTTCTACGTCGGCAACACGCGGTACCGCGGGGCACACGCCATCTACGTGGCGAACAGGGAGGCGATTCACTCACGGCTGCAGGCCTTCCACGACCAGCGAGAACTGGCGACGGAGTTCGGGCAGCGCCACCGCATGGCTGAACTTCTGCACGTCGTGCCGCGCGTACTGCAACAACTCAGGGAGCGGGCTCGGCGCGCCTGGTTCATGCGCACCGCGCGCCGGGCGCGTGAGCGGCAGCAGGAGAGCACGAATCTCCGGACATGAGATGAAATCGCAGAGGGACAGTCGTCACGCGCCCGGTTGGCGGCCTGACCGAAGGCAGGAAGGTCACCAAGGCGCTCAGCAGCCTCGCGAGCGAGTTCGCAAGCAACTCCGCCCGATGCGAGGAGCGGTACACGAGCCGCTCCCTTTCTTTCGGGACGATCACTCCCGCGTTTCCGGTAGGCGCGCTCGCGTGCCAAGCGGCCGCAAGACGCTTCAATCAGGTGCGCCGCCCCGCCAGCAGCTGGCCGGCGCACCTGAACTCAGCGAAAATCACCATGAACCACGGAATTCAAGCACCGTCCGTCGCCTCGCGTTGCCCGCGAACTGTAAGCACAAACGATGAACTCGACGCGCTGAAGCGCGAGCTGATGAAGGCCGAGGTGCGCCTCGCCAAAGCCCGCGCAACCGCCATCAGCGCCGCAATCGACATAAAGGTCCTGAATCCACGACTGAAGGCACTAATGAAGTAGATCGGCGGGAGACCTTTGGAAAATGAGAGATGACCACCACCAATTCTTGTCGTTGCTGGGCCGTCCCCCCGCCCGGCTGACGGCCGAACAAACAGCGTGGGTTCTCAACTGCCAGTCACACGATATTCCAATCTTGGTGGCGGCCCGACTCCTTCGCCCCCTTGGCAACCCTCCCGCGAATGGAATCAAGTACTTCTCCACCACGGAAGTGCTCGAGTTGGCCCAAGACAGATCGTGGCTCATGAGAGTCACCAATACCGTCTGCGCGCACTGGCAGAAGAAGAACTCGCTGAAACGCGCCCACCTGGTCGACCGCAACCCGAGTGGCTTGCCCAATGTAGCGATCGCCGAGGCGTCTTAAACCAACCTCAGGCACTCGCGAGTCGCAAAGGATCACCCGTTTTCGCCGTCCGCTCGTAATCTTCAAGGGACGGCAGTATGACTTGGGCCTTCTTCGAGTAAGCGCGGTGCACTGCTTTGCTCTGATGCCCGAGGGCCTCCTGTGCGAATCGTTCGGGGTAGCCACAGACCTTGGCGCGCTCGGCCCACGCATACCGATAGGAGTGCAGAGAGATCCCTGAAATCCCAACCCGTCGGCAGCAGCGGGAAAATTCGCGGGCCCGGTGACCCTCCTTTAGGAACCGGTGCTTCGGAAAGAGCGCCCCAATCCGCGGGAGAGAACGGAACACTCGGGCGAGGTCTTCGCCGAAGCGGACGATCGCAGGCGTACCGGTCTTCTTGCGGTGGAAACTCACAACCTGATTCACCCAGTCGACATCTTCGGCAGAAAGACTCGCCACGTCGGATTGGGACCCTCCGAGGTGCCAGCAGCATTCATAGAAGGAACGCCTTTCGGGATTGTTCTCCCCTTCGACGATTTTCCGATGCTCTTCCTCTGTCACCGCGCGCTTTTCTTTGAAACGGATCGTGGGCCAACGCCGCTTGGGCAAAATCGGCCAAGGCAGCCAATTCATTCCCATGGCGAAGTTGTGAAGCCTCCGGAGGAAAACATTCGTGGAGACGCCGCCGGCATCCAGCACACGCGTAAAATGCAAGGCTTGGGTTTCAAGGATCGGTTTGTCCCGAATCAAATCGAACGCGTGGTCCTTCATCGCGGTGACATGCCGGTGCAAGGTCACCCCTGCCTTGCTTTTCCCCATCTCATCCATGACGGCGGACCAATTCCTCTTGGAAACCTCAGGATCGCTCGCGGCAAGATACGTGCGGGCCATTTGAAGATTCAACAGCGGCTGCCGGAAGGCCTCGTTCCGAGCGTGCAGCAGGGCCAGCGCCTCAGATCTATCCTTGGTCCGCAGACTGGTTTGCTGACCGGATTCCGAGTCCTGGGCGTAGAAGATGCCTCCCCGGCGGAAAAGAGAGTAGCGTTGCGTCATTTGAAGCGCCGCCATTCTAGCGTCGTTCAAGCTGCTCGCGTTAGCGAGTAGCAGGCGAGTTTCAGCGGAGTGGTCGCAGCGTTCTATCGGAGTAGTCGAACTCACGACAGTTTACTGACACATTCACTGACAGTGGCCCTACCCAGCTCACGTAACTCCTTCGAATTCAGGTTCGAAAAATTGGAGGCGCGGGTCGGAATTGAACCGACGCATAGAGGTTTTGCAGACCTCGGCCTTACCACTTGGCTACCGCGCCCTCGACTAAGAGGGGCTGAACTTGCAGGAAAAAAAACGGTGCGCAAGCGCTGAAATGCGCGGGCGCACCGGGAGCGAGGAACCTGGGCCGTCGCCGCGGAGTTAGAACGTCCCCTTCACGCCGAATGCCCACTGCGCGCCGTACGAATTGCTCGAACTGCGGCGGGCGTACTCCGGGGTGTCCGCCTGATAGCGCGACGCGTTGAAATGCACGTTGGTCACGTTGCGCGAGTTCACGAAGATCGAGAGGCGCTTGAACGCCTGGTAGGAGAGGTTCACGTCCAGGGTCGTGCGCGCATCCTGGTAGACGAAGGCGAACGGTCCCTGCGCGGTGGAAGGCCCGCGGTTCTGTTCCCCGCGGTGATGCCACTTCGCCATGAACGTGACCGGATTCTTCGTGAACGTGAAACCCCAGTTCGCACTCTTCGGCAGGAAACGGTTGAAGTCCGCGGTCCGGCTTCCCTGCAGGCGCAGCTTCGTCGCGTTGGCAAAGACGCTGAAGTAGCGGCCGAACTTGCCGAGCGGGGCGAGCGACTGGCGGACGTTCAGTTCGACGCCCGAGACCCGGGCGTCGCCGGAGTTGATCGTCGAGTTCAGGCGCCAGCCGACGTAACGGGGATCGAGCCCGAACTCGTCGAGAATTTCCTCGGTCGCCACCGTCTGCAGC
>JAEUHA010000557.1 GCA_016793535.1 Opitutaceae bacterium | reverse complement strand
CGGGGGTCAGCAGCCCGCCGAAGTAGAGGTTGATGGCGGTGGCAATCACTTCGCGCGGCGCGAGGCGCAGGCGCTCGAGCGCCGCCGGCTGCATCATGCCCTGCACGGCCTGAAGCAGGAACTCGGTGGCGAAACCGATCGGAACGCTGGGGCGCACGAGTCCCGTGCGCTGGCCTTCCTCGATGAACCGTCCGAACACGTACGGGAGCGTCCTCCCGCGCACCTCCTCGAGCCGGAGGTGCAGCTGCGGCGCGAAGCGCTGGAGGTCGCGCAGCGTGGCGGGACTGAGCGCGGCCAGCCGCTCCATCAGGCCCTCGATGAACGCGCGCAGTTTCTCCGCCAGGTTCAAGGCGCGGCTGGCCATCAGGGCGTCTGCCGCGGCCCGGATCTCCGCCGCCAGGTCGTCGATGACCGCGCCGATGATCTCGTCCTTTCCCGCGAAGTGCACGTAGAGGGTCTTCTTGCTCATGCCCAGTTCGGCGGCGAGGCCGTCCATGGTGAAACGGCTGTAGCCCTGCAGGAAGAAATCCGCCCGCGCCTGCCGCAGGATGCGCGTGCGGTGGGCGTGCGGGTCGGGCCCGGGTGGCGGCAGCGGACGTGAACGCGTGGAACGATCCATAAACCTGGGAAACTATTAGAGTCTTTTTAGTTTCCTCGTCAAGGATCGTCCGCGGCCCCATGCCGGGTGGCGGCGCCACTTGACGCAGCCCGCTCCCGGTTTACCTTTTGGACCCGTGACGTCCCTCCGCCGCATCCCCGTCCGACTGCTCGCCCTGCTCGGGGCAGCGCTGGCGGCCGGGCTGGAGGTCCGGGCGCAGCTGGCGGCGAAATCGCCCTTCATCGCCGGGCCGGCGGCCGGCGGGACCGTGGCGGCGGAAAACAACCCGCTGGAGTTCCGCGGCTACATGGAGACCGCGGGCGGCATCCAGTACCGGCTTTATGATCCCGCGAAGAAGTCGGGCATCTGGGTGAAGCTGAATGAGCGCAACGCCGATCTCGGCGTCGTCGCGAAACAGCACGACAGCGCGAAGGAGACCCTCACGATCGAGTACCAGGGCAAGACGCTCACGCTGCCGGTCCGCAAGGCCAAGGTCGTGTCGTCGGGGAACGTCGCGCAGGCGGCGCCGCCCGCGGCGGCCCCGGTGCAGTCGAATGTGCCTGCCGCGGTGACGCAGGCGGTGGTGCTCAATCCCACGCCGGCGGACGAACAGCGCCGGCTCGATGCGGTCGCGGCCGAGGTGGCGCGGCGCCGGGCGTTGCGCGAACAGGCGGCCCAGCAGCAGGGGCAGAACGCACCCGTTCCGGGGACTGCCCCCCAGGTCATGCCGCTGCCCGCGCCGAACCCGGGCCCGACGGGTCAGGCGGCGCCCCAGGGCTACGTGTCGCCGAGCACGCAGTTTGAGACGCGGGGTCGCGGGCCCAATCCGGTCAGTCCGCGTTGATCTGTTCCCGCCGCGTGGGCGGTTCCCCCGTGCGGAACGGAGTCCGCCGGGGCCGAAAATATCTCGTGCGCCCGCGGACCGGGCCAATAACGTCGACCCTCTCATGTCCGCCACCGCCACGATGTCGATGAACGCCCCTGCGCTCTCGAACGGCGAACTCGTGCGGCGGCTGTTCGGCCTCGCCTGGCGCTATCGGCTGCACTGCCTCCGGGTGCTCTTGGTGCAGATCGTCCTGCTCACGATGGGCATCAGCGGGCTCAGCCTGACGGGGGTCGGCATCGACTACATCAAGCACCGGATGGACGGCACGCCCCTGGCCGACAACGCGCTGCACCTGCACCTGCCGGAGAGCTGGCCTTACTGGCAGGTGCTCGGGCTGCTGGCGGGGCTCATCCTCGTGCTCGCGCTGTGCCGTGCGTATTTGAATTATGCGTACGCGGTGTCCGTCAACCGGCTGGTGCAGCAGCGGCTGGTCGTGGACCTGCGCGGCGAGGTGTACGACAAGCTGCAGCGGCTGAGCTTCCGCTTCTTCGACGCGAACAACACCAGTTCGATCATCACGCGCGTCACGAGCGACGTGCAGAGCGTGCGGATGTTCGTGGACCAGGTCCTGATCCAGAGCGTGATCATGGTGATCTCGCTGACGGTCTACCTGGTGTACATGATGAGCCTCAGCCCGTCGCTCACGCTCGCGTGCCTGGCGACGACCCCGCTGCTGTGGATCCTGACGGCCTGGCACACGCGCCGGACGCAGCCCGAGTACGCCCAGAACCGCACGCTGGTGGAGAAGATGGTGCAGAACTTCGTGGAGAGCATCCAGGGCATCGCCGTCACGAAGGGATTCGGCCGCGAGGAGGAGGACCGGGCGCGGTTCCAGGCGGCCAACGACGCGGTGCTCGCGCAGCAGCAGATCATCTTCTGGCGCGTCAGCCTCTTCTCCCCGGCGATCGGCTTCCTCACCCGGATCAACATGATGGTGCTGCTCGGCTACGGCGGGTGGCTGGTGATCCAGGGCCAGCTCCCGCTCGGCACGGGCCTGATCGTGTTCGCGGGCCTGCTCGAACAGTTCTCCGGCCAGGTGAACAACATCGCGACGATCGTGAACTCGGTGCAGCAGTCGCTGATCGGCGCGCGCCGGGTGTTCGAGATCCTCGACGCGCCCATCGAGGTGAAGAACGCGCCCGACGCCGTCCGCCGGCCGCGGCTGCGGGGCGAAGTGCGGTTCGAGCACGTCTCGTTTGCGTACGACGGGGCGGCGGCCGTCGTCCGCGACATCGACCTCACGGTCAAGGCCGGCCAGTGCGTCGCGATCCTCGGCGCGACCGGGGCGGGCAAGAGCGTACTCATGAGCCTCGTGCCGCGCTTCTTCGATCCGACGGCGGGACGCGTGCTCCTCGACGGGATCGACGCGCGTCAGCTGGATCTCGACGACCTCCGCCGCAACATCGGCCTCGTCTTCCAGGAGAGCTTTCTCTTCTCGAACACCGTCGCGGCCAACATTGCGTTCGGCCATCCCGGGGCCACCCGCGAGCAGGTGGAGCGGGCCGCGCGCATCGCGGCGGCACACGACTTCATCATGGAGCTGCCGAAGGGCTACGACACCGTGCTCGGGGAGAGCGGCAGCAGCCTCTCCGGTGGGCAGCGCCAGCGGCTCGCGATCGCGCGCGCCGTGCTGCTCGAGCCGCCGATCCTGCTGCTCGACGATCCGACGGCGGCGATCGACAGCGAGACCGAGCATGAGATCTTCGAGGCGCTCGACCGGGCGATCGCGGGCCGGACCACGTTCATCGTCGCCCACCGGCTCAGCACCCTGCGGCGGGCCGATTTCGTGATCGTGATGGAGCGCGGCCGCATCGTGCAGCGCGGCACGCACGAGCAGCTCATGCGGGAGCCCGGACCCTACCTTCACGTCGCGAGCCTGCAGCTGGTCGACAACCGGGAGTTGCAGCAGCTCAAGCTGCGGGAGGGCGGCGCATGAAGCGGTCCGCGCCCGCCCTGCCGGAAGTGCGCGACCTCGGGCTCGTGCGCCGCGTGCGCGACGACGACGAGGAGGGGGAGATCCAGCGCCCGCTCGAATGGTCGCTGATCCGCCGGCTCTTCACCTATGCCGCGCCGGTGCGCCCGAAGGTCGTCGCACTCGGCATCCTCACCGTGATCCGCGCGGCGCAGCTGCCCGGGCTGGTCTGGATCACCACGCTCATCATCAAGGGTCCGATCACGAGCGGCGACGTCGCGGCGCTGTGGCTCGGCGTGCTCGGGTACGCGGTGCTCGCGCTGTCGACCGACGGGCTCTTTCATTTCCGCCAGCGCTACGCCCTCGAGATCGGCGAGACGGTGGTGAACGGGCTGCGGGCCGAGGTCTTTGCGAAGACGCAGCGGCAGCCGATGAGCTTCTTCCATCGCGTGAAGCTCGGGCGCATCATCGGCCGGGTGACGAGCGACGTGGAGGCGCTCCGCGTCGGCATCCAGGACGTGCTGTTCGTGAGCGCCATCCAGGCCGGCCAGATGCTCTTCTCGGCGGTGGTCATGGCCTGGTCGGACTGGGCATTGTTCCTCGTCGTGCTCGGGCTGGCGCCGATCCTCTGGGTGATCAACCGGCACTTCCGCGTGCGGCTCAGCCACTACTCCCGCGCGGCGAGCGACAGCTTCAGCCGGGTGACCGCGACCCTGGCCGAGTCGGTGAACGGCATCCGCGTGACGCAGGGCTTCGTGCGGCAGGAGACCAACGCGGGGCTCTTCCGTCATCTGCTGGCCGACCATTCGCGCTTCAGCATCGCGCTGGCGCGGACGTCCGCGATCCTCACCCCGCTGCTGGAGCTCAACAGCCAGTTCTTCGTCGCGATCCTGCTCATGTTCGGCGGCTGGCGGGTATACCATGGCGAAATGGACGTCGGTGCACTCATCACCTTCTTCCTGCTCGCGAACCAGTTCTTCGCGCCGATCGCGATCATTGGGAACCAGTACAACCAGGCGCTCGTCGCGATGGCGGGGGCGGAGCGGGTCTTCAACCTGATCGACACCAAGCCCGACTGGGAGGACGCGGCGGATGCGGTCGCGCTGCCGGATCCCAGGCCGGAGGCGCCGGCAGTCCCGGCCCCGTCCAGCGCCGTCGGCGCCGGCATGCGCGTCGAATTCCGCGATGTGTCGTTCGGCTACGACCCCGCGAGGCTGGTGCTGCATCACGTTTCGTTCACGGCCGAGCCGGGTCAGACCGTCGCGCTGGTCGGCCACACGGGCAGCGGCAAGAGCTCGATCATCAACCTGGCGGCGAAGTTTCACCTGCCGACGCACGGCGCGATTCTCGTCGACGGCCGCGAGATCCGCACCCTGACGAGCCACTCGCTGCACCGGCAGATGGGCATGGTGCAGCAGCAGAACTTCCTCTTCAGCGGCAGCGTCCTCGACAACATCCGGCTGGCCCGGCCCGGCGCGACCGAGGCGGAGGTGCGGGCGGCGGCGGGGCGGCTGGACTGTATCGATATTCTGGATGCACTGCCGCGCGGCCTGCACACCGACGTCGGCGAACGCGGCTCGGCGCTCTCCGTCGGCGAGCGCCAGCTCGTCTGCTTCACGCGCGCGATGCTCGCGGATCCGCGGCTCGTGATCCTCGACGAGGCGACGAGCGCGATCGACGCGATCACCGAGGCGCGGCTGCAGCGGGCGCTCGTCGCATTGCTGCGCGGCCGCACCAGCTTCGTCGTCGCGCACCGCCTGAGCACGATCCGCCACGCGGATCTCGTGCTGGTGCTCGACCAGGGGCACGTGATCGAGCGCGGCACGCACGCGGAACTGCTCGCCTACGGCGGGCACTACGCGGTCCTATACCGCCAGTTCGTGCAGGTCGACGACCGCACTTAGGACGCAGGCGCCCCCGAAGCCGGGGCGCGCCGGGGGCATTCCCCCTCTAGAAACTTGAAGATTTTCCTATGCAAGCGCCGGTTTTTCACTCTAGAAGTGCGACTGTCTCAGAGGGAAAGAGTCACAAAACAATACTTATCATGGCTAAAAAAGCTGCTCGTAAACCCAACGCTGCGTTCATGAAACCGGTTACCCCCGATGCCGCGCTTGCCGCGATCGTCGGTGCGAACCCCCTGCCCCGCACGGAGCTCACCAAGAAGCTCTGGGCCTACATCAAGAAGAACGGGCTGCAGGACAAGAAGGTGAAGACCCAGATCAACGCCGACGAGAAGCTGCTCCCGATCTTCAACAAGAAGAAGTCGGTCTCGATGTTCGAGATGACGAAGCTCGTCTCGGGTCACGTTTCCTGAGTCAGACCTCGGTTCCTTTTCCGCCGCCGCGATGCGAATCGCGGCGGCTTTTTTTTGCCCAATGGGATTGACATGCTAACAAAGTGATATCACCAAGCTATCTCGTTCTTCTCTGAATCCCATGAATGCATCCCTCATTCCAGCCCGCTCCCAGAACCACGAATCCGCCGCCCGTCCCTCGAGCGGATGGCTGATGTTGGCGGTCGTGATCGCGCTGGGGTTCCTCAGCGGCTACCTCATCTGGTCGGCGATGGTACACGGTGTCAGGTTGGGCCGGGCGGCGTCGGGCCTCGGCCTCGGGGTGCTCGTCGTGGTGATGGCACGCGGTTTTTTCACCCTGCAGCCGAACGAAGGCGCGGTGCTGATTCTGTTCGGTGCCTACCGGGGGACGGTGCGCGCGAGTGGTTTCTTCTTCACGAACCCGTTCAACAAGCGTCTCAAGATCTCGCTGCGCTCGCGCAACCTGAATGGAGAGAAGCTCAAGGTGAACGAGAAGCGGGGTAATCCGATCGAGATCGCAGCGGTCGTGGTGTGGCGGGTGGAGGACACCGCGCAGGCGGTCTTCGACGTGGATTCGTACGAGAACTACGTGAAGATCCAGAGCGAGTCCGCGGTCCGGCACGTCGCCAGCAGCTATGCCTATGACGACGGCGAGCCGAACGAACTCACGCTGCGCGGCGGCGCCGATGAAGTCTCGGCGGCGCTGACACGGGAGTTGCAGGAACGGATGGCGAAGGCCGGCGTGTTCGTGGAGGAGGCCCGGCTGACCCACCTCGCGTATGCGCCGGAGATCGCGCAGGCGATGCTCCGCCGGCAGCAGGCCGAGGCGGTCATCGCTGCCCGGCAGAAGATCGTGCACGGCGCGGTGAGCATGGTCGAGATGGCGCTCAACGAGCTTTCCGCGAAACGCGTGGTCAATCTCGACGAGGAGCGAAAAGCGGCGATGGTGTCCAACCTGCTCGTCGTGCTCTGCGGCGAGTCGGAGGCTCATCCCGTGATCAACACCGGCACGCTCTATAACTGAACTGCGGATTGACGGCCGTTGCACCGGCGGCTGGTTTCGGTTCCCGAGAAAGACATGGCATACACGATGGTCATCAAGAAGGTCGCCCAACCTCAGTTGCACGAGGCCGACAAGGCGGCTGACTCACTTGCCCGGGATTTGAAATCGCAGGCCACCCTCGGCTGGAAGCCGGCCGGTGGCCGCGCCGGGACCGCGCCCCACGTCCCAGAGGCGATGGTCGAGCGGCGCTGAGGCGCACGCGGGAGGTCGCATGCCGTCCGAGGAGCGAAAGTCGTTTTTGCTGCGGATCGATCCCGAGCTCTGGCGTGAACTCGAGGCGTGGGCCGCCGACGAATTGCGCAGCGTCAACGGGCAGGTCGAGTACCTGTTGCGGCAGGCGGTGCAGAAACGAAAACGCGCGCAGGCGGCCGAAGAGGAAGCCTAGCCGTACGAAAGCGCGGCCGGACGGGACGGAACGCGGATGAGCAGGGCGGCTGCAGCCGGGTGGATCGGGATTGCGCCACCTCGCCAATCGCAATCATTTTGGGGCGCAGACACCCCGTCGTTTCCGCTCCATGTCGAATCCCCCCTCGTCGAAACCCAGGCTGGCGGCCGCCGCCGTGCTGATCGTCGTGGCGGGGGCGGCGGTCGGGGTGTGGTGCTACCAGGATCGCGAGCGGGTGATGCGGGCGGGACTGGTCGACGAGGCCCGCCGCTCGATCGCGGGATTCGAGCCCCTGGACCTGAGGCGGCTGACGGGCACGCGGTCGGACCTCGACACCGACTCCTATCGAGCGACGAAGGACCGGCTCGGCCGGCTCAAGGCGGTGGATGCACGTCTGCGTTCCGTTGTCCTGCTTCGCCTCCCGCCTGATACCGGCCGGCTGATCGTGCTGGCCGATGCGACGGAACCAGGCGGCGCGGGGGAATTCGCCCCCGGGTTCGTCTACCCGCGCACCCTCTCGACGGGAACCGTATTGGCGCGGCTGCGCAGTGGCATGTCCGCCACGGAGGGTCCGCAGGTGGACGCCTACGGGCCGGTCATCGCCGCGTACGCGCCGCTGGCGGCGACCACGACGCCGGCAAGCGCGGTGGATGTACTCGGGCTCGAGTACGACGCGACCGGGTGGCGTTGGGATCTCTGGCGCGCGGCGCTGGAAGGTGCGTTCTATGTCTGGCTGGCCCTGGGCCTGCCCTTCCTCGGCTGGCTGTTCGCCCGCCGCCAGCTCACGCAACTGCATGTGAGCCGGAATCTCTCGGAGGCGGTTGAGCAAAGCCACGCCGCCATCATGGTGGTCGGCCGCGATGGCCGGATCGAGGTCGCCAACCGCGGACTCTGCGCGCAGATGGGGTTTTCCCGGGAGGAACTCATCGGCCGGCCGTGGCGGGATTTTCGCGAGGCCGACGCCATGGTGGACCCGATCGTGACCTTGATCGCGTCGCCGCATTCCGACCGGCCCTGGGAAGGCGAGTGGCGCAACCGGCGCAAGGATGGCTCCGTCCGGCCGGTGCGGGGCGTGGTCACGCCCGTGAAACGGCGGGACGGCGCGCTCGCGTGCTTCGTGGTCGTGTTCGACGACGCGACGGAGGCCAAGGAGCGCGAGGCGGAACTGCGCGATGCCCGCGATCGCGCCCAGGCGGGTGATCGCGCCAAGGGTCAGTTTCTCGCGACGATGAGTCATGAGGTGCGCACGCCGCTGAACGGAATCGTCGGCTTCACCAGCCTCCTCCTCGACACGCCGCTCACCACCGAGCAGCGCGAGTACGTGCAGACGATCCGGATGAGCACCGAGGCGCTGATCCAGCTGACCGGCGACATCCTGGACTACGCCCGGATCGAGTCGGGCAAGTTGAAGCTCGATCCGCTGACCTGCGATCCGCGGGAATGCGTCGAGGACACGCTCGACCTGCTCGCGCCGAAGGCCGACGCGAAGCGGATCGAACTCCTTCATCGTGTGGCCGACGACGTGCCGGCGGCGGTGCTGGCGGACTCCGGCCGCCTGCGGCAGGTGCTGTCCAACCTCATCGGCAACGCGATCAAGTTCACGGACCGCGGCGAAGTGGAGGTCACCGTGCGCCGCCTGCCGCTCACCGACGACGGGGCCCCGCCCGGTGCGCCGGAGACGTGCCTGCTGGAGTTCGCCGTCCGCGACACCGGCATCGGCATCGCGCCGGAGAATCACGCGCGGCTTTTCCGGGCGTTTTCCCAGGTCGACGACTCGACGACCCGGCGCTACGGCGGCACGGGCCTGGGCCTCGCGATCTGCCGGAATCTGGTCGAGCTGATGGGCGGTGCGATCGGGCTCGAAAGCGAGCCGGGCCGGGGCTCGACGTTTCGTTTCACCATCCGCGCCAAAGTGTCTGCGCGCGTGCCCCCGGCGCGAAGTCTCGCCGGGCTGCGCCTCGGGCTCGTCCTGCAGACCCCGGGCCTGCGCCGGGAAATGACGGATCTCGCCCGCGGCTGGCGCGCCGACGTGATCGAGGCGGAGCGGCTCGATCAAATCGTCGACGCGGCGGCGGACGTCGTGCTCGTGGAAGTGGGCGAGGATGCCGCCCGGGAACTGGTCGCGCGGCCGGCGCCCCTGCTGGGGCTGCCGAGTGAGCGCCTCTTCGGCCTCGTGCCGATCACGCTCTCGAACGAACTGCGCACGGGCCTGCGCAGCCATTTCCGGCTGCTCGTCAACAAGCCCGTGCATCACGTTGGATTCTTCGCGCTGCTGGCGGGATCGCTGGGCAATCTGCCGAGCCCGCGGTCGCTGGCGCAGTTCGGCTATCACGTGCTGCTCGTCGACGATGACGCCGTCAGTCAGCTCCTGGTCGAACGCGTGCTGGCGGGCCTCGGCTGCCGCACGATGTCGGTGGGCAGCGCGCTCGAGGCGCTGGATGTGCTGCGGGCCCGCGGGGCCGAGTTCGACGTGGTGCTGGTCGACGTGCACATGCCGCTGATGGACGGCATCTCCGCGCTGAAGGAAATCCGGGCCGGCCGCGCCGGAGCCGCCGCGCAGGGTCTCTGGATCATCGCGCTCACCGCGGACGTGCGCGAGGAACAGCGCGCCCGCGGCATGGCGGAGGGGCTTAACGACTACCTCACGAAGCCGCTCAAGCCCTCCGACCTCGAACTGGCCCTGCGCGCCTTCCGGTCGCATCGGGCGCCGCGCACGGCGTGAACGCCTGACGTTCGCGGTCGGCGGTTGCGCTCACCCCGCGGCGATCTGCTTCGAGTTCCCTCTCACGCCGGGTGGGGGAGCTGCAACTACAAGCAGAGTCCGCTCAGCGCGCGGCGAGGGCCGCGTCGATCTGGTGGCACGAGAGCTTGAGGATCTGAAGTCGAGCAAATCGCTTGTTGTCGGCGGGCACGAGATGCCACGGCGCGTGGGCGCGCTGGGTGAGGGCGAGCATGTCGCCGACCGCGACCTCGTAGGCTTCCCACTGCCGGCGGTTGCGCCAGTCCTCGGCGTTGATCTTGTGCCGCTTGTAGGCGGTCTCCTCGCGATGGCGAAAGCGCCGGAGCTGTTCCGCCTTGGACAGGTGGAGCCAGAACTTGAGCACGATGCTGCCGTGCTCCGTGAGCTGGGCCTCGAAGTCGTTGATCTCAGCGTAGGCCCGCTGCCATTCGTCCGGGCGGCAAAAGCCCTCCAGGCGTTCGACGAGGACGCGGCCGTACCACGAGCGGTCGTAGATCGTGACCCGGCCCGCGCGCGGCACGTGGCGCCAGAAGCGCCAGAGGTAGTGGTGCGCTTTCTCCTCGTCCGTGGGCTTGGCGATCGGGATCACGCGGTAGTCGCGCGCGTCGATCGCGCTGGTCAGCCGGCGGATCGCGCCGCCCTTGCCGGCGGCGTCCCAGCCTTCGAAGACCCAGACGATCGAACGGCCCCGGTCCGCCGCCTCCCGCACCGCGCGATTGAGCCGGCCGAGCCATTTGTCGCGCTTCAGCTCATACTCGGCCTCGGAAAGGTGCTGGTCGAGCCGCAGCCGGCGCAGCCGGCGGAGACCCGCGGGGTGCAGGGAGGTGACCCGGCGCGGCTTGACGGGGGCCGGCGGGCGGCCGTGCGTCTGCAGGTGCGCCTGGAAGCGCGCCAGCAGGAGGTCGGCGACCGCGACGTTGCGGGTGCGGACGTCCGCGGCGTCGACGATGTGCCAGGGCGACGCGGGGCGGTGGGTGGCGCGCCGGACTTTTTCCGCGAGACGCGCGCGGCGCTCGTAGTTGCGGTGGTGTTTCCAGTCTTCCGGGGAAACCCGCCAGGCGGTGTCGGGATTCTCCTCGAGTTCGTGCAGCCGCGTCCGTTGCGCCGCTTTCGAGAGCCGGAGCCACACCTTGACGATGAGCGCGCCATCGGCCGCGAGCAGGCCCTCGAAGTGGGCGAGGTGACGGAGCGTTTCCCGCAGGTGGGCGAGTTCCCGCGGGCGTTGCGGGTCGGACGCAATCACATCGGCGTGCCAGCCGCCGGCGTAGATCGCCATGCGCCCGCGGGGCGGGAGCGAGCGCCAGTAACGCCACATCGGCGGGCGCTCGCGCTCCTCGTCGGTGACGTCATGGAACGCGAACGTCTCGACCCCGCGCGGGTCGAGCCAGCCGTTGAGGACGTTGACGACCTCGCCCTTGCCCGAAGCGTCGTCCCCGGCGATCACGAGCAGCACGGCGAACGGCGCGGGCTGCAGCGCAACCTGGAGCTGGATCAGCGCCTCCCGCAACGCGGGCACGCGCGCCTCGTACTCCCTCTTCGGCATGCGCCGCGGCTCGGTTGCCTTTGCCATGCAACGACGAAAGGCGGAGGCGTCGGACGTGTCGAGCCGGCACCGGAGCGCAGGGGCGTTCGCCAATTGCCTTGGCGCGACGCGCACGGTGGCGCAGCCTGCGCCGCCACCGATGGGACCTGCTCCTTCCGCCGAACACACGCGCGCGCTGCTGATGCTGCTCGTCGCGAATTTCTTCTGGGGACTGAGCTTTCCGCTGATCAAGGCGATCGGCCTGCTGCACGAGAAACTCGTCCCGGGAACCGGTGGCACGTGGTTCTCGAGCGTCTACACCGTCGCCCCGCGCTTTGCGCTCGCCGTGGGGCTGATGCTGCTGCTGCGGCCGCGCGACATCTGGCGGGCCACGCCCCGCGAATGGCACCAGGGCGTGATCCTCGGCCTGTTCTCCGCGGCGGGCATGCTGCTGCAGAACGACGGCCTGCAGTACACGGCCGCGAGCACCTCGGCGTTTCTCACCCAGTTCTACGCCATCCTCATCCCGGTGTGGGTGGCGGTGCGCGGCCGCCGGAACCCCGGCGCGCGCATCTGGATCTGCTGCGCGCTCGTGCTCGCCGGGGTCGCGATTCTCGGCCGCTTCGACTGGCAGGCGCTGCGCTTCGGCCGGGGTGAATTCGAGACGCTGCTGTGCTCGCTCTTTTTCATGGGCCAGATCCTGACGCTCGAACGGAGCGATTTCGCGGGCAACCGGCCGCTGCCGCTGACGTTCGTCATGTTCGTCACGGAGGCGGTCGTCTTTGGCCTGATGGCCGTCGTGATGGCGCCCAGTCCGGCCGCGCTGCTGGTGCCGTGGACCTCGCCGGCGTGGGTGGGCTTCACGCTGACCCTCACGCTGCTCTGCACCTACGGAGCCTACGCCCTGATGAACACCTGGCAGCCGAAGATCACCGCGACCGAGGCCGGGCTGATCTACTGCGTCGAGCCGATCTTCGGCACGCTGATGGCGCTGTTCCTGCCGGCCCTGTTCTCGGCCTGGGCCGGAATCGACTATGCGAACGAGACGTTCACCTGGGCGCTGCTGCTGGGGGGCGGTCTGATCACGCTCGCGAACGTGCTGCTGCAGGTGCGGCCGCCGCCGAAACCGTGACGGGCAGGCGCTCCCGGGGTCAGGTCTTCACCGCGCGGATCGACAGCAGCGCGCGCGCTGTGACGGCGCCGAGCACGACCGCGCCGCCGGCGAGGGCCCACGAGGTCGGCCGTTCGCCGATGAAGATCAGTACCCACACGGGATTCAGCACGGGCTCGATCACCGGGATGATCACGGCTTCGAGGGCGGTGACGTGCCGGATGGCCCGGGCGTAGAGCCAGTAGGAAACGCCGAGCTGCACCACGCCGAGCGCCACGAGCGCGGCCCAGCCGGTGGAGGGCAGCGCGGGCGCCTGCAGGATCGAGGGCAGGCCGATTGCGAACGCGAGCAGGTTGCCGAGGATGATCGACTCCACCGGCGAGCCCTCCTTCTGCCGGCGCAGTGCCATCGCGGTCCCGGCGAAGCACACGCCGCTGATGACCGCGAGGAGGTCGCCGTCGAGGTGGCCGAGGGTCAGGCTGTCCTTGAAGAACATCGCCATGCCCGCGAGCGCGAGGGCGATCGTGATCCAGTCGGCCCGCGTCGCCTTCTCGCCCAGCAGCCAGGCGCCGAACAACGCGACCCAGATCGGCGCCGTGTACTGGAGGAGGATGGCGTTGGCGGCGCTGGTGCGCGTCGTTGCGACGCAGAACGTCACCGTGCACGCCGCGTACCCCAGGGCGCCGAGCAGCTGGGCGCGGGAAAAGTGAAAGTGCAGCCGCCCGTTCGTCACGAGGAGGAACACCGCCGCGATCAGCCCGCGGCCGCCCGCGACGGCGAGGCCGGGCCAGGACTCTGCGATGGTCTTGATCAGCACGCCGGCGAAACTCCAGCAAAGGGCGGCGCCGACGAGCTGGAGGACGGAACGGGTGTGGGCGGGGTTCAATCGGGCAAGAGTTGAAGGTTGAAGGATGAAAGTTGAAAGCTGGAATCAGGCCTTGCGTCATCGGAGAAGTTTCTCGGGACCCGGTCTTTCGACTTTCACCCTTCAACGTTCAGCTCACGGTGTCGCCCGCCCGGGCGGCTTCGGCAGCGGATTCCGCAGCACGCTGTGGTTCACCGGGCGACGCTGGTCGGCGGTCAGCGGCGGCAGGTCCGGCAGGCTCGTGGCGGCGGGTTCGCGCAGCCAGAACCGCGCGAGGGCCCGGAAGTCATCCCAGCGTTCCGCGATGAAATGGTCGCGCCCCGTCATCGGCGCGCCGTCGCCAAGGAGCGGCCCGGCCTGGGCGACCTGGCGCAGCAGGCTGCGCCACTCGGTGAGCAACCGGTCGATGTCCCCGCGCCCGGCGGATTCGACTTCGTCCAGGACCTGCCGCGTGCGCGCGCCCTCGGCGACGAGCGCGCGCACCGACTCGCTCGCGCCCGAGCCATACTGGACCGGCATGCCGTCGTGCAGCCAGCCTTCGATCGATAGCCGCCGGTAGGCGCGCGTGCACGCCTCCGACAACCGGCCGATCCAGCGCGGATTCGTGCCGGAAAAGCGGTCGCCCGCGAAGAGGTTGGCGGCATCGAACACGAGGTCGTCGAGCGGATAACGCCGGTCCTCGAGCGCCGCGGCCAGCGCGAGGCCCTCGGGACCAAGGAAGAACGACACGATCTCGCCGCGCACGGTGAGGCGGAGCCGGCGGTCGAGCACGCCGGTGCGCTGCCATTGCCAGAGCAGGGTGGGCGCCGGCGACAGCGCGAGGCAGGCGGTGCGGTGCGCGCAGCCCGGGCAGCCGGGAAACGGGTTGCGCTCGCGGCGCACCAGGCGCGCCCGGCCTGTATCCGTGAACTCAGCACAGGGCAGGCTGGCCGCCGGCAGCCGGCCGGTCTGTTCGGCCCCCAGGGGAATGCGTTCCTCGGCGAAGAAGCGCGCCGACTCGGTCCGCGCCAGTTCGGTCGCGTCGCGGCCGCGGCGCAGTTGGCGCAGGAAGAGCGCCCACGGCAGCGGCGCGGCGCGCTTGAGCCGCAGCGGCTCCGCCCGGCGCAGGCGGGGGGTGCTGGTGCTGACGAGCACGTAGCCGCGCTCGTCGAGGCCGCGGCGTCCGGCCCGGCCGATCATCTGCAGCAGGTCGTGGGGCGGGATCTCGCGGTCGAGATGGTCGTGGCGGAAGCCGCCGGCCGTGATCAGCACGGAACGCAGGGAGAAGTTGATGCCGGCACTGAGCCCGAGCGTGGCGACCACGGCGCGGAGCTGCCCGGCCTTGGCGAGCGGTTCGATCACGCCGGCCCGCTGGGCATAGCTGAGACCGCTGTGGTGGTACGCCACCCGCCGCGCGAGCAGCTTGGCGAGCTGCGGGCCGCACAACTGTTCCTGCTCGGGCGTGAGCGTCAGGACGTCGGCCAGCGGCAACTCGCGCGCGAACTGCCGCGCGAGCCGTTCCGCGTCGGCGCGATGCGGGGCGAACACCAGGACCGGCCCGAGCCCTTCCCGCAGGGCGCCGGCGACGCGTTTCGACCAGAAGCCCTCGATGCTCCGCGGCAGGCCGTGCACGAGGTCGTCGACCTCGACTTCCTCGAGGGGCACGGGACGTTCCCGGTGTTGCACGACCTCGGCCGGGCGGCCAAGCCGGCGGAGCCAGGCGGCCACGTCACCGGGGTTGGCCACGGCACCCGAAAGGAGCAGGAGCTGCAGCGTGGCTGGCGCGGCCAGCAGCACGCCTTCGTAGTGGTTGCCGCGATGGGCGTCGGCGAGCCAGTGGTACTCGTCGACGACGAGCAGCTGGAATTCCGCGGTCCGCGCATCGCGGCCGGCCGGGCCGGTGGCACCGTTGGCCGCCGCCCCCACGATCAGGCCCTGCACGGCTTCCAGGGTGGCGACGACGATCGGTGCCCCGGGGTTCACGCAGAGGTCGCCGGTCATGATGCCGACGTCCCAGTCGCGGGCGCGCCATTCCGCGAACTTGTCGTTGGCCAGCGCGCGCGTGGGCACGGTGAAGAGCGCGCGTTTCGCGAAACTCGTCTGCTCGGCCCAGCGTTCGAAGATGTAGGTCTTGCCGGCGCCGGTTGGCGCGTCGACCACGACATCGCGGCCCGCCCGCAGGGCATTCAACGCCAGGGCCTGCCACCGATCAGGCAGCATCAACTTTTGCAGGCCGGCAAACGCGTCGGACAACACGCCGTCAGCGTGCGGCGGACGTGCTCCGGGTCAAACCGACCGGGAGCGGGGGAGAAAAAGAGAGCGCGGCGGCCTTTGGGGGCCGCCGCGCCGTGCACGTACCGTTTCCTCAGAACCGGTGTTAAAAGAGTCGCTTCCGCAGGCCGACGAGCCCCGCCAGACCCAGCGCGAAGAGCACGAGGGTTGAACCGGCGTCCGGCACAGTGTTGTTCGGCACCCGCGGGGTGGTCGTCACGCTGAGACCGGAGATCTTGAACTGGTTGAACTCGTTGCCCGTGTTGTCGCGATCCGCGGCGATGATCAGGTAATTCCACTCGGTGCTGCTCCCGAGGGCGATGTTGTAGGTGCCGGGACCATTCCCGTTTACCGCGGTCCCACCGGTTGAGGAGAGGGCGCCGGTGTTGTTGAGCCAGAAGCGGAAGTCGGAATCCGAGTTTCTCGACTCATAGCCGATCGAAACCGAATTCACGTCGGCCGGAACCGGCGCGAAGGAGAACTTCAGGTAGTCGATCCAACCATTGCTGTCGACGGTGTGGCTGCCGTCGTTACCGCTGTTCGTCACGCCCAGGCCGTAGCCGCTATACTGACCGACCTTGGCGTTGGAGTCCCAGCCCGAGCCGGTCCAGCTGTGGGCCGTGACCGTGACCGTCAGGCCGTCGACCGTGTAGGTCTTGGAGGAGGTGAGGCCGCTGTTCCCCGACGTGAAGTTGAAGGTGATGGCGGACGCCGAGCTCGCGAGGGCGAGAGAGAATCCGAAAACGGAAACGAGTTTGGCTGCGTTCAGGATCATGTGGTGTCGATTAGGATCTACACCCCGAGATTGCACGCATCATGCCAAGCGGTTTCATGAATCAGTAACCATTGAAGCGTAGCGTATAAGGATACTACGTAGAGGTTACTACTAGGGTGAAACGCCTAGTAAAGTGTAATGAAAGGCGACACCGTCGGCGTCGACCCGACACGGCAGCATTCAGGAATGTCCGACAGGGTGCCGAGGCCCGGTCCCGGGGCCCACTGCGGCGCCGCGCCACCTTACGGCAAGGCGTCGAGCACGATGCCAGGCGTGAGCAACTCAGGCAGGATCACGGGCGCTTCCTGGCCCGGTTTCCAGATGAGATTGAAGGGCACGGCTGAACGCTGGTACGCGGCCAGTTCGGCGGTGATGCGCGGGTCCTTGTTGGTCCAGTCGGCGCGCAGCGTCGCGACTTTCTTCTCCGCAAACGCCTTCAGCACGGCGTCGGAGCCGAAGACGAGTTTCTTGTTGGTCTGGCAGGTCGCGCACCAGCGGGCGGTGAAGTCGACGTAGATGGTGCGGCCCTCGGCGCGCAGTTTCGCCACGGCCTCCGGGCTCCAGGGTTCCCACGCGACCGGGGCGATCTCGCCGGGCCGGGTGGCCTGCGCCTGCATCTCCCGCGGCCAGCCCAGCCAGAGCCCCAGGGCGCCCACCACCACCAGCGCGATCACGCCAAAGCGCGCGCGGCCGGGGCTGGCACCGGGGGCGTTCCACCGGCCGTAGATCCAGACGGCCATCGCGATCAGCACGAGGCTGAACAGCAGGCTGCGGAACCCCTCTTCGCTCGTCTGCGCCGCCAGCACCCAGATCAGGTAGCCGACCGTGGCGTACAGCGGGAAGGCCATGAACTGCTTGAACGTCTCCATCCATGCGCCGGGCCGGGGCAGCACCTTCACCGCCTGGGGAAAGAGCGAAAGCAGCAGGTAGGGCGTCGAGAGGCCGACCGCGATCACGGTGAAGATCGTGAACGATTCGAGCAGGGGAACGGCGAGCGCGGCGCCGAGCGCGGGGGCGAGGAAGGGTGCGCTGCAGGGCGTCGCGACCGCGGTCGCCAGCACGCCGGTGAAGAAGGAGTCGGTGTATCCGGATTTCGGTTGCTGCATCCACGGGGCGTTCGACACCGCCGCCGTCGCCCCGAGGCCGAACTCGAACACGCCGCTCATGTTCATGCCGAACACGAGCAGCAGCACCGCGAGGGCGTAAACGAAACCGGCCGACTGCAGTTGAAAGCCCCAGCCGAGTTGTTCGCCGCCGGCCCGGAGGATCGCGAGGGCACCGGCCAGCAGCCAGAACGAGATCAGGACGCCGAGCGTGAATGTCAGGCCGTGCGCGACGATCTTGCTGCGCTGCTGTCCGGCCTGGTTCACGAAGCCGAGGATCTTGATCCCGAGCACCGGAAACACGCAGGGCATCAGGTTCAGGATCAGGCCGCCCAGAAATGCGAGCAGCAGCGTGCCCGGCAGCCCGCCTCCGGCCGTCGTCCCGACCGGCGGCGGCGCCCCGGCGCCGGTGCCCGGAGCGGCGGCCGTGAAGTCGGTCACCACCCGCAGGCCACGGAGCGTGTTGCCGGGGAGCCAGCCGTTTTCCGACGTCAGCACTCCGATGAGCTGCGGCGGACTGGCGGGACCGGTGGGTGACACCGGCAGCGTGACCACGAAGCCGCCGCGACCGTCGGGTTTCACGACTTGCGGCAGGTCATAGGCGATCAGGCCGTCGTCGGAGAAAAAATGGAGCTTCTGCGGCGTGTGCGTCACGCCTGCCGCCGGCTTGACCGTCAGGGTGACAGCCTGCGCCGACCGCGCCGCACTGACCGTCCACGCCGGGTCCGCCCGCGGCAGGCCCGCGACGGTGGCGCGGATTTTTTCGCCGTAGGCCGGATCGGCGGGAGGCGCGCCGGCCTGCACCGGGAGCGTGAGCGTGACGGTGGCACTGCCCGGAATACACACGTCCGCGCACATCAGCCAGTCTGCCACGGCCTTGAGTTCCACGGTTGAACCGGGCGCGAGGTCGGCGGGTGGCGTCAGCGTGACGGGCAGCAGGAGTTCCCCTTCATAACCGTTGCCGACGATGTTGGCCTTGCTGTCCTTCAGGATCATCGGCGCCGGCCATTGGATGCCGCCGGCAGTCCAGCCGGCCGGGAGTTTCCAGTCGAGGGACGTCGGCAATCCGGTGCCCGGATTCGACCAGTACGTGTGCCAGTGCGGCTCGTGGACCAGCCGGAGGGCGACGGTGAAGGCCTGGCCGGGCTGGATGGCCGTGACGGCGGCCACGAGCGACGCCTTGACCTGGGCGGGGCGGGCGGCGGCGGCCCACGCGTGCGATCCGACGAGCAGCGGGAGGACGGCAAGCGCGACAACGGACAGCAGGCGACGGATCGGCATGGGAGTGAAATTGGCGGGAGAGAGGCGGAGACGCAAATCCCCCGGAATATTCCCGTTGGGGACAGGTGAGCAGAGTCACTCCGGCGGCCCGCGGGCCGCCCGGACGACTGGGCAGGAAATCCCGGTTCCGATTCGTCCGTGTGCCCCGAGGCCGACGTCCCGTCCCGGTAGCCGCGCTTTCCGATTTGCGCCGCCCGCCGGTCCGCCGCTACCTCGGTGCCGTGTCGCGTCGCTTTCCCGTCCCGGCCTGGCTCTCCGGCCCGCTGAATCGATCCGGCCGGGCTTGGGCGACGCTGGCCGGGGTCGCGGCGCTTGGCTGGGCCGGTTGCACCGGAATTGTGGATACGCGATCCGGCGCGGTCGCGGCCGGTCCGCGGCCGGCGGCGGTCACGGGGCCGCGCGATGCGTTTGTGCTGCTGTCGGGCGGCGGCACGCCGGCGACAAACAACTATTCGCAATACCTGCAGGCGCGGGCGATCGCGGAGTTTTTCGAGCGGGAGTGCCCGCCGGAACGCAGCTGGGTGTTTTTTGGCGCCGGCAACCGGCCGGACGCGCCGCCGGTCCTGGGTGATGTGCGCCGCGAGCTGAAACACGACGGCCGGCTCGTCGAATCCTGGCTGCCCGGCACGCTGCCGCGGAACCGGCCCGCCACGCGGGAGAATTTCCTGCGCGCCCTGCGGGAGGAGATTCTCCCCGTGGTGCGCAGCGGCGGCACGCTCTACCTGTTGATCGGCGACCACGGCGAACTCGCCGGTCCCCGCGACCGGCGCGAGAGCGCGATCACCCTGTGGCAGCTCAAGGCGTCACGCCGGCGGGCGGGCGAATGGTACACGGACGACAAGGAGCTGCTGGGCGTGGCCGAGTTGCGGCAGGTGCTCGCGGAGGGGCTCGGTGAGGGACGCGTGGTGTTCGGCATGACGCAGTGTCATTCGGGCGGATTCCACGAGCTCGCGGTGGCGAAGGAAATGACGCCCCCGCGGGAATGGTTTGTCGGCTCGCCGCCGGTCTGGGCGGCGACGGGAGGTCCGCGCCTGCGGCTGCGGGCGGCGGGCTTCACGGCGACGGACGAGGCGTCGCCCGCGGCCGGCTGCGACGCCGATCCCGATCCGGAACGCTGGGCGGGGTACGAGCGTTTCCTGCCCGAGGCGCTGCTGGGTTTCGACCTGATGACGGGTGCGGCGAAAGGGGCCGGAGTGCCCTCGCTGGCCGAGGCGCATGAGCGCGCGACGCTCGTCGACCGGACCATCGACAAACCGCGGTCAACTTCGGAGCACTACCTCGAGGCCTGGGCGCGGTTGATCGAGACCCGGATCGCCCGGGAACTCCGGATCTCCCCCGCCGTGCGGCAGGCCCTGCTCGCGTACGAGCGGGCGGTGGACCGGGGCGAAGTGACGGCGGATGCGCCGGGACTGCGGGAGCGGCAGGCGCAGTTCGAGCGCTTCACCGTGCAGCTCGCGGCGGATCTGCCCGACGTGGCGGCCCTGCTGCGCACCGCCAATCGAGCCGGCCTCGAGGCCGCGCTGCGGGAGCGGGGCGAACGCGGGCCGGCCCGGGGGCGGCGGGGCAACCTGGCCGAGGTGCGGCGCGCGTGGTCGGACACGCTGCGGCCGGCGTGGAAGGCGGCCGTGCTCGGCGGCCAGGTCGATGCGCGGCTCGGGGCGGCGCTGGCTTTCGAGCGGCGGCTGCTGACGCTCGAGGACGAAGGGCGCGATTTTCTCCTGCCGCGGGGTGGCAGCGCCGACGCGCTGCGGAACGAAATCTACTGGCAATCGACGTATGCCGAACCGGCGAAGTTCAACCGCGCGACCGCCGAGGCCGTGAGCCGGTGGGGCGCGGGGCGTCGCGCCGGCATCGTCGACTGGGCGCAGACGTCCGCCGATCCCCAGGTGCGGTCGGCCGCCGGGTTGGTCGGTCCCGGCCCGGTGTTCGCCGGCGAGCCGCCGCGACCGCTGGCCCGCCGGACCGCCGTGGAGCGCGTCCTGTTCTACCGCCGGGTGCTCGCGGCGTGGGAGTTTCTCGCGACGCTGCGGGCGGCTGCGCCCCTCGCCGAGCTGGAAACGCTGATCGCGCTCGAACGCCAGCCCGTGCGGACCGTGCGCGGATCGTTGTAGGCGGGGTGTCCTCACCCCGCGGGCTGCGCTGCCGGGAACCCTCGGGGTGGCGGCACCCCGCCTGCGAGGGGCAGCCGTCTGTGCATTTTTTGGGAAATTCCCGCCGTGCGGTTATTCGCGGTTGCCGGGCAACGTCATCTTCGGTCGGTTTACCCCGCTGATGTCGTTCGTTCCCCAGTTCCTATTCCGTCGTCCCTGGCTCGTGGCCGGGGTGGTGGGAATGATGGGCGGATTCGCGGTGGCGCAGACCGCGCCGGTGCCACGGGAGACGCGGACGGCGACGGGTGCGGCGGAAGGCAAGGCCGGGGCCGAAGTGAAGCCCGTGGCGGCCGAGGAGCCGGTCAAACTCGAGCGCGTGGACGTGCAGGCGCGGCTGGAGGATGCGGGCTACGATGCGACCGGCATGGGCTCGTACGAGCATCAGCTGCGCGATTCGCCGTTCTCCAACGACATGATCTCGGCCGACGCGATCGAGGATGATCCGGCGGCGATGGAAATCGCATCCGAGCTGGCGTTCGTGGCGACGCCCTCGGTGGTGGACCTCGCGACGGGTGACAGCCGCGTCGGCCTGCGCGGCTTCCCGACGCCGCTGTTGAGCAACGGATTCGTGCGCATGGGCGGGATCGACGTGCTCAACACGGGGCGCACGGTGGTGATCCAGGGCGCGCTGGTGCCGGTGCTGGGCCGGGCGGCGCCGGGCGGTATCCAGGATTTTTGGACGAACCGGCCGCGGACCGCGAAGAGCCAGCGGGTCGATTACGCGATCTCGTCCCTCGAGCGGCAGAGCGCCTCGATGGAGGTCAACGGACCGGCGGTGCCGAAGCGGCTGTGGCACCGGATCGCCGCGGACTGGAGCCGCAAGACCGGGCCGGAGACATTCACCGCCTCGGAGACGCGGTCGATCAACGGCGCGCTGACGTGGAAACACAGTCCGGCTGCGAGCACGCTGTTCTCAGTCGATTACTACCAGACCCACGCGACCGCGGCGCCGGCGATTCCGGAGTACCGCGTGGCCCCCGGCCAGAAGATCGTCGGCCCCTATCTGCCGCTGGCGGGGTTCAACGCCCTCGGGCCCGAGGCGGGCCTCCGGCGGCGCAGCCTGGTGGCGAATGTGATCGTCGACGCCCAGCCGCACCCGAAGGTCGCCGTCCGCGCCGGTGTGGAGGCGTGGTGGCGGCGGATCGAGCAGGACCGGTTCACGACCGGCCTGCTGAACCTCGCGACGGGCCGCTTCGAGGGCATTCGCGAGCCGCGGCACAGCGAGCAGCCCCAGCGCGCGCTGGTCGGACGCGCCGAGGCGACCGGTCGTTTCGCGGCGCTCCGGGGTGAGCACAAGCTGATGTTCGCGGTCAGCCATACGGTCAGCGACTACTACCGGGAAGAGCGGGCGCTCTCCCTCGCAGGCCGGAATGCCCTGCCGGCCGACGTCCGGAATTTCGATCCCGCCGCGCCCAACTACTGGCGGCCGCCGTACGATCCGGCCGTGTACGACCGCGTCCTCACGGATCGCCGCGAGAACACCCGCTACACCGCAATCGAGCTCAGCGAGCGCATGGGGGTGGCCAAGGGGCGGACGGTCTTCACGACGGGCCTGCGCTACGATCTGGTCGGACTCAAGGTCAACGACCGGCGTCCGGGCCTGCCGCCGGCGCAGGCGCACGTCGACGATGGCGTGAGCCAGCTGACCTATCATGGCGGCGTGAACTACCAGGCGCTGCCGAGCCGGCTGCTGCTCTTCGCCACCGCGAGCACGGCGTTCAATCCCTCGACGCGCGTCGACGCCCGGACCGGCCGTATCCAAGGCAATGAGACGACGAGCGGCTACGAGGGCGGCTTCAAGGCGCGGCTCGCGGCGCAGCAGATCGAGTTCACGACCTCGGTGTTCACGTTTTTCAACCAGGACATCTCCCGGCGGAATCCCCTCTACGACGACCCGATCTTCGACGCCAACCACACCCAGCCGCAACTCGTCGCGGCGGGCGAGGAGCGTTTCACCGGCGGCAAGATCGAGGGCCGCTGGCGCCCGCTGCCACCGCTGTCGGTGTCGCTGCGGGGCTCGTACGTGCGGGCGATCACGACGCAGTCGCCGGACCTGCCCGAGGAAGTCGGCCGCGAGCTGACGCGCTTCCCGCCCTACAACCTCAGCGCCGCGGCGAGCTACAGTTTTTCCAAGGGCCGCCTGCAGGGCCTGTCCCTGAGCGGCAGCTGGGCCTACATCTCCGACTTCATCGCGAACTACGAGGACCGGCAGCGGTTCCGGCTGGCGTATCCCGGCTACGGGGTGACCAGCCTCAGCTCGAGCTTTTCGCGGCGCATCGGCAAGCTCACGCACGGCGTGGGTCTCGCGGTGCGGAACGTCTTCGACACCGACCTGCTGCGCAAGCTGGCGCGGCTCGGCGCCGAGCGGGAGTTCTCCGCGAGCTACCGGGTCACGTGGTGACCGCCGTCTCGCGGCGCGGGCGGTCATCCGGGGGGCACGAACGTCCCCATCCGGAAGGATCCGCCAGGGCGGACGAGGACGTCCGCGCTCCCGGGACTACTGCTGGTCCCCGCCCGCCACCGCGGCCGGCTGCTTGCCGGGGCTGAGTTCGAGCCGCGCGCGCGTCATGCGCTGTTCGGCCCGGTTGCCGCGGGCGATCACGACGCCGAGCGTGTAGTCCTCGTCCGGCAGCCGCGACCGCTCGATCACGGCGCGAAAGCCCGCGAGCCGCCACCGCGGTTCGCCGTAGGCTCGCGCGACATCGGGCCGCTGGAGGGTCACGGTCGCAAACGCCCGCGTGGTCGTGGCCGACTGCAGGACGACATGGATCTCGCCCCGCCGTGACTCGACGCCGGGAATCATGGCCCAGCCGCCGGCCAGGAACGCGTGCTCGTTGACCACCAGTTGGTCGAAATGCACCCGGATGCGATCGCTCGTGATCGCGCGCGGCAGCCGCACCTCCGGGGAAACGGGCGGCAGGTGATACACGCCGCGCTCCGCCGCGCGCTGCAGCAGCACGTCGGCGTGGCCTGCGCGGGGATGGAGCCGGGCCATGCCGCGGCCGTCGCGGCCGTGCAGCATGTACGCGGTGGCGGCGCGTTCGCGGACCTCGATGTAGCCTTCGGCGAGCGGGGCGTACGCGAGGTTGGCGCTGACGTTGAACGCGACCAGCGCGGGCGCCAGCCAGGGCAGGATCCGGAACGGTCGCTCCGGCGGCGTCGCCAACTCGACGAGCATGAAGATCAGCATCGCCCACGCGAGGGCCCCGAGCACGAGGTACCGGGAGTTGATCGTCGCACCGGCAAGCTCCGCCCGGCCCACCGCCACCAGCGCGAGCGCGCCGACCCCGAAGAGCGCGCTGAACATTGCCAACGGCTCGCGTTGGAGCGCCCCGCGGGCGGCAACGAGCCCCAGCCCGGCGAGCAAACCCACGCCGGCGACCGGGCCGAAGCCGGCGTCGCCGAGGGTCAGCGGACCGCCGAGCAGCGCGAGCCAGTAGGTCGCGACGTCGGCGATGTGGCGCGCGTTGATGTCCGTGATCTGGTGGTTCGGATTGAATTCAAAGCCGTACAGGAACACCGCGATCACGGCGGCGCCGCTGCCGATCCAGGCGGCGAGGTGCGGACGCCGTCCCTGCTGCGCCAGCAGCCATGCGCCCACAGGCCAGACGAGGCAGCCGTGCGCCAGCGTGAACGTGGCCAGCAGGCCGAGCAGCACCGCCAGCACCACGCCGCGGCGCGAGCCGCGATTCAGCGCGGCCACGACTCCCACCGCCAGCGTGACCACCTGGAAGTGATCGATGGAGGCGCCCGACCACAGCAGGCTCTCGAAGTGCTCGAGCTGGAACATCAGGAACGCCAGCACGACGCCCATCCGCAGCCGCCGCGCCCAGCCGGAGACGGCCAGGATGAGGATCGCGCAGGTCCCGACGTGAAACAGGTTCCCGATGGCGCCGATGACGTGGAAATTCACCGTGCCGGTCAGCCAGTAGCTGGCAGCGAACAGCAGCCGGCTCGTGACCGTCCTGTGCTCGTTGTTCACCGCGAAGAAGCGGTCCAGCAGTTCCTCCCAGCCCGCGCCGGCGTCGATCCGCAGGATCAGATCGAGCGCGGTGTCGAACTCGTCCCAGAAAACGATGTTGCGACTCGCCGCGATCGCGACCGCGGCGGTGTACGCCACCGGCGCCGCGGCCAGCAGGATCCAGCCGAGGAGCAGGTGCGTTCGAGAGAGGGACGGGAGTCGAAGCACGGTTCGGTCGGGAGCGGTGGAGGGCGTGAACGGCACGGCGGTCCGTGCATCGCGCTCCGGCGGGGTGGAGCACCCAGCGATGCACGACCCGAGTCCCGACGGCAATGCCGGATCTTTGTTGCGACAAAATGCAAAAGATTGCACGCGGAACGGAAGGAACCAGCATGCCGCGCATGAAACGATTTGCTCCGATCGTGCTGCTGGTGTCGCTGCTGATGGCGGTGTCGCCGTTCGCCTTCGCCGCGGACGCCGCGCCCGCTCCGGCGCCCGCGACGCCGCCGAAGAAGGACAGCTCGCCGGCGGCTCCGATCGCGGCCGCGATCTCGACCGTCACCGGCATCGCGATTTCCCCGCTGCTCGGCACGAGCGGCTACGGCGCCTACAAATGGTTCACGGCAAAGGACGATGCCGCGAAGGCCGCGCTGCCGTGGTTCGCGCAGGTGAAGTTCTGGCTGCCCGCGATGCTGCTCGTGGGCGCGTGCGCGCTGAAGGACAGTTTCGGCGCGATGGTGCCGACGGGTCTGAAGAAGCCGCTCGATATGCTCGAGACGCTGGAGAACAAGTTCAGCGGGCTCGTCGCCGCCGGCGCCGTGGTGCCGTTCGCGATGGATACGTTGTCCGGGATGCTGTTTGCGGGCGCGGCCTCTCCGGTCGCCCCGGGCCTTGCGCACACGGGCGTGGCCGCCATTCACCTCGCGGCCTTCGACCTCACCTGGCTGCTCAACCTGCTCACCGTCCCGTTCGGCATCGCCGTTTATGTCCTCGTCTGGCTCGCCTCGCATGCGATCAACGTGCTCATCATCCTGAGCCCGTGGGGCGCGATCGACGCCGGGCTGAAGGCGATGCGCACCGGGCTGCTCGGCCTGATCACGGTCACGGCCACGATGAACCCCTGGATCAGCGCGGTGCTTTCGCTGGTCGTGATCGTGTTCGCCTACTTCGTCGCGGGCTGGGCGTTTCGCCTGACGATCTTCGGCACCGTCTTCACCTGGGAATTCATCACGCGGCGCCGGAGCCGTTTCGAGCCGGCGGCCAACGATAACGCGATGTTCGCCGGCGCCTACCTCGAGGGCGTGCCGATCCGCACCTACGGCCGGCTCGTGAAGCGGGCGGATGGCGGTTTCGAGTTCACGTTCCGGCCCTGGCTTTTTCTCGCGCCGCGGACGAAGCCGGTCGCGACGCCGGCGGCGAAACTCGCGGTCGGCACCGGCGCGTTTTTCTCCGATCTCATCGACGCCGACGATCGCACGGTCTTCACTCTGCCGCCCCGCTACCGCGGGCACGAAGAGTCGCTCGCGCGGCTCTGCGGGCTGGCCGGCGTCCGCCCGATCGGCCTGCACAAGGCGTGGAGCGAGCTGAGCGAGATGCTTGGCGGCAAGGCGATCAAGGCCGAGGCGCACACGGCCTGAGGAAGGAAATCGATCTGGGAGCGCGGTCGCCCTCGTCCGC
>JAEUHA010000549.1 GCA_016793535.1 Opitutaceae bacterium | reverse complement strand
CCGGCTGCGCTCGACCGCCGTGATGCGGCCGGTGCCGCGCGCGAAATAATACGCCGCACTCCCCAGCCCGACGCGCCGGGCGTGGGTTTGGAGGGCCGCGGTGGGATCGCGCCGCAGGGCGTCCAGGATCGGCCCCAGGTCCGGAGCGCGTTCGGCCGCCGGCAGGAGCTGCGTCGTCCAGAATGTCTCGGCGAACGCGGCCGGAGCGAAGGCCGCGGGCGCGGTGGACGCGGTCGCGCCTGCGGGACTGCCGGATCCCCCGGCCGCGCGTTTGGAAACGACTCGGAACGGTGGATACACGACCAGCAGGCCGAGCCCCAGCGCTGCCAGCGCGAAGGCGGCCCACGGCCGGGGCGCGCGGGCTGGGGTCGAAACGGATGACGACGGAGCAGACATCGACGGAGTCGACGCGGGAGAGGTTCCGTCAGGAAGGCGTTACGGCTTGCGGCCGTAGTCGCCGAACTTGCTCACGTTGCTGCGGGTGACGAGTTCGACCGCGACGGGCGTGCGCTGCGGGAAGTTCCGTTCGCCCTTGAGGTACTTGTCGGCGTTCTCCGCGGCGGTGCGGGCCATGGTTTTCGGAAACTGCATGACCGTGGCGGTGATCTTGCCCTCGGCGACGGCCTTCACGACGTCGTCCGCGCCGTCGAAGCCAAACACCTTCACCTTGTCGGCCTTGCCGGCGGCGAGCAGCGCCTGGTAGGCGCCCATGGCCATCGCGTCGTTGCCACAGAACACGGCATTGATGTCGGGGTGCGCCTGCAGGAGCGTCTCGAGCACCTCGAGCGCCTTGGTGCGGTCGAAGTCCGCGCTCTGCTGCGCGACCATCTTCAGGCCCGGGTAGCGGTCGACGACGGAGTGAAAGCCCTTCGACCGATTCCACGTGTTGGTGTCCGCCACGAGGCCGAGCAGTTCGATGTATTTTCCCGTCTCTCCGACCTGCTCGACGAAATACTGCCCGAGTGCGACGCAGCCGGAGTAGTTGTCGGAGAGCACCTGGGAAACGGCGGCGTCGTTGGCCTCGATCTCGCGGTCCATGCAGAAGACGGGAATGCCGGCGGCCTTGGCGCGGCGCACATTGGCGATGGAGCCCTTGGCGTCGGTGCAGTTGAAGAGCACCGCCTTGTAGCCGGACGAGATGACGTTGTCGAAGTGGGCCGACTCCTTCGCCGGATCGTTCTGGGAATCAAAGATGGTCGCCTCGTAGCCGAGCTGCTTTGCGTGGTCGCGGGCGGTCTCGGCCAGCACGACGAACCAGGGATTGTTCAGCGTGGAGATGACGACGGCGACGCGCCGCGCGCCGCCCGCCGGCGCGGACCCAGCGCCGGCGGTGGCGGGTGCATCGGTGCGCGAGCAGCCGGCGAGCAGCAGGCCGAGCGCAACGGCGAGGCCGAGAAAGGGTCGAAGGGTGAGGCGGGATTTCATCGGGGTTCGGAGAACGGCCAGGGAGGGGCGGCGTGATTTTCCAGCGTAGCAAATCTTTTTGCTAGCAGTCTTCCTCGTATTGGGATTTTTCCAACGGCATTCTAAGGTTTGCTCCCGCAGATGGATTTCCCACGAAACGTCACTCAATCCTTGGGCCCACGGAACACACGGACGACACGGAAACGCGATCCCCTTCCGTGTAATCCGTGTGGTCCGTGGGCCCTCGGTCCGGCCCGGCTGACTGCGGGTCAGGCGCGCTGGGAGTTTTGTCGTCCCCTCTGATCGCAGCCCTCCGACTATGGCCGTCTGAATGGCCGCGAAACCCATGCCTTACTCCTTCGATCCGGATCGCCCGGACTTCGCTCCCTACGGACTCACGTGCGTCCACTGGCAGCCGTCCCCGATGCGCCGGCCCGATCACCACAACGAGGTGGAACTCAATTTCCTCGAGTCGGGCTCCGTCACCTACCTGCTGGGCGGCGCCAAGACGACGGTGCAGGCCGGGAAGCTGAGCGTGTTCTGGGCGGCAATCCCGCATCAGATCATCGATTTCGGCGCCGGGACCGCGTACTTCGTCGCCACGATCCCGCTGCAGTACTTTCTGCAGTGGCGGCTGCCCGAGCATTTTGTCCAGCCGCTGATGCAAGGTGGACTGGTCTCGGAGCCCAGCGCGGTCCGCGCTGCGTCCGACGCGCACCTTTTCGCCGATTGGGAGGGCGACCTCGTGCGGCGGATCCCTGATCTGGAAAAGTCGGTGCTCCTGGAAATGCAGGCGCGATTGCTGCGGCTCGCGCTGAACCTGCCGGCGCAGTCGCCTTCCCGCGCGCGGCGTCACCGGATCTCCCAGATCACCGATGCCGGTTTGAACAAGGTCGAGCAGATGGCGTGTTTCATCGCGCGGAACTACACGGAGAAGCTCACGGTGCAGCAGATCGGCGAGTGCGTGAACCTCCATCCCAACTACGCGATGAATCTCTTCCAAAAGACCTTCGGGACGACGCTGATCAACTACCTGACGCAACATCGGATTTCCCACGCGCAGCGGCTCCTCGCGACGACGGATCAATCCATCACCGAGGTGGCGTTCGCGTCCGGCTTTCATTCGCTCAGCCGCTTCAACGATGCGTTCCGCCGCTCCTGCGGTTGCGCGCCGCGAGAGTATCGGCGCACGCATCTGTTGGCCGGGCAGGGTGAGCGGAGTTCCCGCGCGGCCGGGCCCTGATGCGGGCGCGCAGCGAAATATTACGATCCGGGTAAAATTCGCCGACTGGCGGGTAGAATGCCGGTTTGGTTTTCCGCTACGTTGGCGACCTCGCGCGCGGAACCGACGTTTGGGCGAGTTGCCCGGCGCGTGCGACCCGACCCCATGAAAACCTGCTCTGCGCTCCTTCCTTCGTTCGGCCGCGTTTCCACGTGGGCCGTTGTGCTGTTCGCCCTGGGTGCCGGCCGCCTCGGCGCGGCCACGATCCAGGGCACCGTGCTCAATCAGAACACCCGGAACTTCCTCGAGCGGGCCGTCGTGCAGGTGCCGGACACGGCGTTCCAGGCGCTCACCGACCGGGACGGCACGTTCCGCATTTCCGGCCTTCCCGCCGGCACGTACACGCTGCGGGCCGACTACGCCGGCCTGGATCAGGTGTCCAAGACCGTCACGGTCACCGCCGACCAGACCGTCCGCGTCGACTTCGAACTCACCTCCGGGGAGATCTACACCTTGGGCCAGTTCGTCGTCTCGTCGACGGTCGAGGGCAACGCCTTCGCGATCAATCAGCAGAAACGCGCCGAGTCCGCGCGCACCGTGGTCTCGATGGACGCGTTCATCGACCAGTCGACCGGCAACCCGGGCGAGTTCCTGCGCAACATTCCCGGCATCCAGATGGACTACTCGCAGAACGAGCCGAACCGCATCCGTATCCGCGGACAGGATTCGACGCTCACCTCGGTGACGATGGACGGCAATGAGATCGCCTCGGCCGCTTCGAGCGGCACGAATCGCGTGCTCGAGGTGGACCAGCTCTCGATGGCCGCGATTTCGAGTGTCGAGGTGTTCAAGGCGCCGATTCCGTCGATGTCCGCCAACGCGATCGGTGGCGCCGTGAATCTCGTGACGAAGAGCGCCTTCGAGGAGAAGGGCCGCCGCGTCAAGGTGCAGGTGGGCGTCATGACCGACTCGAACGACTTCTTCGGCGAATACGACGGACCCGGGCACAACAACGTCGGCAAGGAGCGTTCGCTGTATCCGGTCGGCCGATTCACCTATTCGGACTCCCTCTTCAACAACCGCCTGGGCGTGGTGTTCTCCGTCGGTCGCGATCACACCAACATGCTGGGTTCGAGCGCCTCGACCGGATTCAACATCTTCAACGCGCCGGCCGGGTCGGGGCCGATCACGCCGCAGAACGCCACCGTCCGCCGCAACGGCGTCGCCATCGCGCCGAACCGGCAGTTGCGCACCCGGAGCGACTATTCGCTCAACACCGACTACCGCTGGTCGGACGAGATCACGCTTTTCCTGAAGAACACGTTCACCGCGTATCACAGCACGAACCGCAACCACGGCGCCGCCTTCCGGCCCTCGAACGCGCTCGCCAGCTACACCGCGGATTCGACGCTCGAAAACTACGCCACGACCACCGGCCAGGCCAGCCAGAGCGTCAGCGTCTTCGACAAGCACACGCGCTCGTGGCAGATCAACCCCGGCCTCAAGTACCGTTCCGGTGACTGGAAGGTCGACCTGGTGGGTGGCTTTTCGAAATCCACCAACCACTACGACAATCCGAACAACTTCACCGCGCTCTCCATTTTCACCGACAGCAACCTGGGCATCCGTTTCACCGGCCACACTCTGGATTCGGACGCTCCGGGTGCGATCACGCAGACGGCCGGCGCCGACATGTATGCCCTCAACAGCTACCGTCCCAACCAGGGCAATCTCGCCACCGAGGGCCAGCGGGCCAACCACGGCGCGTTCGTGTCGAACAATGTCCGGCACTCGTCCGAGGTGCGCTGGTCCGGCCGCCTCGACGTCCAGCGTGACCTGCGGCTCGCGTTTCCCGCCTACGTGAAGGCCGGCTTCTCGTACAATGAGACGATCCGTGACAAGCGGCAGCCGCAGCGCCGCTGGTACTGGGTGGGCGACGACGGCATCGCCGGCACCGCCGACGACACGACGGCGGCCGGCGCGCAGCTCGGCCGTTTCGCGGAGCCGGTGCCGGTGACCGCGCAGATTCCCGGCTTCAACCTGCGTGAGCCGCAGTACCTGAACACCGTGAAGCTGTTCGAACACTGGCAGGCCAATCCGCGCGTCCTGGTCGACAACCTCGCGTACGCGGAGGAGCAGCTCTACCTCGGCAAGCGCAAGGTGAACGAGGCGATCACCGGCTACTATCTCCTCGGCAACGCGACCTTCCGGAAACTGAACGTCCTTGCGGGCGTGCGCGTCGAGGAGACTGACATCGTCGCCCAGGGCAGCCGCACCTTGCCCACGACGGGGCCGCGCAGCGTGCTGCCGCCCGGCGTGAACACCAACTCGCTGGAGGGCGTGCGCGCCAAGTACGTCTTCCAGACCATCGACTCGAGCTATCGCTCCTCGCCCTTCCCGTATCTGCACCTCAAATACGAACTGCGGCCGAACCTGCAGGCCCGGACCAGCTACACCGAGGGCATCGGCCGGCCCAACTTCTCGCAGATCCTGCCGTCGCTGACGCAGACCGACACCCCGGTCGACGGCTTCGAGGGCACGGTGTCCTCCACCCGCGCCGGGCTCCTGCCGCAGCGGTCGAAGAACTACGACGTCAGCCTTGAATACTACACGCGGACCGCGGGCGAGTGGACGGCGGCTTGGTTCCGGCGCGACATCAACGACTACATCTCGTCGACGACGGTGCCGATGACGCCCGAGCTGCTCGCGGAGCTCAACCTCGGGAACGAGTTCGCCAACTACCGGCTCTCCACGAGCCAAAACCTGGGCAACGCGAACTGGAGCGGCTACGAGTTGAGCGTGCGCCAGAAACTGCGCGACTGGTCGTTCGTGCCGTCGTTCCTGCACGGCGTGGAGATCTGGGCCAATCACACCGGCATCTACGAAATGGAAGGGACGTTTTCCGGCGGCGCGACCGGCGCCAAAATCGTCCACCTGTCGGGCGTCGTGGATTCGCAGTACAATGCGGGCATCAGCTACCGTTCGCCGCGCGGCAAGTTCTACGTCCATCTGAAGACGAATTTCCAGAAGGCGCGACCGACGTCCGACATCCTTGAGAGCGGTCCGTCGAACCGGAACGACCCGCGGCAGCTCGACTATCAGTTCTGGGACATGGAAACGAGCTACCGCCTCACCCAGCGGCTGCGGCTGACCTGCACCGCCCGCAATCTCGACAGTGAGCGGCCTACGTTCACCGAGATGGGCATCGTGACGAACAAGCAGCAGGCGACCGGCATCCAGTGGATCTTCGGCGCCAACTACGATCTCTGACCCGGAAGTTTCATGAATCAGGGGGTGGTGCCCTCAAGATTTACGCTGGCGTTTCGGCCGGGCGACTTTGTCGCGGTTTGCCCCGACAAGGTCGCCCCCTCCGGGGCGAATAGTTCGCGCTGCGCGAAAAATTCGGGCTAAGCCGGCAGGCTTATCGGTCCGGGACGTCGACGCCGACCTGCAGCAGCCGGCGGAGATCGAGCTTCGGCACGGGATTCGCGTCCGTATCCGTGCCGATCACTGTCGCCTGGCCTGGCTGATTGACGCGGTAGTAGTAGCGGTCGCGGGCGGCCGTTTCGATGACTTCGCCCGTCTGGGGATCCTGCAGGCGCACGGTGCCGCCGAGGATGTCGCGCACTTGCCGCTGGCGCGCGGCGTCCGAGGCCCAGCGCGCTTCGATCGTCTGCTGCTGCTGTTTCGCTGACGCGGCGAGATAGTCGGTCCAGAGCCGGCCGAGTCGCAGCTCATGCTGGCGTTCCCCCGTCGCCCAGTTCGGGCTCACTTGAAACGAGGCGATCATGCGCGCCAACGCGCTGGCGACCTGCGCCACGCGATCGGGCGGCGCGATGAAACCGTGCACGCCTTCCGCCCACCACGAGCCGCCGACGCCGCCGACCTGGGAGCCAAACGTGGTCACCGTCAGCACGCCGACACGTCCGTCGGCCAACCGGAACTCCACGTCGGCCGCGGTCACCGCCGAGAGTCCCTGGGTCAGGAGCGGATTGCGCTGCGCAATCTGCACCAGGTCCGGACGCGGCTGGGCGCCGGTCACCTGGCCGCCGAATCTCCGTTGCACGAGCTGGGCGCCGAAGACGTCCGCGCTTTGGAAGGCCTGCACGATCTGCGCGTCCGGTCCCCACGTGGTGCTCATGCCGCCGCCAAACTGGGCCGTCGTCTGATTCGGCAAGATGAACATGCGCGGCACGAGCGGATCGCCGTTAAAGAGGACTGCGGCGCCGTCCGGACTCGTCGACGTGAGCGCGACCCGCCGGTTCCAGGTCGTGCGCTGCAGCCCGCCTTCGTGGCGCCACCCGGTGGGCAGGTCGACGACGAAGGCCTGCTCGCGCGGGTCGACCCAGCGGCTGAAGGCCAGGGGCGCGAGCTTGGCTGATTTCGCTGGGGGACGGGCCTTCGGTGCTTCGAAACGAAGACTGTCGATGACCCGCGCGAGCAAGGGCAGGTTCGTTTCCAATTCCGCCGGAGGCGCGGTCGCGACGAACACCGTCGCCAGGGTCCCGCGGCGCACGACAACGACCCGCCCGCGTTTAGCCAGGCCCTGCGGATTGGTGTAGCTGATCGTGGCGTGGACCACGTCGGCGCCCGTGGATTTGATCTGCTCGACGCGGACGTTCCGCATGCCCGGCTCCGTGGCGGCATAGTCGGAGCCCAGCCAGCGGGCGAGATTGCCGGGTGCCACCCGCGCGCGGATCAACGCGGTGGCGCGGGCCTGGGCGTCGCCGACGCCGATATCGGTCAGGCGATCCGAACGCACCTGCCAGCCGGCCGGCATTTCCAGCGTGAAACCGGCGGGGTCCCGGTGCGTGACCCACGCGGGGGCCGCAGCTGCGCTGACGATCATCACCCACGGGAGGAGAATACGGAAGAGGTACATCGTCGTTCGCCGGAGTGCGGCGCAGCACAGTGATGATCCCACGGCCCTTGTGAGTGGCAAGGAGCAAGCTCCGCCGAGGGCGCCCAGCCAGGCCAGCGCGGTCACCACGGGGGCCGATGGTTGCGTTGCGGCGCCGCAGAGTTCGGCGCCGCCTCGACCGAGCGCCGCGCCCGCGCCGACGTAGGCGGCGACGCAAAGGACGCATTTGGGCGTCACCGCCAGCAGCGTCGCGGCCAGAGCCCAGCGGGCCTGGTGCCGCCGGCGTTCAAGACGCGGTGGCACCGGCGGGGAGCTCATAGCGGTCGTGGTGGCGAACCCAATCCATCGTCGCGTCGGGCTCTTCGTCGCGTCCCTTGGGTACGAGGTCGAGGAGGGTGTAGGTGCCGATCAAGGCCTCGAGACCGCGGGAATACGTCGAGTAGGTGTGGTAGAGAGCGCCGTTCGCGTCGCGGGCAAAGACGCTGAGCCCCGGAGCCTCGTCCAGGGGAAACGGCCTCATGCCGTAGTTGTAGAAGACGTTTCCGTGCGCGAGTTCCTCGGCGGTGAAGGAAACGTGGAAATCGTGATTGAAGGTGCTGCCGTGGGACGAGACCCAATTGAAGGTCCAACCCATCCGTTGCTGGAACGGCGTGATCTCCGCGAGCGGCGCGTGCGAGATCGCCGCGAAGGCCACGTCGCGGGCCTTGAGGTGCACCACGGCCGGAGCGAGATGATCCGCCACGAAGGAGCAACTCTTGCACCCTTCGTCCCAGCCGGGCCCCAGCATGAAGTGGTAGACGATGAGTTGGCCGCGGCCGTCGAAAAGGTCGGCGAGGCTGACGGTGCCGCTGGCGGCCGCGAAGCGATAGGGCTTGTCCACCTTGACCCACGGCAGCGCACGGCGGCGCTCGGTGAGGCGGGTGCGGAGCTGCGTGAATTCCTTTTCCTCGCGGAGCAGGGCGCGGCGGGCCGCGAGCCACGCGGTGGGGGAAACGATGGTCGGATCGAGGTGCGGGTTGGTTTTCATGGTGAATCGAACGGAGTGGGGCACGAGGGCGGTGGGGAGGGCGGGAGACGGGGAGATGACAAGGCAGTGGCCGGGGTCGCGCCGGCGGTGGCGCGAGCGGGGGAGATCGGCCGGGACGACGCCGGCGGGAGCGTTCAGGTCGGCCAGGCGGCGCGCCGGAGTTGGTCGTACGCGGCCTTGTGCCGGAGGAAGAGTTCCCAGAACGGGGGCGGCGGCGTGCCCGCCAGGTGCGCGTACAGAAGCGTGAGGTGCGTGTGCCAGCCGGGGCCGAACTCACCCATGTACGGGATGTCGCCGCCGGTGGCGCGGTGCGTGAGGACGAGCTGGACGTCCTTGCCCTGCGGAGTGAGCTCGATTGTCACCTCGGATTCGCCGTCGCTGCCAAACGTGAACGCGAGCAGCCGCGGTGGTTCGCAGCGGGTGACGACGTTTTCCATGGTCGTGCCCGGGTCATGATGGGCCTCGTAGCCGGGCGGTGGGGTTTCGTTCGGGGCCAGGTCCTTGTGTCGGAACGTCAGGCGCAGTTTTCCGCCGGCCCGCAGTTCCATCGAGCCGCCCGCAAACCAGCGGGCGCGCTTGACCGGGTCGGTGAGGTAGTCCCACACGCGGTCGATGGGACCGGGCCGGACGCGCACGAAACGCACTTCCGCCGGGCGGCGGCCGCGTCCTCCGCTCGCAGCTCGCGCTCCAGCGCGTCCAGCCGGCGCGACCAGACGGCGCGGGTCCGCTGCAGCCACGCCTCGAGATCGTCGAGCCCGGCGGGCTGGAGCGACTGGATGCGTGACTGCCCTTCGGCGCGGGTCGTGACGAGTCCCGCTTCGCGCAGCACGTTCAGGTGCTGGGAGATCGCCGGCGCGCTCAGGTCGAACTCCTGGACGAGTTCCCCGGCGGTCCGCTCGCGCACGGCGAGTAGCTCGACGATGCGCCGCCGGGTCGGATCGGCGAGGGCGAGTAGGCTTTGCATGGCCCTAAGATTAAGATAAAACTTAATTAAGCAAGGGGAAAATAAAGGTCGCCCCGGCTGGAGTTCGCGCACGGCGACGATCCGATGGGCACGGCGGGGGAACTTATTTTCCGCCTTGCTTTCCTACATGTGTAGGAAAAGAAGTCTTACAAGCGTAGGAAAACATGGCACCGAGAATCTCCAGTGCGGAATGGGATGTGATGAGCGTCATCTGGTCGCAGGGTCCCGTGACCGCGACCGAGGTCTTCGCGGCCCTGCCGCCCGGCCACGGGTGGAAGCTGAAAACCGTGAACACGTTTCTGGCGCGGCTCGTCGAGAAGGGCGCGCTCAAGGTCGATCGGAAGGAGCGGGCCTTCGTCTACACGGCCCGCGTGCCGCGGGAGAAGTGCGTGCAGTCCGAGGGCGAATCGTTCCTGCAGCGCGTGTTTCGCGGCGCGACCGGCGACCTGGTGAAACATTTCTGTGCGCAGGCGGACCTGACGGCTGCGGAAATCGAGGAGCTGCTCCAGCTCCTGAAGTCGAAGCGGCGCCGGAAATGAGCCTGCTCGAGGAGATATTTCGCGCCGTCATCGCGACGTCCTGGCGGGCGTCGTTTCTCATCGGCGTGCTCCTGGTCCTGCGGCGCGGGCTTCGGGGTCAGGTGGCGGCCCGCCTGTGGTTCTGCGTCTGGATCGCGGTGGCCGTCCGGCTCCTGCTCCCGGTTTCGCTGCCGACGGCGTGGAGTCCGTTCAATCTCCACCCTTGGCCGGCGTTCGCGAGCGGTGGCGCACGTCCTCCGGCCGAGGTGGAGGCGGTGCCGCCGGAGCCGGTACGGTCGGGCGAGATCGTTGGACGGGCGAGCGAACCGTCGGGTGGGTTTCCGGTGACCGCCGGTCTCTCGGCGATGGGCGGAGGGGCGCTGCTGTGGGGCGGTGGGGTGGGGGTGCTGCTGTTCCTGCGGTTCTGGGCGTGGGGACGGTTTGCCCGCCGCGTCCGGCATTCGGCGGTCGAGCCGAGTCCAAAGGTCGCCTCGCGGCTGACGGCCGCGGCCCGCGCGCTCGGCGCGACCGGGCAGGCGTTTCGCATCACCGACGCCGTCGGCGCTCCGGCGCTGCACGGCATCCTGCGTCCGCAGATCCTCTTCCCGCCCGGGTTCGTCGAGCAGCTTTCGCCGGGCGAACTCCGCCTGGTTATTGCGCATGAGCTGGCCCACGCCCGGCGGCGGGACTTGCTGGCCGATGCGATCCTGCACCTGGCTGCGGTGGTACATTGGTTCAATCCGCTGGCGTGGGTAGCGGCGCGGGTTGCCCGCCAGGAGTGCGAGCTCGCGTGCGACGAGTCGGTGCTGACGCGGCTGCCCGCGAGTGAGCGCGGCCCTTATGGGGCGGCGTTGCTCCGGCTTGCCCGGCTGACGCATGGAATTTCCGGTCCGCGCTTCACGCTGGGCGTCGTCAACGCCCGTGGGCAGCTCAAACAAAGGATCCAAATGATTACGGCCAATCGATCGTTCATGAATGTCGGCACGCTGCTGGGCGGCGCGCTCTCCCTCGGCTGCCTCGGGCTGAGTTTCACCCGTGAAGCCACCGCGCAAGTCACGCCCGCCGGCGAGCCACCCGCGCTGGTGCAGGCGCAACCCGGGCCCGCGTCCGGCGCCCCGGCTCCCGGTATCGTGTACTCCCCGGCGGTCGATCGGCTCGACGTGCTTTTCCCGAACGGGGTCGTTGCCGCCGTGGCCGACCGCACGATCACGGTCGCCGATGTCCGACGCTATATCGCTCCGGTCGTACCGAAGCTGCAGCAGGACGCGCGCACGCAGGAAGAATTCAACGGCAAGCTGGCCGTGCTCCAGAACAGCGCGGTCCGGGATCTCGTCACTCGCACGCTGCTGATCCGGCAGTTTCACGACCGCAAAGAAGGCGAGGAGCCCAGGCAGGTGGCTGCGGAGCAGGTCGACACGTATGTCGCGGATCTCATCGCCGAGCGCTTTGGTGGCGATCGTTCCAAGTTCCTCGCCCACTTGAAAGCCAGGGGGCAAACGCAGCGGGACCACCGTCAGGAGATCGAGGAAGAGATCATCTACAATTACATGCGGGCGCAGGAACGGAAGGCGTCCGGCACGGTGGCACGCCCGACCCCCGCGCGCGACCCGCGTACGATTCACCTCCGGATCATCCAGCTGACGCGCGCCGAGGGCGAAACCGACGCCGCGTTGCTGGAAAAGGCGAACGCCATCCTGGCGCGGTTTCGGAACGGCGAGCGCTTCGAGCATCTCGCGCGGGAGTTTGACCAGAGCGGTCGACGGGAGCGGGGCGGCGACTGGGGATGGCAGGGTCCGGCGGATCTGCGCGCCGAATACCGCGATGCCGTTCTCGCGCTGCAAAAAGGCACCGTCAGCGCGCCGATCGTGGTGCGCGAAGCGTGCCTGCTGCTTTATGCGGAAGATCGACGCTAAGCGCGGGCGGCGCTGAGCGCAAATCCACTCCCGAGTACAGCCGGAATTGCGTTGCCGATTCCGCCATCCCACATCGTGGTGGGCGGAACCTCGCCGTCGCAAACGTGACGGAGGAAGCGTTATGCGCCGTTTCGTCTCCACCACCATGACTCTGAATCCCGCCCTCACCGCCCGCCTGTGGCTCCGTCTTCTCGGCTGTTGGTTCGTGCTGGGGCTGGGCGCGGTCAATGCCGCCGATGCTCGGGCGGCCCGCGGGGGGGCCGGTGACAAGGACGTGATCGTCGCGACCCAACCGATGCAGATCGAAGCGGAGGACGCGGGCGCGCACGGTCAACTCGTCGTCGATCCGCAGGTCGTCACTCCGGATACGCGCACGGACCTGGTCTACACCATCTCGGCCGAGCCGCTGCATGGTCGGGTCGGGCTGGCGGGAGCCGGCGAGGAGGCGGACTTCTTCAAGAACAAGACCTCGCGCCTCGGCTACTTCGCGTACCGTCCGGAGGAGGGTTACACGGGCGAGGACTCGTTCTCCTACACGGTGCGCAACGAGACGTCCGGATTGGTTTATCAGA
>JAEUHA010000520.1 GCA_016793535.1 Opitutaceae bacterium | reverse complement strand
TACGCCACGACCCGACGTGAAACCGCACGATCGGTCGTGGCGCTCCCTTGTGCTTGCGATGCGCCGATGATCCTTCACCTTTTTCCGTTCCTCTCATGATCGCTCCCGAAACCTTCAATCACATCGAAAACATCAAGAAGCGCGCCGGGCATCTATGGAGGTTTCTTTGACTGCGATCAAAAGCAGCGGGAAATCGAGGCCATGGAGGCCGAGATGGGGGCGCCGACGTTTTGGGATAACACCGAGCGCGCCCAGCGGCACATCGCCAAGCTCAACGGTTTGAAGAAGGCGGTCCTCCCGGTCGTCGCGTTCCAGAAGAAAGTCGACGACGTGGGCGTGATGCTCGAACTCGTCGAAGGCGCCGAAGGGGCGGAGAAGGAAATGTATGCCGGCGAACTCGAGACCCAGGTGGAAAACATGGTCGCCGAGCTCGATCAATTGGAGATCGCGTCGTTCCTGACCGGGCAGTTCGACAAGAACAACGCGATCTTCTCCATCCAATCCGGCGCGGGCGGTACCGAATCGAACGACTGGGCCGACATGCTGTTTCGCATGTACACGCGCTGGGCCGAACGCCGGGGTTTTCAAGTCGAGGTGCAGGATGTCCAGCCCGGCGACCAGGCCGGCATCACGAAGGCGACCCTGCTCATCAAGGGCGAGAATGCCTACGGTTACGCCAAGGCCGAGCGTGGCGTCCACCGGCTGGTGCGCATCAGCCCGTTCGATGCGAACAAGCGCCGGCACACATCCTTCTGCGCGGTCGACGTGATCGCCGAGGTCAACGACGAGATCGAAATCGAGATTCCCGAAAACGAGATCCGCGTCGACGTCTACCGCTCGTCCGGCAAGGGCGGCCAGGGCGTCAACACCACCGATTCCGCCGTCCGCCTCACGCACATGCCCTCCGGCATCGTCGTGGTCTGCCAGAACGAACGTTCGCAGATCAAGAATCGCGCCGCCGCGCTGAATGTCCTCAAGGCCCGCCTGTATGAGAAAAAGCAGGACGAACAGCGGGCGGAAATGGACAAATTCTACGGCGAAAAGGGCGAGATCGGGTGGGGCAGCCAGATTCGCAGCTACGTGCTGCAGCCGTATCAGATGGTGAAGGACCTGCGTACGGGCGTGAGCACGAGCGATACGCAGGGCGTGCTCGACGGTGATCTCGATCGCTTCGTGAACGCCTGGCTCCGGGCCGGCTGTCCGCGGCACCGCAACAAGGAAATCCAGATGGAGGAGTGAGCGGGAGCCCTCGACCCGCCTTCGCATGCCGCTTTCCTACGCCGCCATCCGCTCCGCCCTGCAGGCGCAGCCGCTCTTCGAGGACAAGACGTGGCGGCTGGCCCCCGACGCCTGGCCGCTGTCGCCGGAGCAGGTGACGGAGCTGGAAGCGATTGGGACGGCGTGTTTCGAGTTTCACCAGGCACTCGAGACGCTCTACCTGCGAGCGGCGGCCGGAAAAAACCTGCTGCGCAACAAGACGCTCGTCGCCCCGTGGGTCGCGGACTACCTCGACCGCGGCAAGCCCGCCGCCCTCATTGCCCATGCGCGCGACCCGAAGAACCGCGGCGCATTTCCGCTCGTGCTGCGACCGGACCTGCTGCTCACCGACGACGGCTTTGTTCTGACTGAACTCGACTCGGTGCCGGGCGGGATCGGGCTGACGGGGTTTCTCAACCGGCTCTATGGCGAGGCGCGGGGTGAGGGCACCCCGCCTACAGGAGCCGCCGATGTAGGAGAAGCCTCGGATGTAGGCGGGGTGCCCTCACCCCGCGCTTCCTCGATCCTCGGCGCCGGCGACGCCATGATCCGGAATTTCCACGCAGCACTGGCGGCGCTGCGGCCGGGCGAGCGCAATCCGCTGATCGCGCTGATCGTGAGCGACGAGGCGGCGACCTACCGGCCGGAAATGCAGTGGCTCGCGCATGAGCTGCAGTTGCAGGGGAAGCGGGTGTTTTGTCTCCGCCCGGAGGAGATTTTTCCGCTCGAGAACGCGCTGTTTTTCGACGTCGAGGGCAACCCCGAGAAGATCGACATCCTCTATCGCTTCTTCGAGCTCTTCGACCTCGAGAACATCCGGACGCAGAGGTTCATCTTCGAATCCTGGGCGGCGGGGGAAGTCGCGATCGCGCCGCCGATGCGGCACTTTCAGGAGGAGAAACTCGCGCTGGCACTTTTCCACCATCACCTGCTGCAGGACTACTGGGCGGAGGCGCTGAGCGGTCGCGCCCTGAAGCGGCTGCGGACGCTGATTCCGGCCTCGTGGCTAATGGACCCGGCGCCCTTGCCGCCGGGTGCGGTGCTTGACGGCCCCAAGGCCGGCGGACGTTCGCTCCATGACTGGCGTGAACTCGTCAATGCATCCCAGAAGGAACGCGACCTGATCATCAAGATCAGCGGCTATCACGAGACCGCGTGGGGCGCCCGCAGTGTCGTGCTCGGCAGCGACTGTTCCCGCGAGGAATGGCAGCAGGGCGTCGACCGGGCGATTGCGCTCGCGCCGACGAATCTCCACGTGCTGCAGGCTTATCGCAAGCCGCGCCGGCTCGAGCATCCGCTCTATGACGTTCCAGCGGCGGCCGGGGAAAGTCCGGGCGTCCGCGTGCAGCCGGGCCGGCTGCGCCTGTGCCCTTACTATTTTCTCGTGGAGGGCCGGCCGCGGCTCTCAGGCGCCCTCGCCACGTTCTGCCCGCCCGACAAGAAGATCATTCATGGCATGCAGGACGCGGCGTTGCTGCCCTGCCGGGTGACCGCTCCCGCCTCCTGAAGATGAAGAAGCCGCGCTCGAAACGAGCGCGGCTGGTGAAAAGTCCGGCTACCCGCTGGCCCGTCAGGCTGCGACTGCCTTGCGCAGGACCGTCCCGGCCGGTTTGGCGGCTTCCGACGCGAGGTGGGCGAAGAATGAGTCGCGGCGTTCGCGGGCGATGCGGACGTCCTTTGTGCCGAGCGAACGCCGGATCCGCTCCTTGGTGAAGGGCGTCGGGTGGACGGTGTAGTGGAGGAACCAGGTCCCATGGTTGTTCCACAAGTGGTGGTTGGGATTCTCCGCGCGGACGCGGATGCCGGGCAGGGAGGCTACGGTGCTCATGATGCGTGATGGTCTTGGTGGGAGTTATCGCGCTTCAGGAGATGAAAACAAAAAACCGACCTAGGCATCAGGTCGGTTTCGTCTTCGGGAGCGTTCTTGGTTCGAGGCTCGGGTGAGTCTCGCACATCCGTACCCCGTTTTACCGGGATCCGATCCACCGTGGCCGCTCCCGGCCCGGTTGGCGGAGCCGGCGTTTTAAGGCCGGCTCGTTCCTGATGCGAGGGGAAGCGTGCCGAGGAAATCGGTCTCGTCCAGACTTTTTTTGGTCACGCTGACAATACCTCTTTCGAGGTGTGTCGGTGCCGAGGGCTGCCTTCGCTGTCGTTGTGGGAGCGGCTTCAGGCCGCGCCCTCACGTGAGACCGAACTATCCGTCGCGGCCTAAAGCCGCTTCTGCAAATTCGAAACGACCCTCGCGGTGCGCGAGCCTCGTGCCGCGCTACTTCTTGCCATGCTCCTTGGCGTAATGAGCGGCCAGGAGGTCGTGACCGAAGTCACCCTTGAATTCCCGCACGGTGGTGTGGATGTGGTTTCCGTTGCCCTGGAAGTTGTCGAATTCGATCAGGAACGTCGGCCCCTGGATCCGGTAGTAGGTCTGCTTCGAGCGGTCGAGCCCGCCGGCCCAGGCAAATGTGATCTTGTCGATGCCCGCGGCCGTGATCTTGGCGAAGTTCTCATCCGCGAGTTCCGGTCGCCAGCGGCCGAGGTAGAGGCGGACGAGCTGGATCAGCTTCTCGCGTTGCGCGGGCTTGAGCTGGGCGGCGGCGATGCCGGCCGGCGCGAGGGGATCGACCCGCTTCTGGTTGGTGGTGACGATCTCCTTCAGCGCTTCATTGGCGAAGATCGCGGTCTTGCGCTGGGCGGCATCGAGCGAATTCACGAACGCGAGTCCCAGGTCCTCTTCCTCGGCCATCACGCGCTCGCCCTTGCGCGGTCCGGCGCGAACCTCCGCCGGATTGGTCCCGATGAACGACGGCGCAAAGAACACGTGTTTGCCGTCGACGACGGTGAAATTGAACGACAGGTGATGACCCTCGAAACGCCAGCCCCAGGATTTCTCCGTCGAGGGTTCGCCGAAGATCGTGACGAAGTAGAGCGTCGGGTCGCGGCGCCCTTTGGTGTCCTTCTCGAGCTCCTTCAACACCAACTCGAGCTGAATCACCGCATTGGCGCGGGCCATTCCCGTGTGGCTGAGGCCGGTTCGCAGCAGCGCCAGTCCCAGCGCGTTCTGCTCGGTGGTCATTTTCTTGAACGGCAGGCCCTGGCGCGCGATCGGCACGAAGTTCCAGTTTTCGCGCTCCGGATCGGTCAGCGTGTAGGTGGCCTGCTTTTGCTGCTCGGCGTTCAAGGCGCCGAGAAAGGTCTTGGCGGCGGCCACCATTTCGGCGGCGGTTTCATGGCCGCGGGAGAATGGGGCGGCGGCCAGGAGGGCAAGGAGGACGAGGAGGCGGGGCAGGGGTCTCACGCCGAAACTCAGCCGGAATTGCGGGCGCGGTGCAAGGGTGCAAACACCGCCGCGGCCAAGTGGTGTGAAAACGTTGCGCCGTCGCCGGAGACGCATTTGGTGGAGGCGATGAACACCACGACTGACCTGCCGTCCGTTCCGCCCGCCCCGGCGACCGACGCGACGCGTCCCACGGGTCTGCCGGACGGGGTTCGCGAAGGTAACGAGAATCTCGTGCTCCTGACCGCCGCGGCGGGTCGCAAAGTGGCGGCTCTGATGGCGCGGGAACAGCAGGGCGAGTTCCTGCGGCTCGCCATCAGTGGCGGGGGATGCAACGGACTCAGCTACAAGCTCAAGTTCGCTCGGGAACCGCGTCGCGGAGACATCCTCGTGCGTACGGCTGGAGTTCGGGTCCTGGTCGACAGCAAGAGTGCGCTTTACCTGAAAGGAACGCACCTGGACTATTCCAGCGCCCTCGTCTCGGGTGGTTTCAAGTTCTCGAACCCAAACGCCAAGGCGAGCTGCTCCTGTGGCGAGAGTTTCAGCGTGTGAGACTTACTTTCGCGGGAGTAGTGCGAGGGCGTGCCGCCGGCGTGGCTCGGTTCGCACCGGCGGATGCCGACCGTGCGCTCGATCGCGGCGCTGGGACGGAGAGCGCGCCAAATAACCCTTGCTCCCGCGGTACTTCCACGCGAGAAGGGTCGTTGACCAGATACCAGTCCAATCCTTATTGATGGCCAATTCGTTTCCCTCTGCCGGAGGCGGCCGCCCCGGTTCTTATCAGCGTCGCAATGTCGACCCGTTCGCGGCCATCCGCCGCAACCACCGCATCAAGGTCCCCCAGGTCCGGGTGATCTCTCCCGAGGGCAAGCAACTCGGCATTCTGGATACGCCGAAGGCCATCAATCTCGCGCTTGAGAACGGACTCGACCTGGTCGAAGTCGCGCCGAATGCGACGCCGCCCGTGTGCCGCATCATGGATTTCGGCAAGTACGTGTACGAGGAGCAGAAGAAGCACTCCCACGCGAAGTCCACGGCGAGCAAGATCAAGGAGATCGAGTTTACGGCGCGCATCGAGCAGCACGATTTCGAAACCAAGCTGCGGCACGCCGAGGAATTTCTCGATCACGGCAACAAGGTGAAAATGCGGCTCAAATTCCGCGGCCGCGAGATGGCGCACACCGAGCTTGGCTTCGGCGTGATGAAGCGGGCGGTGGCCGAACTCGCCGGCATGGGTCATCCCGATGCGGAGCCGAAGTTGATCGGCCGCAATATCCACGTGATGCTGACGCCGCTGCCCGTGAACAAGCGGAAGCCCAAGTTCCACGCGCCGGACGAAAACAGCGCCGAGCATGAGGCCGGCGACGACGGCGACGAAGGCGGCGACAACCACGCCAGCGAGAATTCCTCCCGCCCGGGCTCCTGAGTGGAGATTTGGCCGGCCCTGCTGGGTTCAGCGGGAAAGGATCGAGCCTTGCCCGAAAAAAACCTTCAGCTTGGCGACCTGCTCCCGTTAGGTTTCCCGCCCAGATGACACCGGCGGGATCCTGGCTTGTTTTTCTCCTGCTAGTCCTCCTGCCGGCTGCGTTTTCCCAGGCGGCGGATCAGCCGGGCCGGTCCGCACCCTCGCGACCGGGTGCAAGCGCGGTCACGCCTTCGCCGGCCTTGCCGACCGCCCCGCCACCGCCGGCGTTGAGCGCGGCCACCACGCGAAAGTTCGGAGGTCGCGAATACGTGAGTGCGGGCGAAGTCGCGTCGCGCCTCCGCCTCCAGCTGAGCTGGATCAGCCGCGGCCGCCGGCTGGTACTCACCGGTCCGGCGGTGAAGGCGGAATTGGAGAACGACACCCGGGACGTGACGATCAACGGCCTGCGCGTCTTCCTCGGCGACCCGGTCGTCGATGCCGGCGGCGAACTCTACGTCAGCCGGGTTGACTTCGAACGCTGCCTCACGCCGCTGCTGCGACCAGGCCACGGCGTCCCACCGCATCCGCCGTTGAAGACCATCGTGCTCGATCCCGGTCACGGTGGACGCGACCACGGCACGAGTGCACTCGAGAAAACGTACACGCTCGATGTCGCGCGGCGGGCGAGGAAACTGCTCGAAGCCGCGGGCTTCAAGGTCGTGCTCACCCGCGACGCCGATGTTTACCTCGACCTGCAGGAACGGAGTGCGATCGCCAACGCCAGTCGCGCGGGGCTGTTTGTCAGCATTCACTTCAATGCGATCGGCAACGACCGGAAGACGTCCGGCGTCGAGGTGTTCACCTTTGCCCCGCAGTTCCAGCGCTCCACCAATGCCTGGAGCCCAGGCTCGGGCAACGACACGGAGAAGGATCCGGCGCCCGTGAATCGCCACGACCACTGGAGCGTCGTGCTGGCCCAATCACTGCACCGCCGCTTCGTCTATGATCTGAAGGCGTTCGACCGTGGACGGAAGATTGCCCACTGGGGCGTCCTGCGCGGACTGAACTGTCCAGGTGTCCTGGTCGAGTGCGGCTTCCTCACCAGCACGGAGGAGGCCCGAAAAATCGCCACGCCGCAGTATCGTGAGCGACTGGCCGTGGCGCTGGCGAACGGCATCCGCGAGTATGCCGCGACGACAGGCAGCGCGAACACCAAGTCCGCCGCCGCCTCCGCGCGACCGGCCGGTTCGGCGCGCCGCGCGCACTGACTCCCGCCGCGCGCATGAACGTCGCGACCGTGCTCTTGATCGCCGCCGGCGGCGCGCTCGGCTCCGTGATTCGCGCCGTGGCCGGCCAGGTGGTGCCCGCGGGTCGACTGCCCTGGGCCACCCTGACGGTCAACATTGCGGGCTCGTTCCTGATCGGCTGCCTGATGGCCCGCTTCGCGATCGCGCCGGAGGGGCACGTGCGCGCCCATGCGTTCTGGGTCGTCGGCGTGTGCGGCGGGTTCACCACGTTTTCCGCCTTCAGCTGGCAGACGTTTGAACAGCTCCAGCGCGGCCACTGGTTTGCCGCCGCGCTGAACGTGACGCTGTCAGTCCTGCTCTGCCTCGCCGCGACCTGGCTCGGCTGGCGCCTGGCCAGGTAGTGGGAGCGCGGGCGCCTGGCCCGCAGCATCCCGTCCAAGGCAACTGTGCGGACGGGGACGTCCGCGCTCCCAGCTCAGCTGGGCTCCTGCCGTTCGACGTTGAACCTTGAGCTTTGGACGACGTGCCGCCGGGGGACGTGGGCTGGAATCGCGGCCAGCGGGCTGGCTGCACCGAAAGCTGCGTTCACCTTTCCCCTGCCAATCGGTTGTTCGTCCCGATTGGTTCGGAGCGTTTGGCTTTCAGCCGCCAACCTTCAGCGGCATGCCTCCAGCTCAGACCTTGTCCACGATCCGGTCCGCCAATCCGTACGCGATCGCTTCTTGGGCGTTCAGGTAGAAGTCGCGATCGGTGTCCTTGTTGATCTGCTCGAGCGGCTGGCCCGACGACGTGGCGAGGATCTGGTTCAGCTCCTGGCGGAGTTTCTCCATTTCCTTTGCCTGAATATTGATGTCGCTGGCGGGACCGATCATGCGGCCGGAAATCAGCGGCTGGTGGATCAGGACGCGGGAATGCGGGTAAAGCAGGCGCCGGCCTTTCGACGCGCCGCACAGCAGGATCGAACCCATCGACGCGGCCATGCCCGTGACGACCACGGTGATCGGCGAGGTGATGAGCTTCATCGTATCGAAGATCGCCATGCCCGCGGTGATCGAGCCGCCCGGGGAGTTGATGTAGAAGGTGATTTCCTTCCCGGGGGCATCCGCCTCGAGGTAGAGGAGCTTCTCGGTGATGTCCTTGGCCGTCTCGTCCGTCACCGCGCCCCAAAGGAAGATCTTCCGCTGCTCGATGAACTTCCGCTGGATGATCATCGCCACCGGTCCCGCCCGCTTGGCCGTTTCCTGCTTCTCCTCGTCGTCCTCGTCTTCGTCGAAACGGGGCAGGGGAGCCGAAAGTCCGGGCTGAAGTGAGTCGAAATGCATAGGCGTCCAACGTTGAGCGACCGCGCGCGATTGGCAAGTGCGCGGGCGTCGAGCTACTGGGCGCGACCGCCGGTGCTCTTGTTGTTCCACACCGCCAGGGTGTCGGGCGAACCTTGGGCGCGGACGCCGTTATCGGTGAGGATGTCCTCGGTCGCCGCCACCATGTCCTTGCGCGGAAACACGAGCGTTTCGTGCCGCCGGCCGGCGAACTCGATCACGATGAAGTCCTCCGTGGCGTCCCGCAGTGTCGTGACGAGATGTTCGAGATTCTTGATCACGACACCGTTCACTTTTTCGACCACGCCCGACTGGGCCTGCGAGTATCCGATCGAGAGTTTGTGCGGGAAGAATGGCGAAGACACGATCACGAGGGCCTCGCCTTCGAACGACGGCCGTTCCGCGCGCCGCAGCGACAAGGGACTGCGGGTGGCGGCCAGTGCGACCGCGGCATTGTTCAAGCCCGCCAGGAAAAGCTGCGTCGCGGTCGAAAACACGAGCGGCCCGTAGACGAAGTACGACGGGTAGGAGCCGTCCAGGTCCGGAATCAGCATCGGCCGCCGCGGGGCGACCGGCAGCTCGATCTTCAGCTCCTTGCCGCCGCGGACGAGGGTGAGCGGCGCCCGGCCGTTGCGCGCCACCTTCTGCAGCATGTAGTGGAAACGCACGCGGATGTCGCCGACTTTCACCATGCCTTCGTTGTCGATGTCGGTGTCGCCGATCTTGGTGATGATGTCCCAGGCCTTGAGCGGGTAGCCGGGATCGTCCGAATCCACATCGGTCACGATCATCCCCGCGACCTCGCGTCCCACCTTGAGATAGGGCCGCAGCGCGGGGTTCTCGAACGTCTGCAGCTGGTCGAACATCGCGGGCTTCCCGTCATAGCGACCGTCGGCGACATCGCTCAGGAACAGCTCGATCTCCTCACAGGGAATGATGTAGCCGATGTTGTCGCCCCCGCCGAGCCGGCTGAACGCGAGTCCGATCATCTTGTCGCCATCGACCGCCGGCCCGCCGCTGTTGCCGGGATTGATCGCCGCATCGATCTGGATGCGCAGGCCCGAGGTCGGAAAGTTGTACAGCGTGAAATCGATCCGCGACACGATGCCCTTGGTGATCGAGAGCGTGGTGCCGCCGGTGGGGAATCCGTAGACCATGACCGAGTCCTTGACCGCCGGCAGCTTGGCGGCGCGCGGCAGCGGAGCCCGGCCGTTGAAGAAGGTGCCGTCCTCGAGTTTCAGGACCGCGAGGTCGATGCCCTGGGCAATCGACTCCACCGTCGCGGAAAACTTGTCGCCGGACTGGTTCGCCTGCACCTGCACCTGACTCGCGTACAGCACGACGTGCGCGTTGGTGAGGATGCGGTTGCCCTCGATGATGACACCGGTGCCCGTGGACTCGCGGGGCCCCGACTTGGCCCACGGCTTGTACGGATCGGGAAACCGCATCGTGGAAAATACCTTCACCACCGAGTTCTCCACCGCGGCGGCGGGCTTCGCCGCAGTGGCATCGGCGGCGCGGAGCGAAACCACGGCCAGGAGGGAAAGGAAAAAGCCGAGGACGAGACGGCCGGAGCCGGCGGGGTAGATCATGGCGCCGCCCAAGGAAGGCGTGCGGTGGCCGTTACGCCAGTGTGTTTTTTTCGCGCCGTCGCTTCGGGTCTCGGCCCTGCTCCGACCCGGTGAATCCCCGCACTCCCGCGTGTTCACTCGAGGACGGCAGAGCTGTAGGCGGGGTGCCCTCACCCCGCAGAAGATGATCTCCAAAGTGGATTCGCGCCGGCTGAGTACACCCCTCTTCCCGCCAAACCCGCAGATGCAATCCTGGCGTATCTCTTCAAGATTGTCTCTTCCTGTCATCCTGAGCGCAGCGAAGGATCCAGCAGAGCAAGCGCCGGCGGACATCGGGCTGGATTCTTCACTTCGTTCAGAATGACAAACCAAGAGTTCATTGGCAGCACGGCGAAGAACCCACGTGAGCTATCGCACCCGGGCAGCGCCGCGTGACCGCGGCTGGATTCTGCGCTGCGCTCGGAATGACAATCCCTGTGAAGATCCGACCTAGTATCTGACTTTATCCGCCTTGTTCTGCCATTCGCGAAACGCCACCTGCGCCTCGTCGCGCAGCAGCGGGAGCATCTGCAGGGAGCGCTGCTCGGGTGGCAGCGGAATCTGCTGGTAAATGAAATCGTCGTCGAACCCGATCGCCGCTGCGTCCGCCCGGGTGTTGCCGTAATACAGCTTCGGAATCCGCGCCCAGTAGGTAGCCGCCAGACACATCGGGCACGGCTCGCAACTCGTGTAGAGTTCGCAGTCTGGCAGCGAGAAAGTCCCCAGCGTCCGGCACGCCGCCCGGATGGCCGTGACTTCCGCGTGGGCGGTGGGATCGTTGGTGGACGTGACTTGGTTGCTCCCCCGCGCGATCACTTCGCCTCGCCGCACGATGACGCAGCCGAACGGCCCGCCGCGTCCGCCCCGCATGCCAGCTTCGGCCTCCTGGATGGCAGCGCGCATGTAGTCGTCGGGTGTCATGGTCGGGTGAGTAAGCGCGAACTGTGCCGTCCGGCTCCGCGGCTGACAATGGGATATACGGTTCCTTCCCCTTTGCTGGGAGCGCGGCCGTCCCCGGCCGCTTTCCGATCCGATGCGGCCGGG
>JAEUHA010000435.1 GCA_016793535.1 Opitutaceae bacterium | reverse complement strand
ACCGGCCGCGGCCAGATGCCGTCGTTCGCCAGCTTTAGTGATCAGGAAAAGCGCGCCATCGTGGCGTTCCTCTACGGTGAAGGTCGGAAGGAGATGATCGAGAAGCAGGACCTCAACCTTAGTTTCGCGAACGAAATCCCGTACGTGATGACCGGTCACCACGAGTGGCGCGACCCCGAGGGGTTTCCCGTAAACAAGCGCCCATGGGGTCAATTGCACGCGGTGGATCTCGATGCGGGCCGGGTCAAGTGGTCGGTGCCGCTCGGCACCTATCCCAAGCTGGAGGCGCGCGGCCTGCCGCCGACCGGGACCTTCAACATGGGCGGGCCGATCGTCACGAAGGGCGGCCTCGTGTTCATCGGCGCCGCAATGGACGAGCGGTTCCACGCCTACGACAAGGAGACGGGTGAACTGCTCTGGGAATACCAGATGCAGTTCGGCGGTTACGCGACGCCCGCGACATACGAGATCGACGGCCGCCAGTACGTCGTCATCGCCGCCGGCGGTGGTGGGAAGCCGGAGACGAAGGCAGGCGACATGTTCTACTGCTTTGCGCTCCCGCGGCGGTGAGTCGCCGCCCCGTTCGTTTCACCCCCGAAATTGGGTATTGGACGGCTTGACGTGTTTTCGATCTCCGGACGTCGTCCGGGTGCGTTCGGATCGTGCGCCGTGGTGATGGATGCCGTTCCGCGCCGCAACCCCATGACTTACGCCCAAGTCTCATCCCTTGTGCCGGGCCTCTCCGCCTGTGGACTTCGATTCCGCGCTCCCATCCCGTTTCGTTCGCGCGGGACGGCCGGAAGTTGGCTGCTTCGTGGCCTGTGGTTTGTCCTGATGGCTTGTGGTTGGGTGGTGGTCGCGCGGGCGCAACTGGAGTACCCCACGATCCGGAATCTCACGCGCGAATCCCCGGCCGTCGTGAGCAGCGGAGGCGTGGTGAGCTATGATGTTTCCCTGAACCCCGGCACGGCTCCGATCGACCGGGTGCGCTTTACGTTCCATGCCGGCGCCTCGGAACGGATGGAGGCAATCGCCGCGGCGGATCCCGCATCAGGCCGGGTTTCGGCGACGATCGATCCCGGTTGGGAAAGCGGCGCCTACCGGCTTGTCGCGGTCTCCCTGCGTGACAGCTGGGGGCGCACGACCACCTATGACTCGGAAGGCCGGGTCACGGCGTCCGCCTTCCCGTCGCAACAGACCCCGTACTATGCCGGTCCCGATACGCACGCGATGGATCTTGGCGACCTCGGGTTCGAGGTGAGAAACGGATCAACGCGTCCCCGCCGGACGGACCTGACCGACCTTGCCGTTCTCACCTCCAGCCCGGTGGCCCCTGGACAGAGTGTGCGGCTGCGCGTTTCCAGTCTGCCGGGCGCGGTGCCGCTCGCGCGGATCCTGCTGACGTTCACCCAAGCGACGAACGCGAGCCTCACCCACCTGTTCACGCTGGAAACCGCCAGTCCCAACGGTGAATTTGAGGTTCCTGTCGTCGGGGCGATGGTCAACGGCCGCTACCGGCTGACCTCCGTCGTGACCGAAGACCCGGAAGGTCGCGTCGTGACCTACCGGGGCGACGGCAGCGCGATCGAGAGCCTGGAGGGGCGGGCGCGGACGATCGCTTCGACCCTCTCCTACACCTTGGACGGTGCTTCGCTCACAGTTTCAGGCGCCAGCACGACCGCGCCCGCCGCGCAGCTCTCAGCTTGGGAGCGGACGAGCGCGGCGGAGATGATTCCCGGCGGCACCGTCCGCTTCACCGTTGCCGCGCAGGGCGGCGCATTTCCGGTGGAGCAGGTCTCGATTCGGATCGTGGATCCCTTTGGAGGTACGCGCACCCTCAGCAGTGCGAGCGCCAGCGGCAGCTTCGCGATTCCCGTGACGGCCGACTGGATCAGCGGATCCTACAGCGTGAATCTCGTCACTTTGACCGACGCAGCCGGACGTCGCGTCCACTATCTCCCTGTAGGGGGAACAGTCCCCGTTGGCGGCTCGATCGGCGTGGGACGGCCCGCTCCGGTGGAACAGTATACCTTCACGGTTCGCGGCGGTCGTGAGATCGGTCCGTACTTTGTCGTCCAGCCTCGGTCCGCCACGGTTCTTCCGCCCGGCCAGACCTTCGTTTCACTCGTCGCCCTGGCGGCGGGTATCGGACCAGTGACCTACCAATGGTATCAGGGGGAGGTGGGCGATACGAGCATGCCGCTCCGTAGCGCGCCGCCTGCTCCGAACCAGCTTGGGACCACGATCACGGGTCCCACCACGTTCTGGGTGCGGGCGACGACGGCGGGCGGTTCCGTGGACAGCCAGTCCGCTCGCGTCGCGTTTCGGCCGGCGGATTTCGGGCGGCTGACGAATCTCTCGATCCTCACGAGCCTGGCAGACGGGAACGACAGTTTTTCGGTGGGCTGTGTGGCGGGCGGGCAGGGCGCGAGTGGTCCGAAGTCCGTGCTGGTTCGCGCGGCCGGGCCGTCGCTGGCGGCATTGGGCGTCGCGGACGCCGCGGCTGACCCGCGGCTGCAGCTCTACCGCGAGGCGACGATCGTGGCGGAAAACGATGATTGGGGCGGCGGACCCGCATTGAGTGCGGCGATGACCGCGGTCGGGGCGTTTGCCCTGACGGGGCCGGCGTCCCGCGATGCTGCGACGCTCGCGTCGTTCAGCGCCGGCGTGAATCACACGGTACGCATTTCCGGCACGGGCGCCGGCCGGGTGATCGCCGAGCTGTATGATGCCGGTCCGGGGCCGGCTGCGTCCGCCACGACCCCCCGGCTGGTCAATCTCTCTGTCCTGAAGCAGCTCGGTGACGGGCTCACGCTGGGCTTTTCGATTGCCGGTGCTTCGCCGATGAACGTGCTCGTGCGCGCGGTGGGGCCGGGACTCGCGCAGGCGCCGTTCAATGTCGCGGATCATGTCCGGGATCCGCGTCTCGTGATCTTTCGCGGTCCGGAGCGCATCGCCGTCTCGGATGACTGGGATTGGAGCAACAGCACCGTCCTCGGCAGTGCCTTTCGCACCGTCGGGGCCTTCTCCCTCCCCAATGCCTCGAAGGACGCCGCGCTGCTGAGGACGCTTTCGCCGGGCAGCTACACCGTCCAGATCAAGGCGGCGGATCCGTCCGCCGGCCTTGTGCTCGTCGAGGTGTACGAAGTGCCGTGAGCGGGCTTGGAGAGTCCGGCGTGCAGCCAGTGGCGGGAGCGTCCCCGCTCCCGTTCGCATGCACCCAGCCAGCTCCGGACTACACCTCAGGCTCCGCCAGCCGCGCCGCCGCGCGCTCGGCAAAATGCAGGTGGTCGTGCATCTTCCGGTCGGCTTTGGCCGGGTCGCGCTGCATGATCTCGCGCACGAGCTGCTGATGAAAATCGGCGGGATGAACAAAGACGTGCTGGTTCTTGATCCAGCGTGTCGTGAGCAGCGCCCGCATGCCGGTGCGCTTCAAGGTGTCTTCCAAGGCGCCGCAGCCGGTGGCCCGGGCCAGCTTGAGGTGAAATTCGAGGTGGCGCAGCGTGGCGCGCGCCTCGTCGCGGCCCACCTCGTTGAGGCAACGGTCGAGCCCCTCGGCCTCCGCCAGCAGTTCCGCCAGCGTCTCGTCAGTTGCGTGTTCCGCCAGCAGCCGGACCGCGTGACGCTCGATCGCCTCGCGCAGCACAAACTCATCCCGCAGGGTCTCGTCACTCAGCGCGATGACCCGCGTGCCGTACATCTCCTTGGTCTCGACGAGCCCGTCTCCGCCCAGGCGGCCAAGGGCTTCGTTGACGATCGAGAGGCTGACCCCGAACCGCTTCACCAGGTCGCGGCGCACGAGGTGCACGCCGGGCTTGTAGAGCCCGGAGGTGATGTCGCGCTTGAGCTCCGAGTACACGCGCGAGGCCTTGGTTTGAAACGTGTCAACCGTCAGCATGGGGCGAAAAGCAGCGGTTCAGATGAATGACGGCAAGAAGGAACCCGGTTCCGGCGGACGGCCTCGGGGCTACGGTTGGGCGGGGGCGTTCGCGCCGGCGCCGTCGGACATCAGGTAGCCGACGAGGTCGCGGAGTTCCGTCGCCGACAGGGCTTCGAAAAGCCCGGGTGGCATCAGTGACATCGGGAGCCGCTGGGTCGACTTGATTTCGGCGCGTTCGACGGTGACCTCGGCCGTCATGGTGCGCAGCGTGACGGCGCGGTCGGTCTCCTTTACGATCGAGCCCGAGTGCACCTGTCCGTCTTTCAGGGTGACGACCGAAAGTCGGTAGTCAGACGCGATGACCGCGTTCGGATCGACGACGTTGAGCAGCAGGTACTCGAGGTCCTTCCGGCCGGAACCGGTGAGATCGGGGCCGATCGACTGGCCGCGGCCGAAGAGCGTGTGGCAGGCGGCGCACCGTTGGTCGTACACGCGGCTGCCGGCGCTGAGATCGGCGCCCTGCAGGACGGCGGGAGTGAGTTCGTGACGCAGGCGACGAAGGGTGCCCTCGGTTTCGGAGGAGGGCTTGCCGACGGAGCCCCAGACGCGATCGAGCTGACCCGCGAGCGCGGCGTCGCCCAACTGCGCGATTTGGCGAGCCTGCACCAGGCTGATCTCACGCCGGTCGATCCGGCCGGCGGCGACGGCATCGAGCAGGCCGCGGGCCGAGTCGGCGCGGGCGATCAGCGCATGGACGGCGGCCACGCGGGCGGTGGGGGAGAGTTGCGGGTAAACCGACAGCACGACTTCCACGACGCGTCGGTCGGCGAAACCGGGCAGCGCACGGAGCGCCGGTTCCGTGAGGTCACCCGCGCGGACCAGCGCGAGCAGGTCGTCCACCAGCCAATTGGGCTTCAGTTCCGCGAGTCGCTCGAGAGCCGCCAGACGATCATCGCCGGGTGTCTGCCGATCGTTCATCGTCGCCCGCAGCGCGGCGAGGGCGGTTTCGTCTCCGAACGTGGCGGCGAGTCGCTGCGCCGGCGCGCGCACGGGGGCGGCGCCTGACAGGCTGAGTTGACGGAGGACACGCGCCGCGTCACGCGGGGCGCGTACTTGCCGCCGGCCCTTCAGCCCGAGGTTCATCGCCGCGAGCAGGTCGAGCTGAGCGGCCTCGGAGGGAGCGTCGCCCAGCGCACTGATCAACGCGTCGCCGGCGGCGGGAACGTCCGCCATCGCTTCCGCCAGCCGGCGCGCCACGAAACGCCGCAGGAGTGGCGCCTGAGTCCCGAGCGCGAGCCGGGCCGAGGCGGCGGGATCGCGGATGACCGTTGGCTGCAGCCCGTACCAAAGCAGGCGCAGCAGATTCGGATCCGCCGCTGGAGGCAGGGTGGCCGCAAGGGCGTGGGCGAGGGGAGGCCGGGCCGGGACCTCCACGCGTTGCAGCGCCGCGGCGAGGGCCAGTTGCACGAGCCAGCGCGGTTCGGTGCGGGCGAGCGCGACGAGGCGTGCGACGATCGCAGGACTGGGGCCTTGTTCGGTGAGCAGACGCACGGCCCAGTGGCGAACGTGTTCGTCGGTCGAATCGAGCAATGCGGTCAGCCCCGCTTCCGTCGCCCCGCGGGTGACGTGCAGCGTCCACAGGGCGCGGAGCGTCTCGGTCGTCGTCGTCGCCTCCCGCAGCATCTGCTGCAGGGCGGCATGCACAGCGCTCATGTCCTGGCCGGCGTGGGCGCGTTCCTGCAGGAGACGCCGGGCGTGACGGACGTGGAATTCGTTCGCGTGACGCTGCAGCGCGACGAGCGCGGCGTTGGATTCACGGGCTAGGTCAACCGCAACCCGGCGCGGTGCGCCCCAGGAGATTTTGTAGAGCCGGCCGCTCGAGCGGTGTACGCCGTCGCGATCGTGACACTCTCCGAAGTCGGACCAGTCGGACATCACGACGTCGCCGTCCGGGCCGTAAGCGAGCGAGATGGCGCGGAACCATGGATCTTCGACCGTGATGAAGTCGGGTTGATGCCGTGCCGCGTAGCGGCCGTCCGCTGGCAGCCGCGAGAGGGCATCGCGATTGATGCGGCGCCCATGGATGTTGCTCAGGAAGACCGAACCGCGGTACTCCGCGGGCCAGCGGTCGCCGAGGTAGATCATCGCGTCGCAATGCGAGTGCCCGCCGCCGAGCGCGTCGTTGCCGCCGCTCAGCCGTCCACCTTTGTCCCAGGCACCGCCACCCCAGTGCAGGTGGTCGCTCGTGCTGGTCATCAGCTCGTAGCTGTACGGATCGGGATGGCCGCCGCGATCTTTCCAGCGTTCGAAACGGGCCCCGGGCACGACGTGCCAGAGGTGGTCGACCACGCTCGTGCTCATGAACGCCTGGCCGTGGGCGTCGAAGTCGAGTCCCCACGGATTGATCGTGCCGTCGGCCACCACTTCGAACGCCTGCCGCGTCGGATGATAGCGCCAGATGGCGCACCCGACTTCCAATCGGTCGGCGGTCGCTGCGCCAGGGCGGCCGACGAGGGAGGATTTCTTGATCCCGTGCCGCCCGTAGAGCCAGCCGTCGGGCCCCCACGTGAGGCCATTGACCGTGTTGTGCTCGGCTTCGAGCGTCCAGCCGTCGAGGTGAACCACCGGCGCGCCATCGGGTACGTCATCGCCGTCGCGGTCCGGAATGAAGGCAAGGTGCGGCGCGGTCGTGACCCACACCCCGCCGAAACCGGGCACAAGGCTCGTCAGCCGGTTCAGCCGGTCGTGAAACACCTTGCGCGATTCGAAGACGCCGTCGCCGTCGGCGTCCTCGAGAATCAGGATCCGGTCGTGGCGCTCGTCGGTGAACGTCGACCCGGCGTACGAGTAACTTTCCGCCACCCAGAGCCGGCCGCGGTCGTCGTAGGCGAGCGCGATCGGCTGGCGGACGTCGGGCTCGGCGGCGGCGAGCGTGACCTGGAAGCCGGCCGGGACGTGAATCCGCGCGGCGGCCTCCCGCGAGGGCAGCGGCCGCCCGGCCGGCTGTGTATCCACCGGCTGGTGACGGTCGGCCGCGAACAGGGTGGTGGCGGCGGTGCAGGCCGCCACCACCGTGACACGGATCAGAAGCGACCGGAGAACGAGAAGAAGATCCGGCGCAGGCCCCATTGCGAGTTGCCCGAGATGAAGACGAACTCGTTCGTCAGGTTGTTGCAGCGCAGGCGGGCGCTGTAGCGGCCCTTGTCCCAGGAATAGCCGACGCCGGCGTCGAGCAGGTACTGGTCGCCGCGGAACGACTCATAGGTGCCGGGCGCCATGACCCAGCCCTTGAACATCAGCTTGCCGCCGGCCGTGACGTCGAAGCCGTTGCGGTTGGCGTCGCGGAAATCGTACTTCAGGTTGAGCATCGCGGAGTCGATCATCGCCTCGATCGGCACGATGCGGCCATCGGACGCGGGCTTGTCGCCGTCGATCGCGGCGAAGCCGGCGAGCACGGTGAGGCGGCGGGTGAGCCGGCCGTTGAGCTCGAACTCGAAGCCGCGCGCGTTCTCGCCGTTGACGACGTAGTTGCGGTTGAACGACACGGTGCCGATGCCGTTCGAGCCGGGCTCGGACTTGAAATCGTTCAGGATGAAGCCGTCGCGGACGATTTTGAACATCGCGAACGACGCCGTGATCTTGTTGTCGAAGAGGCTGCCCTTGACGCCGATCTCGTCCATCTGCGCGGTGACCTGCGACGTGATCGTTTCGTTGAAGCGGGGATCGGTCGGCAGCCAGCCGGTGGCGCCGGCGCTCGGCAGGATGTTGCCGTAGACCAGCGTGGTCCGGCGCGGGTCGGCCTGCTCGCTGTGGACGTAGTAGATCGTGGCCCAGTCGACCGGCTTGTAGCTGATCGAATAGCGCGGGACGTCCGTGACGAGGTCGGCGGGCGTGGTGCGAACGTTGTTGCGGCGATTAAGCGTCTCGGAGCCGCTCTTGTCCTTGCGCCAGCCGTACATGACATTGAGCTTGTTGTCGAAGAACGAGCCCGAGTACTGGCCGAAGTAGCCGAAGCCGTCGTTCTTGGCGAAGCTGTCGGTGGTGAACGTGGTGACGAACGTGTCCGGGTTGAAGCCGGCGGGCAGGGTGTAGTCCGGATTGTAGAGATTCTGGCTCAGTCCGCCGCGCTGGCCGGAGCGCGTATCGCTGTCACCGCGCACGTAGTCGTAGCCCGCGAGGAACTGATGGGTCATCGAGTTGGCCTTGATCTCGTACAACACGTCACCCTGGATGCGCGTGCTGGTCAGTTCGCGGAATTCGTGCAGGTAGCTGATGCCGACCTGGAACTCGTTCGGGATCGTCGGGTGGCGCAGGGCGGCGGGCGCGAGCGCGAAGCGGCGGAGTTCCTCCTTGATGTCGTTGCGCTTGATGCCCTGGCGGAACGAGAGCGAGTCGTTGAACTTGTGCGTCAGGAAGGCGGCGAGATTGATCGTGTCGCTCTCGCGGCCGCGGCCGGCCCAGCCGAAGACGCGCTCCTTGGGGATGTAGGCGTCGCCGCGGAACGGATTCCACTGGGCGGGATTGTTCGGGTTGATCTGGGCCAGCGAGGCCTGCAGCCGGAACTGCTCGTTGTTCTGCCAGTAGGCCTCGCCCACGGGACCGCCGCTCTGGTTGTAGGCGTACGACGTGTTGACGAAGAGGCTGGTCTTGCCGCCGATATCCCAGCGGAACGACGGCCCGAGGCCGTACTTGCGGGCGCGCATGAGTTCACCGCCGCGGGGGCCGTCGCCCTCCTCGTAGAAGATTGGCACGCGGTAGGCCATCTTGCCGTCCGAGGTCAGCCGCGCGGAATGGTCGAACTCGCCGCGATAGAACGAGTCGGTGCCGACCGTGATGTCGTACGTGTTGCGGTTCGTGCTCAGCGGCGTCTTGGAGATGAAGTTGACCAGCCCGCCCGCCTCGCCGCGGCCCATGGCGGCGGAGGCCGGCCCCTTCACGTACTCGACCCGGTCGTAGAGCGCGCGGTCGCGGTTGACCGCGAGCGGCGAGATGTAGCCGTCGACGTACGTATTGGAAATTTGGAGACCGCGGACGTAGAAGATCTCCGGCTGGTGCGTGTTCGCGCGCGGCTGCACGTTGGGCACGAACTTGGTGAATTCACGGCTGTCGAAGATGAACGCATCGTTCAGGAACTCCGAGGTGACGACGCCGACCGACTGCGGCACGTCGATGTAGCGAAGGTTCAGGCGGGAGGACGAGCTCGAGTACTGGGCGCCGTATCCGGTCGAGGTCGATTGGACCTCGAAGGCGGAAAGCTTGATGGGGTTGTCGACGCCCTGGCCGCCGGCGGCGGTCGGGGCGGGAGTCGACTGCGCCAGGAGCGCGGCCGGTAGGAGGAGCAATCCAAGGGCCTGGGCGAGGCCCCGCGGGGAACGAGGTGGGGTGGACATGGTGGGTTCAGGGTCTATGCAAAGAGGGGCGCGGAGGCGGCCGCGTGCCGGCGGGGTCAGGCCCGCAGGGCCGGAGCCAGGGCGGCGTAACACTTTTCCGCGGTGGCGATGGGGTCGTAGCCGGGGCGGTTGAAAATCTGGCTGCTCACTTCGATGATCAGCGGGCCGCCGTACCCGTGCTGCCGCAGCAGGCGGAAATAGGCCGCGTAGTCGGTCGCCGCTTCACCGGGCAGGAGGAACCGCACCTCGCCGTTTTCGCGTCGCGAATCCTTGAGGTGCACGAACGTCACGTGTGGCGCGAGCGCGCGATAGCTCGCCTCGACCGTGAGACCGGCGAGCACGAAGTGACTGTGATCGTAGCCGAGGCTGAGGTTTGAGCCGGCGGCCTCGCGGAAAATCCAGAGCAGCTTCTCGGGCGTGTCGACGGCCTGCAGGGCGTGCGCCTTGACCGCGATCTTGATCCCGAGGCGCCGGGCGGCGGTGTTCCAGTCTTTCAGCCGCGCCGCCATGGTGACCTTGTTCGCCTCCCACTCGCCGGGTTTGCCGCCCATGATCGTCTGGATGATCGGCGGACGGACGGGGTCGATTTCCTTCGCGAACCGGCCGGCCAGGTCGAGGGTCTCGAGGTGCGTGGCGTGGGCCTTCGCGTCTCCGGTCAGCCCGAGGTTGACCAGCAGGCTCACCACGGGAAGACCCGCGGCCTTGATCTGCGCCACCATCGCGGCGCGGGCGGCGGGCAAGAGTTTGGCGGGCTCCGTCGGGAAGCCGGCGATCAGGGCCAGTTCGACGGTGCGGTAGCCGATGCGCTTGCACTCGGCCAGCGCCCGATCGAGCGGGAGCGTCTTCATCCCATATAGGGAGAACCCGAGCTGCAGCTCAGCGGGTGCCGCCGCGGCGGCGAGGCGAGCGGGCCGTCCGGCGAGGACGAGTCCGCCGGCGGCGAGCGCGAGAAAGTCGCGTCGAGGGGTCTTCATCCCGGGGTTGGGGAGGACGCGAGAGCGGTTCAGGCGGCGGCTTCGGCGCGCTGGCGTTCGGCTTCGAGCAGGCGCATCCAGGCACCCATGTAGTGGCCGTGATCGTGAAAGGTGCGGCCGCTGACCAGGTTGCCGTCGACCACACACGGGGCGTCGACGTAGATGCCGCCACACACCTCGACATCGAAGCGGCACTTGGCGACCGCCGCGATCCGCCGGCCGCGAATGCAGTCGGCCCGGGCGGGGATTTCGCAGCCATGGCAGACGCTCGCGATCGGCTTGTTGTGCTGGAAAAACCAGCGCGTGACGCGAATCAGGTCCGGATCATCGCGAATGTATTCCGGAGCGCGCCCGCCGCTGAAAAAGATGCCCGCATACTCCTCGGGCTTGATGTCCCGAAACGCGATGTTCGCCTCGATCGTGTAGCCTTCCCACTCCTTCGTGATCGTCCATCCCGGCTTCACCTCGTGCAGCACCATCTGGTAACGGCGCTTCTCGGGCGCGGCGACGACCGGGATGAACCCGGCTTCCTGCAGTCGATAATAAGGGTAGAGGGTATCGACGGTTTCAGTGGCATCGCCGACGGTGATGAGGACTTTGTGTGACATCGTGACTGGCAGGGTTGGGTTCAGGAAGGGCGGACCGCGAGGCGGTCGGTGGGGTTGAGGAAAGCGTTGGCATCGAGTTGGAACAGACCCTTTTGGAGGGTCAAGGACGTTATGATCGATCATAACGTTCATTGTGGTTGACACGCCTACGCACGATGCACACACGACGTGCCGGGCAGGTGAGTGAGCCGACGGAAGTCCGGTGGTTTGTTCCAAGCCCTTTTCAAACCCGCCCCGCTGTTTCGCCCCAACTCCGTGTCTTCGAGCTGCTCCTCGCGGGCCGCTCCGACCTTCCGCCCCGTGTCTGAACCGTCCCTGCCGAGTCCTGGTGTTTATCGTGCCGCCGCCGCGCCGCCTTCCTCCGACCGGCGCAATCTCGTCCTCGTGGCCGCCTTCCTCGGCTGGATGTTCGACGGGCTCGAGATGGGAATCTTTCCCCTCGTGGCGCGGCCCGCGCTGCTCGAAATGCAGGCGGCCGCGGGCACAACCGGGGACGGCTTCGTCGGCCAGTGGATGGGTACGATCACCGCGCTTTTCCTGATTGGCGCGGCGCTAGGCGGCGTGGTGTTTGGCTGGGTGGGGGACCGGTTTGGCCGCGTCCGCGGCATGAGCATCGCGATCCTGTTCTATTCCTTGTTCACCGGGCTCGCCTACTTTGCGCAGACGCCGTGGCAGCTCGGGCTCCTCCGTTTCGTCGCGGCGCTGGGCATGGGCGGCGAGTGGTCGCTCGGCGTCGCGCTGGTGATGGAGGTGTGGCCGGAGAAACACCGCCCGCTGCTCGCCGGCGTGATCGGGGCGGCGGCGAACGTCGGTTTCGCGCTGGTCGGGATCATCGGTATCTTTTTTTCGGTTACGCAGGATTCCTGGCGCTGGGTCATGCTGCTGGGCGCGGCCCCGGCGTTCCTGACGTTCTTCATCCGGCTGTTCGTGCCCGAGTCACCGCGCTGGCTCGAAGTCTCCCGGGTCGCTCCGGCGCGGCCGCTGCGCGAGATGCTGTCCCCGCCGCTGCTCACGTCCACCCTGCTCGCGACGCTCTTCTCGAGCATCGCGCTGATCGGTTCGTGGGGGTCGGTGCAATGGCTGCCGCTGTGGGCCGACCAGATGGCAGGCCCCGGAGTGCCGCAGGCCAAGGCTTACGCGCAAACGCTGACCGCCGTCGGTTCCGTGGTGGGCTGTCTCGTGGGCGCCTGGATCGGCGGGCGCCTCGGCCGCCGGCCGGCGTACTTCCTGTTGTGCGTCGGCTCGCTGGCAAGTTGCGCATGGATCTTCCGCGGCTTCGACCACTACGGGGCGGGCTTCCTCGCGCTCACGTTCCTCGTCGGTTTCACGACCGCGTCCTTCTACGGCTGGCTGCCCCTCTATCTGCCGGAACTGTTTCCAACCCGGGTCCGCGCGACGGCGCAGGGCGCGGCCTTCAACGCCGGCCGCATTCTCGCCGCCGGCGCCGCGCTGCAGATGGGCGTGCTGATGCGCGCGTTCGACGGCAGCTACGCCCGGGCCGGCGCGATCATCACCCTCGTGTACGTCGTCGGCCTGTTCGCCATCTGGCTCGCGCCGGAAACCAAGGGCCGTCCGCTGCCCGCGTAGCGCGCGTTTTCCGTCCGCCATGCCGCTCGTCGACGCAGCGAATCTGAAATCCGAATACGACGTCATCGTCGTCGGCTCCGGCGCGGGCGGCGGCCAGGCCGCCTACACGCTCACCATGGAGGGCGTCCAAGTCCTCATGATCGAGGCCGGCCGCAATTACGATCCGGTCAGGGAGACCGCGATGTTCCAGACCAACGCGCAGGCGCCGCTGCGGGGCATTCCGACGCCCGACAAGCCACGCGGCTTCCATGACGCCACCGTCGACGGTGGCTGGCAGGTGCCCGGTGAGCCCTACACGAACGCGTCGACGAAGCCCGAGGAGCAGTTCCAGTGGTGGCGGGCGCGGATGCTGGGCGGGCGCAGCAACCACTGGGGCCGCATCTCGCTGCGCAACGGTCCCTACGACTTCAAGCCGCGCAGCCGCGACGGACTCGGCTTCGACTGGCCGCTGACCTACGAGGACATCGCGCCCTATTACGACAAAGTCGAGCTGCTCGTCGGCGTTTACGGCGACAGTGAGGGACTGGAAAACTCTCCCGACTCTCCGCCGGGCATCCTGCAGCCGCCACCGAAGGCGCGGATCGGGGAGTTGTGGACGCAGAAATCCGCCCGCCAGCTCGGCATGCCGGTCGTGCCGATCCACCGCGCGGTGCTCACCACGCGCCAGGACGAGCGCACGATCCCGGCGCGGCTGCACCCCGGCAACCCCACCGCTCAGCGCCTGCTCGCCGCCTCGATGCGCGCGCGGGCGGCTTGCTTCTGGGCGACGCATTGCCATCGCGGCTGCTCGATCGGCGCCGCGTACCAGTCGACGACGGTTCACCTCCCGCCCGCGCTGGCTTCCGGTCGGCTCGACCTGCTCACGGATGCGATGGTGCGCGAGGTGACGCTCGACGCGCGCGGCCGCGCCAGCGGCGTGCTCTTCATCGACAAGCGGACAGGACGCGAGGGACGGGCGCGCGGCCGGGTGGTCGTGCTCGCCGCCAGCGCGGCGGAGACCGTGCGCGTGCTGCTCAATTCCAAGTCAGCCGCCTCCCCCGATGGCCTGGCCAACTCGAGTGGCCTCGTCGGTCGTTACATCATGGATACGGTCGGCGCCTCCCTCGGCGGGCAGGTGCCGGCGCTCGAAAACATGCCGCTGCACAACGAGGACGGCGCCGGCGGCCCGCACGTCTACATACCCTGGTGGCTTTACGGTCCGCAGCTCCGCGGGCAACTGGACTTCCCTCGCGGTTATCACGTCGAGTTCGGCACGGGCCGGCACATGCCGACGATGGGTATCGCGGCGGGGACGGAGTCGATGACCGGCGGCGGCTATGGCCGAAAGTTCAAGGAAGACATGCGCCGGTACTACGGCTCGTTTGTCGGCTATACGGGCCGGGGCGAGATGATCCCGAGCGACCAGTGTTTTTGTGAGCTCGATCCGGTGGTGAAGGACCGCTGGGGCATTCCGGTGCTGCGGTTTCACTGGCGGTGGTCGGACTACGAACTCCGGCAGGTGGCACACATGCAGCGCTCGTTCGCCGACCTGATCGTCGCCATGGGCGGCAAGGTGCGCGGCACCCCCGACCCGGTTGGCCGCCGTGCGATCGTGGCCGGAGGTGCCGTTATCCACGAAGTGGGCGGCGCCCTCATGGGCGATGATCCGAAGAAGTCGGTCACCAATCGGTGGAGTCAAACGTGGGACGTGAAAAACCTTTTTCTCACGGACGGAGCGCCGTTCGCCAGCAATGCCGACAAGAACCCGACCCTCACCATCATGGCGCTCGCTTGGCGGGCGTGCGATCACCTCCTCGCGGAGATGAAGAAAGGCAACCTGTGAGGCCGCGCCTCGTACTCTTCCTCGCGGTGTGCTCGGTTCCGTTGGCCGGTGCGCCGGCGGCGGTCGACGTGTCGAAGCTGCCGCCCGCCGCCACGCGGCCGATCGACTTCGCCCGCGACGTGCAGCCGATCTTCGAAACGCACTGCGTCTCCTGCCATGGACCGAAGAAGCAACGCAGCGGGTACCGGCTCGACCGCCGCCACGTGGCGCTCACCGGAGGCGAGGGTTTTGCCCCGAACATCCGGCCCGGCCAGAGTGCGGCGAGCCCGCTGATCCATTTCGTCGCCGGCCTCGATGAGGACATGCTGATGCCCAGCGACGGGGAACGGCTCACGGCGGAGCAGATCGGCGTGCTGCGGGCCTGGATCGACCAGGGCGCGGTGTGGCCGGACGATGGACGTTCGGCCGATGAACCCGAACCGTGGCGGAAGCACTGGTCGTTTCAGCCGCTGCAGCGTCCGGCTGTCCCCGTGGTTGCCGGCGGAAACGCGCGTCATCCGGTCGATGCGTTCGTGCAGGCGAAGCTGTCCGCGCACGGTCTCGACCCTTCGCCGCCGGCCGACCCCCGCGTGCTGATTCGCCGGTTGCACTTTGACCTCACCGGCCTGCCGCCGACCCCGGCGGAGGTCGATGCGTTCGTGGCGGACCGGAGTCCGGATGCCTACGCGCGCCTGGTGGATCGGCTGCTGGCGTCGCCGCGCTACGGCGAACGCTGGGCGCGGCACTGGCTCGATGTTGTGAAGTTCGCCGAGAGCGACGGCTTCGAGCGGAACAACCTCCGGCCGAATGCATGGCCGTATCGCGACTACGTGATTCGCGCCTTCAACGAGGACAAACCGTACGACCGGTTCATGCGGGAACAGCTCGCGGGCGACGCGCTCGGAGCCGACGAGGCCACCGGGTTCCTCGTCGGCGGGTCCTTCGATTTCCTGCAGAGTTTCGAGCCGCCGCTCTTCAACGCCGGACAGCGCGCGGACGAGCTCTACGAAATGGTCGGCACGACCGGCAGCGCGTTCATGGGTCTGACGGTCGGCTGCGCCCGGTGTCACGATCACAAGTTCGATCCCATCTCCCAGGCCGACTACTACGCGCTCGTGGCGGTGGTGCAGGGCGTGGAGCACGGCGAACGTCCGCTGCGTCCGCCCCATCACGACTCGCTGCTGGCGCAGGCCGCCCCGGCCCGCCAGCGCCTCGAGGCAATCGATCGCTTGCTCGCGCCGAATGAACCGATCGCGCGGTTGCGAAAGGTCCGCGTTGTCGCGCCGAACGCAGCCGCCGGCGAGAAGGCCGCCTACGCGCCGGGCACGGCCCGCGGTCAGGCGGGTGATCCCGGTGATGCCCTGCGGCTGCCGACCTTGCAGGCGGCGGGCCTCGTGCGGCCGGCGACGCAGGACGTCGCGACGGAGTGGCAGCCGTGGGACGCGCCGCCGGTCGGGCGCTTCCGGGTCTGGGTTTCCTGGGTGACTGCGCCCGCGCACGCCGCCGCGGTGCGGGTCCTGCTCGACGGACGCGAGATTGCGCGCGTGGACCAGACTGCCTTTGCCGACGGGGCGCCCGCGGTGGCGAACGAACGGCGCTGGAGTGGGTTTCGCGCCGTCGGCGTGCATGACCTTTCGGCGGGCAGCCGGCTCGCGTTCGCGGCGACCGAAGCCGGCGGCGTGGTGACGGCGGATGCGGTGGTGTTCGAGGAAGTGCGCACGCCGGAGGAGGAGCACGCCGTGGTCGCGCCGCCGCTGCGTGCGCCCGTCAGCGTGAAGGAGAACGTGGAACGCTTCGCCCCCCGCGAGGCGAAGTTCGTGCGCTTCACCGTGCTCGGCTCCAACACACCCGAGGGCTACATCGACGAACTCGAGGTCTTCACCGCCGGACCGCAGTCGCGCAACGTCGCGTTGAAGGAGTTCGGGGCCAGTGCGACGTCGCCGCTCGTTGACGGTCACGACGGAAATCCCTTCTACGTGAACGACGGCCGCTACAATGAGCGGGCGGCGTGGAATTCTCCGGCGCGGGGTCCCGGCTACGTGCAGATCGAGTTTCCGCGTGTCGAGCGCGTGGACCGCATCCTCTGGAGCCGGAACCGCAGCACCCGGCAGCCCACTCTCGACGATCATCTCATCACGGCCTACCGGATCGAACTCTCGGTCGATGGGAAGTCCTGGACGGAGGTCGCGTCGTCCGACGACCGCCTCGGCGACGCCTGGCGCAAACGCCTGCCGGGCCTGCCGACCCTTGCGGTCGTGCCGCCGGCGCGCGCCGCCGAAGTCGGGCGGCTGGCGTCCGAGCGCGCCGGATTGCAGGCGGAGGTGAAGCGGTTGATCGAGTTTCCGCCGGTGTACGCGGGCCGCTTGCGCGAGCCGGGACCGACCTTCCGGCTGCACCGCGGTGATCCGCTCTCGCCGCGCGAGCCGGTGGCGCCCGGCGGCCTCTCGCGGTTCGGGAAGAAATTGGAATTGCCGCGCGACCTGCCCGAGCAGCAGCGCCGGATCGCGTTGGGCGACTGGCTCGCTGATCCCGCCAATCCGCTTCCGGCCCGGGTGATGGCGAACCGGATCTGGCACTACCTCTTTGGTACCGGACTCGTGGATACACCGAGCGACTTCGGCCTGAACGGCGCGCGGCCGACGCATCCCGAGCTGCTGGACTGGCTGGCGGCGGAGTTCATTGCCGGCGGCTGGAGCATCAAGTCCCTGCAGCGGCAGATCCTGCTCTCCGCCACCTATCGGCAGTCCTCGCGGCCACATCCCCGCGGGCTCGAGGTCGACGCGGCCACGCGGCTGCTGTGGCGTTATCCGCCGCGCCGGCTCGACGCCGAGCCGCTCCGGGACGCGATGCTCGCGGTGGCCGGCCGGCTCGACCTGCGCCCGGGCGGGGCCGGCTTCTTCCTTTTCGCGCCGGATATCAGCCGGAGCAACATCCAGACTTACGTGCCCAAGTCCGAGTTCGTCGCGGACGATTTCCGACGCATGGTGTACCAGACCAAGCCGCGGGCGCAGCTCGACGACGTGTTTGGCGCCTTCGACTGCCCCGACGCCGGCCAGATCGCGCCGAGCCGCACGCGGTCCACGACGCCGCTGCAGGCGTTCAATCTCCTGAACAGTCCCTTCGCGATGCAACAGGCGGGCGCGCTGGCGGCCCGCCTGCAGCGGGAGGCGGGCGAGGTTCCGGAGGCGCAGGTGCGGCTCGCGTTTCGCCTGCTGTTCGGACGCGAGCCGGCAGTGGAGGAGGCGAACGCGGCGAGGGCGATGATCGCGGAGCACGGGCTGCCGCTGCTGTGCCGCGCGCTCCTCAACGCGAACGAATTCATTTACGTGCCCTGAATCCGTCATGAACACTCCGCTGCTTTCCCACGCCGGCCGGCACCTGCTCAATCGTCGCGATTTCCTTCGCTGGGGCGGCACGGGTCTGGGCGGCATTGCGCTGGCCACCTTGCTCGCCGAACAACGGCTCCTCGGGGCAGGTGAGCCCTGGCGGCCGCGGATCGACCCGCGGACGCCGCATGCCCCGCGGCCACCGCATTTCGCGCCGAAGGCGAAGCGCGTGCTGATGATCTTCTGCTCGGGCGCGATCAGTCACATCGACACCTTCGACTACAAGCCCGAGCTGATCCGGCTGCACGACCGCCCGATGCCGGGCGCCGAAGGCCTCATCACGGGGCAGGGGATGCAGGGCAACGTCATCAAGCCGCTCTGGGACTTCAAGCCGCGCGGGCAGAGCGGCAAGATGGTGTCGGACCTGTTGCCGCACCTGGCCGAGCTCGCGGACGACATGTGTTTCATCCACTCCATGACGGCCCGCTCCGCCGCGCATGGTCCGGCCGAGAACCAGATGAGCACGGGCTTCATCCTCGATGGTTTTCCCGGCATCGGCGCGTGGGCGACGTATGCACTCGGCAGCGAGTGTCACAACCTGCCCGCGTTCGTCGCGATTCCCGATCCGCGCGGCGTGCCTCAGACCGGCTCGCGCCACTGGGCGGCGGGGTTCCTCCCGGCCGCGTTTCAGGGCGTCGCGTTCAACGCCGACAAACCCATCCCGCACCTCAATCGCCCGGCCGGCCTCTCGCCCCGGGACGACCGGGCGACGTTCGACCTGCTGAAAGTCCTCAACGACCGGCACCTGGCCGAGAATCCCGGTGACACCGAACTCGCGGCGCGCATTTCGGCGTACGAACTGGCCGCGAAAATGCAGCTCGCGGCGGCCGAGGTCGGCAACTTCGCACAGGAGAGCCCGTCGACGCTCGCGGCGTACGGCGTGAATGACGCCAATGCGAACAAGGCCGGCTTCGCCCGCAATTGCCTGCTCGCGCGGCGGCTGCTCGAGCGCGACGTGCGGTTCGTGCAGCTCTTCAACGGCGCCTACGCGATGGGTGAGGGCGTGGGCAACTGGGACGGCCACAAGTATATCGTCGACCAGTACAACACCCACGCGCCCATCCTCGATCAACCGGCCGCGGCGCTGCTGCGCGATCTCAAGGCGCGCGGACTGATGAAGGACACGCTGGTGGCGTTCGTCACGGAGTTCGGCCGGATGCCGACGTTTCAGAAGGGCGCGAACGGACGCGATCATAACGAAAAGGGCTTCACCGTCTGGCTTGCCGGTGCGGGCGTGAAGCCGGCCTTCAGCTATGGCGCAACGGATGACCTCGGGTACAAGGCGGTGGACAAGATCACCACGATCTACGATCTGCACGCGACGATCCTGCACCTGCTCGGCCTGGATCATGAGCGGCTCACGTTCTACAACAGCGGGATCGAACGGCGGCTGACCGACGTGCACGGCCACGTGATCAAGGATGTCCTCGTCTGACCTGGCGTCCGGTCGCGCCGCGCAATGGAGTTGAGTGGAAGCGTCCGCCGGCTTCAGTTGCAGCCGATGACGAAAATCAGCCGCCGTCAGGCCCTTCGCTCCGTCGCCCTCGGCACCGTCGGCGTGTGTGCCGCCGTTCGGGCCCAGCCCGCGCGCCCCGTGCTGGGGCAGGGGAATTTTCGCTACCGCGTCGTGCCGGACTGGGGTATCTTGGGACCGGATACTCCGGTGAAGGACTGCCACGGGCTCGCGCGCGACCGCGAGGGGCACCTCATCCTGCTGACGAATCACGCCGCGAACAACGTGATCGTCTACGACCGGCGCGGGCGGCTGGTGCACAAGTGGGGCACGCAGTTTCCCGGCGCGCATGGGCTGTCGCTCGTCACGGAGGGCGGACGCGAGGTGCTGTTCATCACCTGCCTCGCCACACACCGCGTGGTGAAGGCGACGCTCGACGGCCGGATCCTGGAGGAGTGGGGCTGGCCCGAGACCACGGGGAAATACGAGAAGAAGGAACAGTATCGGCCGTCGTGGACGCTGCACTTGCCGGACGGCGAGTTCGTGGTGCTCGACGGGTATGGCCGGGATTATTTCACACAGTATGGCGCGGACGGGAAATTTCGCCGGATCTTCGGCGGCGCCGAGGGCGGCATCGTGCATTGGGGGCCGCACGGCGGCATGGTCGATGCGCGCGATCCGGCGAACCCGAGCCTGCTCATCGCGATGAGCGACCAGCAATACCTGCTCCGGCTCTCGCTCGACGGACGCAAGCTGCAGCAGGTGGACCTGCCGGGCGGCAACCCGCGGCAGATCCGGCGGCACGACGGGTATTTCTTTGTCGCGCACCTCGCGGACAACTGGCCGAAGGACCGCGCGAGTCGCGGCTTCGTTTCGGTCCTCGATGCGAACCTGCGCGTGGTGTCGAATATCGCGGGTTCGTCTCCAGAGTATGGAGACGATGGCAGGCTGCGGCCGATGCGGAACGAGGGTGGCGTCTTCACGCACCCGCACGACGTGATCGTGGACGACGAGGGCAGTCTCTACGTCGCGCAGTTCGCGTCGGGGCAGACCTATCCGATCAAGCTGGAACGGGTCTAGGGTCGGCCGGCGGCATCACAACAGGTTTCCCGAAAAACGCTGGGCACCGGGTGGTGTGGCTCTTCATCCCCGACTCTCACCGCGCAACTGGATTCTCCTGGCTCAGAGCGCGGCTCGCACGAGGTCGCGGCCGAGGACTTCGATGCCGGCGCTGCCGCGGAGCGTGGGTTCGACGCCGCGGGGACCGAGGGTCACGCCGAGCGTGGTTTCGCTCCCCACTTTGACGATGTCGGGCGTCCCGGTCATGGGGAGCTTGGCGCCAAAGGTCACGTCGCCCTCCTTGAACTCGCGCTCCAGGCCCGGAATACCGGCCAGGGTGGCGCTGGCGCCGGATTCGACGCCGACAAAACTCAGGTCGTTGCCGCGATCCCACACCACCACGAGCGCACCGCCGCCCTCGACCTGGCCCACGTCCGACAACTCGATCTCCAGGCCGACGCCGCCCTTCAATGTGGTTTCGCCACTGCGAAAATCCTTCTTCGCGCTGAACTTCAAGCCGGCTTCGAAGTCCACTCCGACGCTCTTGCAATCCCCCTTCAGCTTCAGGCCCGCAAACTTCGCCGAGAACTGGATGGGGCAACCGCCCAATCCGGGCACTTCTCCTTCCGGCCGATTGAAAGCACCAGCGAGGGGGTTCGGACCGCATTGGTAACGACGGATCGGGTTGGCTCCCGCCAGCTGGCCCACGCGGCCGAGGTGGTCGATGACGGCGTTGTAGAATTCCTGGCGGTAAAGGTCACCCGCGGCCAGCAGCGGCAGATACGTGAGCACTTCGTTGGTCCCCACGCGCTCGCGCGTGGAAACGGTCGCCACCAACTCATCGTACCGGCGGGCGATCGGCCGCCACTGGTTGTCCATGATCTTCCGCTCGTCGTCGCAAAGCTGCTTGGAGGCCGCCAGGTAAGCCGCGTTGTCCTTTCCGCCTTCACCCACTTCCACATGCTTCCAGCGTTCGCGGAATGCCTGGCGTAGCTCCGCGACCTTGGCCTCTCCTTGCGCCCAGAGGGCCTCCATGTCCGCCACCGCCTGGGCGACATCGTCGGAGAACTGGAGCGCGCGCCGCACCCGGCTTTCGGGATCCGGGACGCTGGCCAGCGCGGAGGCGCCGCCGCCCAAGGTGGCCACGTAGGCGAGATCCGGCCGGATCGTGACGCGTTTGGCCAGGGATTCCGCCGCCTCCTGGCGGAGGCGGGCGGCGCGGTCGATATGCTCGCGCACGAAAGCCTGGAATGCCGTCACCTCGGCCGCCTTGGTTTCGGCTTCGGCCAGGGAGCCGGCCGCGGCCGGGACAACGAAGTGCCGCGGATTGAAGAACTCGCGCACGGGGGCCAGGCGCCGGAAACTTCGCGGGATCGAGTGCCCCTGGTTGCGTTGGCGCAACGCGCGTCGGGCAACCGCCGAGCCGCTGGT
>JAEUHA010000407.1 GCA_016793535.1 Opitutaceae bacterium | reverse complement strand
GCGGCTGGGTGGGTCTGCAGGTGACGATTGGAGCGAGCCCGGTGACAGTGACGGAACTCGGCCGGATCATGGCGTCCGGCAACAGCGGGACGCACACGGTGAAGCTGGTGAAGGTGAGCGACGGCCTGGATGTCCCGGGTGCTTCGGTATCGATCGCGATGAGCGGCGGAACGGTGGGCCAGTTCAAGTATGGCACGCTGGCGAGTCCGGTGGTGCTGGCGGCGAATACGAACTATTGGCTGCTGAGCGAGGAGACGTTTGGCGGCGACACGTGGTCCGACTTGAACACGACGGTCACGACGACGTCGGTGGCGGCGGTGAACACTGCGGCCTACGGCACGGGTCCCGGCGCGTGGGTCGCCATCGCGGGTCCGAACCAGACCTACGGTCCGGTGAACTTCAAGTATGGCGCCGGTGGCGGCCCGGCGACGCGGATCATCGGGCTGAGTGGCAATCTCGCCTTTGGCACTGTGACGGTAGGAGCGACGCCGCAGCAAACGCTGACGATCAGCAACACGGGGAATGCCACGCTGACGGTGAGCGGGATCAGCTATCCGAGCGGGTTCAGCGGTAACTGGTCGTCGGGAACGATCGCAGCCGGAGCCTCGCAGCAGGTGACGGTGACGTTTGCGCCGACGTTGGCGACGGGCTACGGCGGTACGGTCTCGGTCACTTCGGACGCGACGGGCGGCGCGAGCACGATTGCGGCATCGGGCACCGGAGTGAGCGTGCCGCCGACGGCAACCGCGTTCGTGACGAGCTTTGTCTCTGGGACCGTGCGGAACAACTACAGCGGCTGGGTCGGACTGCAGGTCACGGTGGGGGCGAATCCGGTGACGGTCTCCGAATTGGGTCGGATCATGGTCTCCGGAAACAGCGGCACCCACACGGTGAAGCTGGTGAAGGTGAGTGACGGACTGGACGTGCCCGGCGGCTCGGTATCGATCGCGATGAGCGGCGGAACCGTGGGGCAGTTCAAGTACGCCACGCTGGCTAGTCCGGTGGTGCTGGCCGCGAACACGAACTACTGGCTGCTGAGCGAGGAGACGTTCGGCGGCGACACCTGGTACGACCTGAACACGACGGTGACGACGACGTCGGTGGCGAACGTAACCACTGCCGCGTACGGGACGGGTCCGGGAGCGTGGGTCGCGATCGCTGGTGCGAACCAGACCTACGGGCCGGTGAACTTCAAATACTAGGGCGCGTCTTCGAACGGTTTGTCATTCTGAGCGCAGCGAAGAATCCAGCCGCGGTCACGCGGCGCTGCCTGAGTGCGTGCGCCCGAGTGGACTCTTCGCTGCGCTCAGAATTTCAGGAAGAAACGTTTTTGAAGACCCGCCCTGGCTCACCCACGATGAGTCTTCGCCGCGCGGGAGTCCGCGCGAGGTGGGAGAAAATGTAGGCGGGGTGGCCTCACCCCGCGGAATTGCGCCTTCGCTGCGTGCCGCCCCCGGGCTGGGATCACCCTGACCACACTCACGCTAACCCGCCTCCGGCGATTCGGGGCTCCTCAGCTTCGGCGAGCCGCGTCAGGCGGGGCGGGCTCGGGGCCCGTATCATTCGAGGGACCTCTCACCGCCCGCAGCCCCGCATCCACGCTCTCGCGCTCATCGAACACAAAGCATTCGCCGTCGAAGTGCGCGCCGCCGCACTGCTCGAAGTATTTCAGGATCCCGCCGTCGAGTTGGTAGACCTCCTTGAAGCCTTCCCGCTCGAGATACGGCGCGGCTTTTTCGCAACGGATTCCCCCGGTGCAAAACGTCACGACCGGCTGATCCTTGAGTTCCGGCGGCAGCGTGGCGACCGCCCGCGGAAAGTCGCGAAACCGGGAGATGCCCGCCGCCCGGGCGCCGCGAAACGTGCCGCGCTCGATCTCGTAGGTGTTGCGCGTGTCGAGCAGCGTGATCGGCCGGCCCGCGTCGAGCCACGCCTTCAAGGTCTCCGGCGCGAGGCGCCGGGAGGGCTGACGGGCCGGGTCGATTTCAGGAACGCCGAACGCGATGATCTCGCGCTTGAGCTTCACCCGCATGTGGCCAAACGGGGCGTGCGCGCTCGGGCTTAGTTTTGCCGTGAGCTGTTCGAGTCCCGGGATGCCGCGCACCGTCGACAGGAATGCGTCCACGTCCGCCTGCGTCCCCGCCACGAAGAGGTTGATGCCCTCCGGACTGAGCAGCACGGTGCCCTTGAGGCCGAGGTCAACGGCGCGCTCCAGCAGTCGGGCACGCAGCGAGGGCAAGTCGGCCAGCGGCGTGAACAGGTAGGCGGAGGCGTTAAGGATGTCGGGCATGCCGGAACGGAGGGAGAGAATCCTGCGTCCGCGGAGCGTAATCAAGCCGCGCCGCGACGGGCGGGTGTGCGGGCGAAAATCGGCGTCACTGTCGCCGGAATGTCGCATCCCAGCATTGATTACGGCGCCGCGGCCCGCACAGTTCGCCTTTCCCCTTATGCCCGTTCGCCTTGCCGCGGGTGATGCGGGTTTCAACTCGATGCGCGGCTCAACCCTCCACTGAACCATGAGTACAACGTACGTCCCCCTGATCCCCTGTCACGTCGCCGGCCCGCTTGGCGTTCTCCATCTGCCCCGCCTGTGGCAGAAGGTGTCGCTGGAAGCCCGGGGCAAACTCGCCGCCGGCTATCCCGGCATCGGCAAGGGTTTCGACTCGATGGTGATCGCGGGACTCGGGCTCTCGGCCGATGCCGTGAAGGCGTTCATCGCGTCGAAGCGTCCGTCCTACGGCGAGTTCGAGCGCTGGGTGAAGGCCCAGCCGGGCGTGAAGCTCGATCGCGCCTCGGTCTACAAGCTGAACCAGTCCATCCTCGGTTACCACCACGGTGACGATACCCGGAAGGGCATTCTCGCTGCCGCCGGCTATCCCGATGACAACTCCGTCCTCGGCGCGGCCGTGGAGCTCAACGCGCTCGATGACTGGGCGGCCTTCCACGCCGAAGTGCTGAAGTAATGCCTGTCGCCCCAAGCCTCTGGATTAACCGCGGATCACGCGGATAACGCGGACAAGATTAATATCCGCGCCAGCAGCGAAATCCGCGGTCAATCGGCTTGGGCGACCTTCATCTACCGGTACGAAAGCAAATTCCTTTTCGCGTAGCACGCATTCGCTACCAGTGGAGCAGCCTGACCCCAGGCTGCTCTTTTTTTTGCTGCAGGGGAGGAGTCACCGGAAGCCGCGCGTTCCCCTCAGCGCGCCGCGCCGGTCGCGGACACCTTGATCGCATAGAGCGATTTCCGCGCGGTGATAAAAAGCGTGCGTCCGTCCTCGCCCCCGAAACAGAGATTGGCCGCACCCTCGGGCGTATTGATTTTTCCGATTCGTTTGCCGTCCGGGGCGAAGATCTGCACGCCGTTGCCCGCGCTCGACCACACGCGCCCCTCGGTGTCCACCCGGATTCCGTCCGGACCGCCCTGGTCGATGGTGCAGAAGACCCGGCCGGCACTCAGGGTGCCGTTCGCACCGACGTCGAACACGCGGATGTGGCGCGGCGCACCCGAGTCCGCGACATAGAGTTTCTTCTCGTCCGGTGAGAAGGCCAGGCCGTTGGGCTGCACGAAATCCGTCGCCACCGCGGTGGTCCGGCCCGTTTTCGGGTCATGGCGAAACACGTAGTTGCCCGGCTGCTCCTTGCCCTCGCGCTGCTTGGTCTGCGGATTCGTGCGCAGGCCATATTCCGGATCGGTGAACCAGAGGGTGCCGTCGGAATGCACGACCACGTCGTTCGGTGAATTGAGCTTTTTCCCCTCGAAGGTGTCGACGACCGTCCGGAGCGTGCCGTCCTTCTCCTGGATCGCGACGCGCCGCCCGCTGTGCTCGCAGGTGAGCAGCCGCCCCTCCCGGTCGAGTGTATTGCCGTTGGCATTACGGCTGGGCTTGCGATACGTGGTGACGGCCGCGCCGGGCTTCCACTGCTTGAGTTCGTCGTTCGGGATGTCGCTGAAGACGAGATAGCCGCCGGCCTTCACCCACACGGGGCCTTCGATGAAGCCCATGTCGCCGGCGAGCTTGGTCACGGTGGCGCCCGCCGGCACGCACCGGGCGAAGTCGGCGGCGAGGTCGGGCTGGAGTTCGGCGGCGAAAAGGGCGGCGGGTGCGATCAGGGCGAGACCGGTGTGGACGAGGTGTTTCATGGTGGGGAAGGGGTGGGCGGGTTCAGCGGCCGACCGCGCCGAGGGCCGCGACGATGCTGTTCGCGTCGAGATCGGGCAGGGCGGTGAACGCCGCCTCCGCGCGTTCCAGCGCGTAGCCCTGGCGCGTGGGCGCGAACATGCGGTTCACGTCCTCTGCCGCAAGCGGCCGTCCGGTGCCGGACGTCGGGCCGGCGATCACCAGCCGCCGCGGCGCGATCAACGCCGCGATCTGCGCGATGTCGCCCGCCTCGCGGACGATGCCGGGCACCATCAGTCCGAGCCATTGCTTCTCGTAGGGCACGGCGCTGACGTAGCTGCCGAGGCTGCCGACGGCGGCGACGTAGGTGATGCGGGGGTCGAGCGCGGCGGCGGCGGTCGCGACGAGGCCCGCCGGCCCCTGGCCGATGACCGCAAGCGTTCGCGGCAACGCTCCGTCGGCGGATTCGAGCGCCCGCAGGGTCGCCTGCACGTCGGTGAGCCACTGGCCGAGCAGCGGCCGGCCGATCCAGAGCGACCACTCGGCCGGGTTGTGATCCGGCGACAGCCCCGTGCGGGCGCGGGTGACGGCGAGGGCGCCGGTGGCGCGCAGGTCCAGCGTGAGCACTGACCAGCCGGCGGCACGCAGCGCGGAAGCGAGAGGGCTGGCCGTCGCAGCCGCGGCTCCCTCGAGGTCGAGCAAGACGGCGAGACGGTCAGGGCGGGCGGACGCGGGTTCTTGCCGGGCCGTGAGCCGGATCAGCGGGGCCGCCTGATAGGAAAGGGTGCGGGCCGCGGTTCCGTTCTCGACGCTGACCTGCGCCTCGCTGCCGGCCGGCGTCGTCGGGGTGTCCGCACCCTGCATGACGCGCTGCAGGCGTTGCTGCCGGTCCGTCCGGTCGGCCCGCCAGCGCAGCGCGTCGGCGGGAAGTTCGTGTCCGGCCAGCAATCGCCGCGCCTCGCGTGCGGCCAGCATCGGGATCGTGACGAACCCGTCGGGCCGGGTCTGGCCGGGATAGCAGCGCAGCGTTTCGGGCGCCTCGGTTTCGAACGCCGGCTCGGGCACCGGCGCGCCGTCGCCTTCGCCCTTCAGGTGGCGCGTCATCCAGCCGTACATCGTCTCTCGCATCGGCTGGTTGTAGGCGTGGCCGGAATCGAACGCGACGTGCTCGACGCGGTCGGGGTGTCCTTGCAGAGTGAATACACGGCGGGCGGCCGCGAGCGACCGGCGGGCCTCGTCGACCGAAAACTGGAACGCGTCCCGCGTGGCGCTGAGCACGAGCAGCGCGCGCGGGGCGGTCAGGGCGAGCACGTTGCCTTCCTCGGTGAAACGGAGCGCCCCAGGCACGACCTCGCACTGGCAGCACGCGGCGCCGAGGTAGGCCTGGTAGTTGCCGACCGAGCAGACGGGCACCGTGGCGGCGAGGCGTTCGTCCCACGCGCCGGCGTACATGCTCTGGTTGCCGCCTCCGCTCGCGCCCGTGATGCCGATGCGGGCGGCGTCGACCTCCGGCCGGGTGAGCAGGTAGTCGACGGCGCGCATGTTCTCGTAAACCTGCAGGCCGGCCAGGGTCAGGCCGACGGGATAGAGCGTCGCGGCGGTGAGATCGCCGTGATATTCCCCGAGTTCCTTGCCGACGCCGCGTTCCCCGGCGCCGAGCGCGTCGACGGCGAGGACGAAAAAGCCGAGTTTCGCGAGGCCGATGCAGCGCGACTGCACGACCGGATCCTGTTTTGCGCCCTTCCAGTGGCCATGGACCGCGAGGACAGCGGGCAGCCGGCCGGGGCGGTTCGGCACGTAGGCGTTGGCGGTCATCCAGACGTCGGGAAGCGTTTGGAAGACGACTTTCTCCACGCGGTAGCCGTCGCGCTGCAGGGTGCCGAGCACCTTGGGCTGGAGGGCGGAGGGCTGCGCCGGAAAAGCGCCCCAGGCTTCGGCCAGTTGGGCGCGCAACGTGCGGCGTTGTTCCTGCCAGGCGGCCGGCGAGGCCGGCGGCCGGTCAGCGGCGCGGAGCGCGCGCGCCTCGGCGCGAACGTGTTCGAGGAAAGCCGGGTGACCGGCCGGGGTCGCGGCGCGAGCGGCGCCGGCGAGTGTGAATCCGAGAACGGCGAGGACAATTCCGTGGGGCAGCGGCACGGACGAAACGCTTTGCGCGCCGCCCGCGGTTGCCAATCGCAAAGCGGAGCGAGGCGCGGGAGAGTTGAACCGGAAGGCCGGGCAGTCCGGGAAGATTTGGATTTCTTCCCGCTCTCCCCGGCCTTCCTGTTCAACGTTTACCCCCGCTCAAACCAGCAGCAGCGCCGGCGCCTCGAGCAGCGTCTTCAGCGCGCCGAGGTACTGGGCGCCGACGGCGCCGTCGACCACGCGGTGGTCGCAGGAGAGCGTCAGCGTCATCGTCTGGCCGATCACGATCTGGTCGTTTTTCACCACCGGTTTCTTCACCGTGGTGCCGACGGCGAGGATCGCGGCGTTCGGCGGATTGATGATGGCCGAGAATTTCGGGATGCCCATCATGCCGAGATTCGACACGCAGAACGTGCCGCCGGTGAACTGATCGGGCTTGAGCTTCTTTTCCTTGGCCAGCTTGCCGAGCGCCTTGGCCTCGGTGCTGATCTGGAAGACGGACTTCTGATGCGCGTCGCGGATCACCGGCGTGATCAGGCCGTCATCAATCGCGACGGCGAACGAGACATGGGCCGCGCCGAAGTAGCGGATTTGCGTGCCCTCCCACGAGCCGTTGACCTGCGGCACGCGGCGGAGCGCCTCGGCACTGGCTTTCAGGATGAAGTCGTTGACCGAGAGTTTGACACCTTCCTTTTCGAGCCCGGTGTTGAGCTGTTCGCGCAGGGCGAGCAACGGGGCGGCGTCGAGCTCGATCTCGACGTAGAAGTGGGGCAGTTGAGTCTTCGATTCGACCAGCCGGCGGGCGATCGCCCCGCGCATGTTCGAGACCGGGACGGTGCGCTCTTCCTGAATCGGGCCGCGACTCGCGGGCGCGAGGCGTGGGGCGAGGGACGAGGGGCTGGAACCCGCCTTGGCGCTGCCGTTCTTTTCCGCGGCGAGGACGTCGGCGCGGACGATCCGGCCACCCGGACCGCTGCCGGTCAGGCGTGCGACGTCCAGGCCCTTTTCGGCGGCGAGTTTGCGGGCAAGGGGAGAGATCTTCACCCGGCCGGCCGGCCCGGCGGCAACGGGGGCCGCAGGCTCCGCGGGCGCTGCCACTGGCTTGGACACGGTGGGGGCCGAAACGGGCGCCGGGGCGGGAGCGGGCGCGGGCGTGGCGGCAGCCGCAGGCGCAGGCGCCGGGGCGGCACTCTCGGTCGGCTTGGGCGCGGGTGCTTCGACCTTTTCCCCCGGCTTGCCGATGGCGCACAGCGCCGCGCCGAGCGCGACCTGCGAGCCGCCCGGGGCGAAAATCTTGAGCAGCGTGCCGTCGAAGAACGACTCCAACTCCATCGTCGCCTTGTCGGTCTCGACCTCGGCCAGCATGTCGCCCGCCTTCACGGTGTCGCCCTCCTGCTTCAACCATTTGACCAGCGTGCCCACCGTCATGGTGTCGCTGAGTTTGGGCATTTCGATGATGTTGGGCATGGGGGAAACCAGTAGTGAGTAGCGAGTAGCGGGTAGCGAGTAGGACGTGGTGCGGGACGAGAGAGGCGGAGAGGCGAGGCCTGCGAGTAACGGGTTCGATATGCTCGCTACTCGCTACTCGCTACTCAGTACCCGCTACTAATTCCAACGCAGCCTTGAGCACGCGTTGCGGGTTCGGGAGCTGTTCGGTTTCGACCGGCGGGCTGTAGATCGCGGGGGCGTCCACGGTCGTGACGCGGTGGATCGGGCCGTCGAGTTCGTCGAACGCCTCGCGCTGGATCATGTACGTGAGCTGCGCGCCGACGCTGGCGAAGGGCTTCTGTTCCTCGACGATCAGCACACGGTGGGTTTTGGCGACGGACGTGAGGACGGTGTCGATGTCGAGCGGACGAATCGAACGCAGGTCGACCACCTCGACGGAAAGATCATGCTCCTTCTCGAGGACGGCGGCCGCGGCGAGCGAGTGCAGGACCGAGCGGCCGTAGGTCACGATGGTGAGGTCGGTGCCCTGGCGCTTCACATCGGCCAGCCCGAGCGGGATGAGATACTCTTCGGTGGGCACCTCGCCCTTTTCGCCGTAGAGCATCGTGTTCTCGAGGAAGAAGACCGGGTCGTTGTCGCGGATGGCGGACTTGAGCAGGCCCTTGGCGTCGTAGGCCGTGGCGGGGACGACCACCTTCACGCCCGGGTGGTTGGCGAGCACGTTTTCCGGGGTGTGCGAATGCGTGGCGCCGACATTCGTGCCGCCGTTGGCGGGACCGCGGATCACGATCGGACAGTGGATCTGGCCGCCGCTCATGTAGCGGACGTTGGCGGCGTTGTTCAGGATCTGGTCGAACGCGACCGAGTAGAACGACCAGAACATCAGCTCCATCACCGGCCGGATTCCGAGCATCGAGGCACCGATGCCCATGCCGATGAACCCGGCCTCGCTGATCGGCGTGTCGACCACCCGGTCCGGACCGAAGCGAGCGAGCAGGCCCTCGGTGACCTTGTAGGCGCCGTTGAACTGGGCGACTTCCTCGCCCATGACGACAACGTTGCGGTCACGCTCGATTTCTTCAGCGAGAGCGTGGCGGACGGCTTCGCGGTAGGTGATGAGTGGCATGGGAATTGGGTGATGGGTGATGGGTTATGGGTGATGGGTGATGGGGCAGCCGGGTGAGGGTTTCAGTTACCCATGACCCGTGGCCCATGACCTATGACCGTCTCGCTCAGTCGAAGAACAGCCGCCCTTTCGATTTCCGTTCCGCCGGGTTATCGGCCTCCCAATACACATCCTTCTGGATGTCGTCCGTGGTCGGGAACGGGCTGGCCTCGGCGAAATCGGCGGCCGTATCGGCTTCGGCGCGCGCCTGGGCGTCGATCTTCTCGATCGTGGCCTCGTCGAGCACGCCCTCGGCGAGCAGCTCCTGCTGGAAAACCTGGATCGGGTCCTTGGTCCGGCGATATTCCTCGATCTCCTGCTTGCTCCGGTAGGTGTTGTCCGGATCGGCCACGGAATGCCCCCGGTACCGGTACGTGTCGATCTCCACGGTGCTCGGCTGATGCTTCTCCCGCGCGAGGGTCAGATACTTGTCCATGCACGCCCGCACTTCGTAGAGGTCGTGGCCGTTGCACTGGCCCCACGGCATGTCGTAACCCTCGGCCCGCTTGGCCAACTCACCCGCCGACGAACGCGCCTGGCTCGTGCCCATCGAGTACCCGTTGTTCTCGATCACGAACACGACCGGAAGCTTCCACAGCGCCGCGAGATTGTACGCCTCGTGTACGGCGCCCTGGTTGACGGCACCGTCGCCCATGAACGCCATCGCGGCGCCCTTCAGGCCCTTGTACTTGATGCCATAGGCGAGGCCGACGCCGAGGGGGATCTGGCCGCCGACGATACCGTGGCCGCCCCAGAAGTTGCGGGAGGGGTCGAAGTAATGCATCGAGCCACCCTTGCCCTTCGAGCAACCGGTCGCCTTGCCGTAAAGTTCCGCCATCAGCGGGTTGAGGTCCATGCCCACGGCGATCGCGTGGCCGTGGTCGCGGTACGCCGTGATCACATGGTCGTTTGGCCCCATCAGGGAACAGCACCCCACCGCGACCGCTTCCTGGCCGATGTAGAGGTGCAGGAAGCCGCCGATCTTCTTCGCCTGGTAGGCGCGGAGGCTGCGCTCCTCGAAACGGCGGATCCGCACCATCTTGCGGTGCAGCTCAATCTTCTCTTCGCGCGAGAGCCGGCTGTTGACGGCGACCCGGCTGTAGTCGGTGGCCGCCGGGGCGGACTCGGCTTTTTTCTCGGCGCTGGCAGTCGATTTCTTGCTCACGGAGGGTCGGTAAATTGGAAGGAACGGAAAGTCTTTGTCGGAGGCCCGGGAAATCAAGCGTGGATTGCCATGATGACAGCAGGAGGCGGACCGGAATCCGACGGTTCGGGGCCGCTTCCCCGGGGTGACGTCCGGGTAATACCGACGGGACAACCAGAGGATTCCCGATCCCCCGGCGAGCGGGAGTCGGGTAGGGTGGGGGCTCGCGGCAGCCTGCGCCGCGGTATCCCATGCCCCGGCCCCTGCTGCTTGTTGAAGACAACGAAGACGACGTCTTCTTTTTCCAGTTCGCGCTGCGGAAGCTGGGGCTGCCCCATCCGCTGGTTGTGGCGCGGGATGGACGCGAGGGTCTCCGGTGGATGCAGGACTCGGTGGCGGCTTCGGCGCCCTTCGCGCTCGTCTTGCTCGATCTCAAGCTGCCTTACCTGGATGGCCTGGAACTGCTGGCCTGGCTGCAGGCGCTTCCCCCGGCGCAGCGTTCACCGGTGGTGGTGCTGACGACGTCCGAGAAACAGAGTGATGCCCAGCACGCGCTGCGCTTGGGGGCGGCGGAGGTGCGGGTTAAGCCCAACCGGCCCGACCAACTCGTGGAGGTGTTGCGCGAACTCGACGCGAAATGGCTGCGCGAACCGCTCGGGGTGCCGGTTCGGGCCGGGATGCCGCTGCAGCCGGCCGGCGGGGTCAAGTGACCCGGTGGGCCGGCGGCGGCGTGATCTGCTCGACCTCCACCACGATCGGCTTGCCCGGAGCACAGTCGGCCTTGAGTGCCACGAAGTGGTTCCGATAACGATCGTAGGTCGGCCAGAGCGCGGTGCGGTCGGTGTCGGGAATCGGCAGCGCATCGATGGCGGCGCGGGAGAAGAAGCCGAACTTGCCCTCGGCGATCGCCGGTGGGAGGCCCGGCAGCGGGACCGTGCAGCGGAAGAGAAACATCAGCCAGTGGGATTGGCCCTCGTAGGCCTTCTCCGCGATCATTGCGAACAGGTGGAGCGCGCTCGCGTCGACGCGGAGGCCGGTCTCCTCGTAGGTCTCGCGGACGGCGCACTCGAAGGGCGATTCGCCCGTCTCCATTTCCAGTTTTCCGCCGATCGGGCTCCAGATGCCCAGATTCGGCGGCTTGGCACGCAGCAGGAGCAGGTGCTCACCGGCGGTGTTCTCGAGAAACACAAGGACGGCGATTTTGTAGGATAAGGTGGCCATGCGGGGAGAAGTGAACAGCGAGCGCCGATGATCGGGCGTCCAGACATGACCCTGCCGGGAAATGCTCAACTGCATAATCAGCGGCCAGGTGGGGGAGCGGCTTCACGTCGCGATCATCCGGTCGATGGCGCGTTCGGTCGCGCCGTGACGCTGCTCCGGCGTGGGCGAACGGTACGCGACCGTCTCCGTCTCATTCATCTACCCTGATTCGGTTTCTTGTACCTTTGTTTTTTGGCCGCCGTCATCCGAGTTTGTGCGTGACGCGTCCGCGTCGCCGCCCAACGTCTCACGATCGTGCTTTCCGCAGCCCCTGTCCTTCTCCGTCGGTTTGCCGTGCTTTTCGCCCTGCTCCTCGCGGGCGCGGCGTCGCTCGCCGCCCAGGAGGTGGAGGTCACGTCGGTTCGTTTCAACAACCTGCGCGCGCCCACCGGCAGCAACGGGACTTGGATGGAAACGGACATTGTCCTGATCGTGCGCCCGGCCGCGGGCAGTGCGGGTCAGATGGTGTCGCGCGTGCGCGTTTCCGTACTGCTCGGTTTCGAACTGCCGGCGCTGGCCGGAGGCGAACGCCGGCTGGAGCACTACCGGGCGGAAGCCGAGTGCGTGGCCCTGGAGCCGGGGCGGATCAGCGTGCGTTTTTACCTTCCCCCGGAGCTCGTGAAACGCGACCAGCTCCGCAGCGATCCCAAGTTTTGGAGCGTGGAACTCGCGGTCGGCGGCAAGTCAGTGCCGGCCGGCCGCGCCGCCTATGCCGCCGCGCTGGCGAGCGCCGACCAGCGGCGGAGTTTTCAGCAGCGCGCGGCGGCGGCGGCGGCAGCCAACGACGGGATCCTGCAGCCGCAATATCTGACGCCCTTTGCAAATGAATATCCCCGTGCGACGCCGTCTTTTGTGCGCCGGGAGGGGCGGTGAGGGCGAGCGGACGAAAGCCGTAACCATAATGCGCTTGCCGCGTCTCGCCCCATCTGAAATCGCCTCTGCTGCCTCCCCTCTATGCGCGCCCCCCGTGTTCTAGCCGTTGACATTGGTGCTGGGCATGTCGCGTGCGGAGCGTTCACGGTCGGGGCCTCGGGCCGGCTCGTGCTGCAGCAGTTCGCGCTCGAATTGCACAGCTCGGATCCGTCGCACGAGAGCCGCTGGGCGGTCGAGATCGCGCAGTCGCTCGGCGCCGTCTCCTCCCGCCGCAAGCTCGCCGGCGCGGCCGCGATCGCGGTGCCGGGGCATCTCGCGCTGACGAAGTTCATCAAGACCCCGTCGATCGCGAAGGAGAAACGGGGCAAGATCATCGCCTTCGAGGCGGCGGAAAACATCCCGTATCCGCTCGAGGACGTCGTCTGGGATCATGTCGTCGTGGCCGACGACGGCTTCGACCTCGAGGTGATGCTGGCGGCCTCGAAATTCGACGCGATGCAGTCGCTCTGCGGCGCGGCCGACGCGGCGGGTTTCCCGGTCGAGCGGGCCACGCCGGCGAGCCTCGCGCTGTGCCGCGCCTTCCGGTATAACTACCCGCAGGTGCTCGAGAGCGTGATCGTGGTGAACGTCGGCGCGCGCACGACCAACCTGCTTTTCCTCGAGGGCGACCGCTTCTACGTCCGCACGCTCGCGCTGGCGGGCAACGCCGTCACGCAGGCGGTCGCGGAGGAGCTGCGCATCGATTTCGCGTCGGACGAGACGCTGAAGATCCAGGTGCTGTCGGGCAAAAGCGACCTGCCGCCGGCGTCGCCGTCGCGCGCCGCGGTGCAGCGGGCCGCCGCCGCCTTCGTCACCAAGCTCCAGGTCGAGATCATGCGCTCCGCCGTGAATCACCGGCGCCAGTCCGGCAGCGGCGCGCCGGTCGCCGTGTATCTCACGGGCGGCGGCTCGCTGATCGAGGAGCTGCCCGCGCTCCTGGCCGAGCGGCTCAAGCTGCCGGTCGAGCGCTACGCGTCGCTGCGGAACGTCGACCTGTCCGCCGATGCCCGCGCCGCCGGCGCCGAGAGCATGGCGCCGGTCCTGGCCGATCTTGTCGGCCTCGCGACGCGGCTGGTGCACAAGGACGAGGCGGAGGCC
>JAEUHA010000536.1 GCA_016793535.1 Opitutaceae bacterium | reverse complement strand
AGGGCGTCCGCGCTCCCAGGGCCATCCTTGACCCGGCTTCCTCATGATCTCACGCCTGCCCGTATTCCTGCTCGCGTTCCTCGCCTCCGCCCTCGCCCGTGCCCAATCCGCCGACGTCGTCATCTACGGCGCGACCCCGGGTGGCATCGCCGCCGCGATCGCCGCGGCGAAAGGCGGCCACACGGTCCTGCTCGCCGAGCCGACCATCCGCATCGGCGGCATGACCACCAATGGCCTCTCGCATCCGGATTTTCGGGCCTTCGAAGCGCTGACCGGCACCTACTGGGAACTCACCCAGCGCACGCTCGCCCATTACACGCGCACCTATGGCGCGAATTCGCAGCAGGTGAAGGACTCGTTCCGCGGTACCCACGCCGAACCGAAGGTGAACCTCCTCCTCTTCCAGCAGATGCTCGCCGAGCATCCGAAGATCACGGTCCAGACCCAATGGACGCTGGTGAACGCCCACACCCGCGGGCCGGCGGGGGACCGCTTTGTCCGCGCGGTGCGTTTTCGCGACGCCGCGGGCCGCGAACACACCTATGAGGGCCGCGTCTTCATCGATGGCTCGTACGAGGGTGACCTGATCGCCGCGGCCCAGGCGCCGTACCGCATCGGCGTGGAGAGCCGCGACGAGTACGGCGAGTCCGCCGGACCCGCGGACGGAAGCGGTGACCTGCAAGGCTACAACTTCCGCTTCGTGATGACGCAGGACCCGGCGAATTTCGTCCCGGTCGCGGCGCCCAAGGGCTATCGCCGCGAGGATTTCGCCGGTCTCGCGCAACTGGTGGCGGAGGGAAAAATCAAGCGGGCCTTCGGCGGCTATCGCGAGACCGACAACATCGTGAAGGCGCAGATTCCGATTCTGCCGAACGGCAAGCGCGACATCAACGACGTGTCGAACGGTTTCGTGCGCCTCTCGCTCCCCGGCGATCAGTTGCTGTGGCCCGAGGGCGACGCGACCGTCCGGCAGCAGATCTACGACGAACACGTGCGCTGGAACGTGGGCTTGATCTATTTCGCGCAGAACGACCCGTCGCTGCCGGAGGCGTTCCGGGCCGAGGCGCGGAAATGGGGCTGGTGCAAGGACGAGTTCGTCGAGACCGGCCACATCCCGCCACAACTCTACGTCCGCGAGGCGCGCCGGCTCGTGGGCCTGCGCATCTTCACGCAGAACGACACGCGCCACGCCGAGGGCGACGCGCGCGCCATCCTGCACCGCGACTCGATCGCGATCGGTGACTATGGCCACAGCAGCCACGGCACGCGCCACGAGGGGTCGCGTTTTGGCGGCAAGCGCTTCGGCGAGGGCCTGGGGGTGATCTACGCGCCGTATCAGGTTCCCTATGGCACGATCGTGGCCAAGGACGTCCGCAACCTGCTCGCGCCCGTGCCGGCCAGTGCGACGCATATCGGCTTCTGCGCGCTGCGGCTCGAGCCGATCTGGAGTTCCCTCGGCCAAGCCGCCGGTCATGCCGCCGCCCTGGCGCTGGCCGGCGGAGCCAGCCCGGATCTCCGCGCCGTGAATGTCGGCCGCCTGCAGCGCCGGCTCCACGCCGACCGGTCGGCAACGATCTACGTCAACGACGTCCCGCCCACCCATCCGGATTTCGCCGCCGTGCAGTGGTGGGGCACGCTCGGCGGACTGCACGGCCTCGCCCCGCGGCCGACGGGTTCACGGCTCGGCAAACAGATCGAGGGCCAGCATTCGGAAGGCTGGCTCAATCACACTGCCGAGCTCGATCGCGTGCTCGACGCCGACCTCGCGCGGCGCTGGCTCGCCCTGGCCGGCGAGCACGGAACCGCGACCACCTCGCTTCCGCCCGCCAACGGCCGCACCACGCGCGGAGAGTGGATTCGCGCCGCCTTCGCCGCCGCACGCTAGGCCGGCTGATTCATTCCGACTAGGGCGTCTCCTCCAATGGTCTCTCCTGCTGAGCGCAGCGCAGATTCCAGCAGCGGTCACACCGCGCCGCCGGGGTGCGAGTGCTCAAACGGATTCTTCGCTGCGCCCAGAATGACAGGAAGTGACACGCCCTAGGGCGCGGCAGGCGACTCCCCCTGCGCTCGCGCGATATCGCGCCGGATAAAGCAGCGGTAGCCGATCAACAGCACGACCGCGGCGACGAGAAAGCACAGGGAGATCCCGGCAAAGATCCCGGCCAGGCCGACGTCGCGCTTCAGGACGCCGGCCAGGAGCACGCCGCAGCCGCCCGCCGCCGTGGCGCAGGCATTCATGATGCCGACACCCGTGGCGCGGTACTCCGGCGGCACGATTTCGCATTGCGTCGGGTGGTCGTTCGACTGGGCCAGTCCGCGGCAGAACGAGAACGCCGATACCGCCACCGCGACCACGGGGAACGTGGGCTGCCCCAGGAAGAACAACAGACACGGCGCCCCCACGAGATAGAAGCACCCGTAGAGCAGCATGCGCCGGTGCGGGGCATGGGCGGAGACGCGGTCCGAGATCCAGCCTCCCGCCAGCACGCCGAGCACCACCGAGATCTGCAGCATGAACGTCCCGGCAAAGCCCGCCGCTGCCAGTGGCATCTGGAACGTCTCGCGAAAATAGAGCGGCAGCCAGGTGAAGAAGATCCACATGCCCAGGCCCGACAGCATCGACTCGGCGAGAAGCACCCAATAAGTCGAGACGCGAATCACATACCTCGCTGCGGCCAGAAATCCGACGCGACGGGTCGGCGCCGCCTCGACCCGCGGCGTATCCGGCAACATGGGACGCGAGGCGAGCGCCAGGGCGATGCCCGCAAGGCCCAGCACCCAGAAGCCCGAGCGCCAGCCATGGTGGTCGGCGAAATAGCCGGCGGTGCTGCCGCCGATGACCATCCCCGTGTTGGCCCCGATGGTGATGAAACTCATCGCCCGCGCCCGCGTCGCCGTGGGATGGCACGTCGCAATCAGCGCCACCGCCGCCGGCAGGAAGAGACACTCGGTCGCCCCGAGCGCCAGCCGAAGGCCGAGCAGCATGGGGTAACCCGTGGCCAGCCCCATGAGCCCGGTCACCGCACTCCAGGCCACGAGGCTTACGACCACCAATCGCTGACGGGAGAAGCGGTCGCCGAGATTGCCCGCGAACGGCGAACCCAGCGCGTAACTCCACAGGAAGACCGATCCCAGCAACCCGAGCTGGACATCCGACACCGCAAACTCCGTGCGGATCGCCGCGAGCACGGCGGACATCGCCGAGCGATCGCCGAAGTTCAGGCCCGCCGCCGCGGTCAGAAACCACACCAGCCGCCACCGGCCTTCGAGCCACCAGGGCAAGTTTTTCATGGCGCGTTGATCTCCAGGACATGCACCTGCGGGGTGCGCAAACCCGGCGAATATTCGCCGCCGGCCACCCACCAACGTGCGCCAACGGGCACGACCGCGGCACCGGCGACGCCCAGCGGCATCGCCCCCACCGTGGCCCAGCGATCGGCGTGGCCGTCGTAAGCCAGGACGTCGCCGGGCAGCCGATACCGATCGCCCTGCTCCCGCATCTGCGCGAAGTCATGGCCGTCCGAGCCGCCCAGCACGACGACCCGCCCGGGTCCCGCCGCAAGGGCGCTGCCCAGCACGGCGCCGCGCGGCAGGGTCGCGGCCCGGCGCCAGCGGCGCTGCCGAGGATCGAACAGGTACGCGTCGCGCAGATAGTCCTGCTGGCTGCGGGCCGGGCCCTCGATCCCGCCGGCCCACCACAGGTGCAGCCCGGCTGGCGTGTCCACCGGCACGAGCATTCCGCCGAAGCGCGGCGGACCGGGCCACGCAGCCAGCGTTTCCCATCCGGACGCGCTCGTGTCGAGGTTTAGGCGCCAGAACGTCGCCAGGGAACGGGCGCGCCCCATGCCGCCTGCGACATAAAGCCACGGCCCGACCACCGTCGCGGCGGCGTTGCCGGCGGGTTCGGGCAACTGAGGCAAGGCGCTCACATCGACGCGGCCCGTCGCGGCGTTCCAGCGCAGCAGCACGACGTCAGCGATCGGTCCCGTACCATCGTCCCCCCCGATCGCAACCACGCCACCCAGGGCCGTGACACTCGCCCCTTCGCCGCGTCCGTCCGGCAGCCGCTCCGTCGCACTCGTCCAGCCAACATCGGGACGGGCGTCGATCGCCCGCACATAGATCGCGGCGTGAAACTGCTTGCGCCCGCCGGCGCGCTGCGGAACGGGAAAATTCGATCCTCCGGCCAGCAGGACCCGGTCGCCGCTCACGCCGCCGTACATGCCCTTCAGGCCCGTGGGGCCCGCCACATCGGGCAGCCGCTCCCACCGCAGCGCAAGTCCGGCCGCCCGGTGCGCCGACTGCGCCGCACCATCAGGGAGAAGGGTCGACGACATGAGGATCACCAGCAGTTTGATCGGACGAATCATCGCCGCAGCCGTCGGGCCCTCCGGGAGGCAGCGGCAGGGTGAGATCCCTCTCTTGTAGGCGGGGTGCCCCCACCCCGCACCGAATCGGAAACCCAAGCGCCAGCCCGCGGGGTGAGGGCACCCCGCCTACAAGAGAGGGCGGCCACAACGGCGTCAGCGCGCATGGGCGTGCGGATCGCCATCGTCGAGGTTGAGGTTCTCCGGCCAGGCCAGCTCGACACCGCGGGCGACGAGCCGCTCCTGAAACACGCGGACGCGTTCCGGCCGGGCCTGGACGTCGCGGGGCAGGAGGCCCGTATCCAGACAATGGGCACACAGTGCGCCCGCCGCCTCGCCGATGTTCCACTCCACCGGATGCAGTCGGTAGCAGCCGTTGGTCAGATGCGTGGTGCCAATGTTCTTGGCCGCCGGCAAGAGGTTCGCCACTCGCACCGGCAGCAGGGCGCCCAGCGGAATGCGGAACGGCAGCGACGGCACGTCGATGTAGTTGTCGCCGCCCGTCGACGGGTGCAGGTCGATCCGGTAGTAGCCGATGCCGACGGAGTCGTCGTAGCGCTCGGCCAGGGTGTCACCTGGCCGGAAGGTCGCGGAGACATCGCGTTCAACAATGGTGCGGACGGCGCGAATCCGGCGCGACTCCCGGATATACGGCGCCATGGCCAGGCCGTCGTCCGTGCCGAGGAGGTCGCCGCGCAGCCGCAGTCCGGGCCAGCCGACGCCGCCATCGGGCCGCGGTGCCTCGGTCTGCAGCCAGCGCACCATCGACAGGCTCAGCTGTTTCGCGTCGTCGATCCGCGCCTGCCGGGTGGCGTCGTCGCAGCCGAGCAGGTCGCCTTCGAGATAGTCGATCATCGGCCAGTTCACGAGGCAGAGATCGCTGGCGTAGGCGCCTGGCGCGAACTGCGCCCGATCGATGATCCGGCGAAACGCCCACAGGCCCGAGAAGAGTCCGGGCTTCTCGCGGTGCGGATTGAAGTTGTACCGCATGGCCTGCATGGTCCGCGGATTCAGCCCGGCCCAGCCCAGCAGCGGGCCCGGCCAGGGCGGCGAGAGCCGTGGCACGTAGGAACGCCAGAACTCATGGCGCGGCGGCGGAGGGATGACGTGATTCTCCTGCGCGTGCTCCTCCAGCACGAAACAGACGGAAAACGCCTGGATGTTGCCCGGCGCCGCCCTCTCCGGCGCACCGGCTTCGCCCGTGTCGGACCGCGCTTCGGCCCCCGTCACATGCTCGACTGACGCGAGCGGGAGGAGATCGCCGTTCTCGGTGGCGTCGAGGAACCACTGCGCGCGGAGTTCCGTCGCGGTGCCGCAGTCCAGGTCGGAGACGACGACGGCGGCCACGCGGTCCGCGCCGTCGGCGCGGACGGCAACCGGCCGGTGCCGGCGCAGCACGCGCAGCCGGCCGCTCGAAAGGTGCGGCGCCAGCATCGACTCGAGGACCGCCAGCGCCACCCGCGGTTCGTGGCACAGCGGCGAAACCCAGCCGTTGCCGGGGTTGAGCCGCGGCTGGTCGCGCACCTCTGGCCGCAGCGGGTAGTGGTTTCGGTAATACGCGCGCACGAGTTCGCGGAAACGCCGGTAGGAACGCGTGCAGCCGAAGCGCTCGATCCAGCCGTGTTCGTCCGGCGGCACCGCCTGGGACGTGAACTGGCCGCCGATCCAGGCGTACTCCTCCGTCATGACAACGGTGCGCCCCGCCTCGGCGAGCGTCAGCGCGGCGGCACATCCGCCGACTCCGCCGCCGATCACAGCGACGTCTGAAGTGAGGACGTTCATGGCGGCGTAGTGTACCCGGGAGCGCGGGCGTCCCCGCCCGCCGGCCAGGCCGAGATACGGAGCGGGCGGGGACGCCCGCGCTCCCAGGAGGGGAAAATCATGCTCTCACTCCGGAACTTGAGGGCCCGCCGTCGGCGGCCGGCAGTCCGCCGAAGGTCTTCACGAGTTCCCGCACGCCGGCCTGCATCACCTTGACGTCGCCCCCGGGGGAAATGAGTCGCGCGCCGAGCGCATACACCCGGGCACACATGTCGGGTCCGACCGCCACCGTGCCCCACCATTTGCCCGCCGACCGCGCCGCGGCTGCGACCCGGCCCATGGCCTGCCGGACGTCCGGGTGATCGATCTGCCCCGGCACCCCGGACGCGACCGAGAAATCGCCCGGCCCGAAGAACAGGCCGTCCACTCCGGGCACCGCGGCGATCTCCGCCGCGGCCTCGACCGCCGCCTGCGTCTCGATCTGGCAGATGATCATCGTCTGCGTATTCTGATGCCGGATATAGTCGAGCGCCGGCACGGTGGCGTAGGCTGCGTCGATGTTGCCACCGTTCCAGCCGCGCGTCCCCGTGACCTCCCCCGGCCCGGGCGCCGGATTGTTGAACTTCGCCCATTGCACGATCTGGCGGGCCTCGGCGGCGCTGTTCACCATCGCAGCCATGATCCCGCCAACGCCCGTTTCGAGGATCCGCATCACTCCCTGATAATCCGCGGCCTTGAACCGCGCGATCGTCGTGACCGGAAACGCCCGGGCCACGAGGTTCAGCACCGCGACCTCCTGCGTCGGAAGGTCGAAATGTTCCAGGTCGAACCACAGCGCATCGAAGCCGCCCGAGCGGCAGATGAAGTCCACGTGCCGCGGCGAAGCGAAGTTGCCGGTGACATAGAGCTTCACCAGTTCGTTGGCGCGCAACCGGGCGAGGGCGGGATTCGGGGGCAGGGAACTCATCGAGTGAAGCGGCGGGGACGGCCTTCCACCATGGTCGCGCGGCGGAGGGCGCCAATCCCCGATTGCCGGTCTCCTGCGGGCACCAGTCCGATCGCCGTTGCCAACCCCGCCTGGTCGCGGCTCGCTGGGCTGAACCCCATGCCCCTCACCTTCCAGTCGATCGCGATGCAGGTGGCGCAGGCGCTGCGCGCGGAGATCAAGGCCGGCACGTGGCGCCGGGAGCTGCCCGGGGAACGCCAGCTCGCGGAACGGCTGCAAGTGAGCCGCAAGACGGTGCGCAAGGCGCTGGCCGCCCTGCGCGTCGAAGGCGTGCTGCGGACCGAGAGCGGCCGCGGCTCCCAGCTTGCGCCCGGCCCGCGGCGGTCGAAAGCGCCGCATCCGCGCATCGCGCTGCTCCTGCCGGAGCCGCTCGATCGGTCCCGGCCGTTCACCGTCCTTTGGGTCAGTCGCCTCATGGAACTGCTGCAGGACACCGGGCATCCGCTGCAGATTCTGCACGGCGCGAACTACTTTGGCGCGAACGCCGCCCGCTCGCTCGCACGGCTCACCAGCGCCCATCCGGCCCGGTGCTGGAGCGTCGCCCGGTCCAACCGACCGCTGCAGGAAGGGTTCGCCGCGAGCGGACTGCCCGCCCTCGTCTGCGGATCAGCCCTCCCCGGCGTCGCGCTGCCCAGCGTCGACATCGATCACCGCGCCCTTTGTCGACACAGTGCGGCCCTGTTCCTGCGCCAGGGACACCGGCGGCTGGCGCTCTTCCTCGAGCACGGCGGGCATGG
>JAEUHA010000381.1 GCA_016793535.1 Opitutaceae bacterium | reverse complement strand
TCGCCTGCTTCGGCTCACGCGAAGGCGCGAACGTCGAACTCGGGCACCGGAGAAAGCATTGCTGACGAATTGAGCTTCGGGCCACCGGTGAGCCAAATGCCCTGAAGGTAACTTCCCCGTGGGAGCGCGGACGCCCTCGTCCGCATCGAGCGGAAGCGGCCGGGGGCGGCCGCGCTCCCAGAGATGCTCCGTCCATCCTCCGATCCGCCCGGTTCGCGAGCTTCGCGCCTTCGCGTGAGTCCTCGGGATCGGCCCCAGCCTGGTACATGTTTCAGCACTACGCGGCGGCGTCGTGCCGGAAGGCAGTGGCTACACGAGCCGGTCGACGTTGAAACAAGTAACAGGCGCCGATCGCACGGGGTCTGCCTGTTACACGTTACATCGATCTGGGCGTCGTCGTGCCCTTTGGCGGCCACGTGACGCCGGCAAGTTCCTTCGGGAGGACGGTGGGATCGCTCGGGTAGATGAGCGAGAGGTCCATTTTGGACTTCGAACCTTGGAGAAACTCCAACTCCTCCGGGGCGCCGATGATCAGCCACAGCACGTCGGACTCCGTGTCGTTGAAAACCTGGCGTAACTCCTCGGGTCCGACCAGGACTCCGCCGTAACGCGGCACGGTCAGGGTGGTGTCGCGCACGCGCAGTCGGCCGGTGCCTTCCAGCACAAAGTAGAATTCCTCGGCGCGGATGTGCTTGTGCAGCGTATTGGCGCTCCGGGGCGGCAACCGCCAGAGTCGGGCCCCGAGGTTCTCGCTCCCGGTGCGTTCGAGGTAATCCGCGTTGGGAATCTGCATCAGATTCGAAGGCCGCCAGTGCAGGTCGTCGGGTTTGATGAGGTGGTAACCGTGGATGGGTTTCATGGTGGTGGCTGGTGAGGGAAGCGACGCTTCAGGCAGGGGCAAAGGTCACGGACAGACGGCGCGAACTTCCCCGGAGCGCGGGAGAATCTCATCCAGAAAACCTTCGTCGTAGGCGATCGCGGTGAACACACCCTCAACTCTCGGATCCGGAACGCGGCCCGCATAATAGGTTCTCAGCATCAGTTTGAAACTGCGATGGAGGGGAAAACCCGGCTTGCCCAAGTCGGGAGCGAGGGTGTTCCACGCCTGGATTTTTTCCGCGGTGCACTCCGTGCGCCCGAGGAACCACGCGGTCACCGCGGCGTCGCTGTCCGCCGCGTTCCGAACCGCGGCGATCCATTCTTCCCGGGCAATGCCGAAGTGAGTGAGGAACGCGCCGTCCGTCGCCCACGGGTGACAGAAGGGAACGACATAGTCGGGTGGCAGCGTCCCGGCCAGGTGGTGCCGGGTCTTGTCGACGAGCCGCGGCAGCCAGACGCAGCCCGCCAGTTGCTCCGAGGGTCGCCGCAGGCGAGGGCGGCCATGCGGTGGCGGCGGAGGAAAACCGGGCGGTGTCCCTCCGGTCGACGGTAACGGGTCGTTTTGCATACGCTCACTTCAGATCGACGCGTGTAGGTGAAAACGCACTACGCCGTCGCAAGGCCGGACGAGTGGCCAGACGCAAAGGCGGCGACGGAGATTCATGGGTGAAGAGTATGTTGGTTGAAAATCAGCGCGGAGAAGCCGGTCGACACTGATCGGGGATGTCACTGCTCCCGGCGGGAGCACGCGTTTCGGATTGCGCGCGGGACCGCGACTCGGCGGCCCGTACCAGCGCCCAAAGCGTCCGGTTGACCGGAGTCGGCACCCCCAACTCGTGGCCGCGCCGCGCGAGGTAGCCGTTGAGCGCATCGATTTCGGTCCGCTTTCCTTTTCGGAGATCGAGGGCGGTAGAGGAATGCGCGGCCGCGATTTGACGCGTGAGTTGGCGGACGGTGGCCATCGCGGCCTCGGTTCCTTCCATGCGGGTCGGCTGAATGCCCGCGGCCCGGGCCACGGCCATGGCCTCCTCGATCACACGGACGGCGACCTCCCAGGCGGCATCGTCCTCGCCAATGGCGCCGTACGTCAGATCGCTGAGCGCCGAAATCGCATTCAGCGCGCAGTTGCAGATGAGTTTTTCCCAAAGCTGATCCTGAATCCGATCGGAAACGACGCAGCCGACGCCGGCGCTTTGCCACAGCCGGGCGATGGAGTGGAGCTGATCTCTGGCCGGTCCGAGGATGAGGTCTCCCCGGCCGGTGTGTGTGACGACGCCCGGAGCGGTTGCTGCCGCCGCCAGGTATACGGCGGCCGGATACGCTGGGCGACCGATGATGGCGCTGATCCGGTCCGCGTTCTCCACGCCGTTCTGCAGGCTGAGCACGGTGCAGCCGGGAGCGAGGAAAGGGGCCAGGGCCCGCGCCGTCGCGTCGGTGTCGGTGGTCTTCACGCAGAAGAGCACGAGATCGGCCTCCCGGGCGGCGCTCAGTTCAGTCGATGCCGCGACGGCGATTGTCGCGTTGAAATTCAGAGTATCCAACCTGAGACCGTTCCGCTCGACGGCGGCGACGAAGTTCGGCCGCCCGATGAACATCGTGGGCACGCCGGCTCTGGCCAGCATGCCGCCGAAGTAGCCTCCAACCGCGCCGGCGCCGACGACCGCCACCCGTGGCGCAGGCGGTCCGGGACGAGACGGATCGCGTGTATTTAGGTTCATCTCAGCCATCGCTGCAATTGACCACGGCTGCGGGCATCTTTCGGAACGTGGCGGCCATCCGATTCCAGAAGTTGGCCAGCGCCGCGCACAGGCTGAGTTCGACCACTTCGTTCTCGGAAAAGAAATCCCGGAGGACGCCGTAGGCCGCGTCTCCGGTCGGGGCGGAGGCAATGAGCGTCATGCCCTCGGCCCAGGCCAGTGCCGCCTTCTCATTGGGGGCGAAGAAAGGGGACTCCCGCCAGACGGGCAGGGTGTCGAGCCGCTGCTGCCGCTCGCCCATCGCGCGGGCCTCCTGGCTGTGCAGGTCGGTGCAGTAAGCGCAGCCGTTGAGCTGGGAGATCCGAATTTCCACCAGCGCCCGGAGCTTTGGGTCGAGGGCGAACGATTCCCGCTCCCGCGTGATGGCGCGCAGCCGTCCGATCAAGTCCGGCTTGGCGGCGAAATAGTCGGGCCGGGCCGCCCGGTTTTTCGTGATCATCGGCTTCTCCGCTACAGTTCGCCGGCGGCAACCGGCTGCAGATAGAGGAAGCGCGGTGCGGCCACGCCGGCTTCCTGGCGGATTTTCTCCAGCCGGGGAGATTCGAAGAAGCGCCGGGCGTCCGCGTGAGAGGTCCAGACCGAGAAATGCACCACCAGGTTGGGCGTGGTCGCGTCGCGCAGGACTTGGTAGGAGCGTTCCCCCGCCTCCTGGCGGAGGGTGGCGGCCCGGTCGAAGATGCCTTTCCACTGCGGGTAGTCCCGCACCTCGTGAATGATCAGCACGTGCGGGTGAGCGTGGGCGGACGAGAGATTATCGGCGTGGGCGCGGGACGGCATGCGAACAAATTACCAGCCGCCGCATTATACTGGAAATACCAAGACGGTGCAGTATCGATACCGATCCCGTATGATCGATTATTCGCTGCGCGAATTGGAGTGCTTCGTTGCGGTGGCCGAGGAACTCTCGTTCACGCGCGCCGCGCGGCGGATGCATTTGTCGCAGCCGCCGTTGTCCCGGCACATTCAGTCGCTTGAAGCACGGCTGGGGGTCCGATTATTTGTGCGCTCGCCCCGCTCGGTGGCGCTGACCCCGGCCGGGCGTGCGTTTGTGGCGGATACGAAGGGAGCGCTGGCCCAGCTCCAACGGGCGGCGGACCGGGCCAAGCGCGCGGCCCGAGGGGAAACGGCGCGCCTGGACCTGGGCTTTGTGAGCGCGGTGCTGAATCCGGCACTGATCGGCATCTTTCAGCGCTTTCGCACGACGTATCCGGCCGTGCACCTGACCCTGCAGGATTGTCCTCCGGCCGAACAGCTGCGGGCGATCCACGAAGGCCGTCTGGACGGAGGATTCGTGGGCGCCTCGCCGACGACGCCGACGGGCGGACTGACCTTCATCCCGCTGAGCCGGGAGCCGCTGTACGTCTTCCTGCCCCGCGGACATCGGCTGCGGGCAGAGAAGAAAGTCCGGGTTCAAGACCTCGCCGGCGAAGCGTTTGTCATGGTGGCGGCGGAGTCGGCGCCGTGTTACTCGCAGCAGTTGCACGAGCTCTGTGCCAAGGCGGGTTTCCGACCGCGGGTGGTGCAGGAGGCGGCTCGCGGCCAGGCGGTCGCAGTGATGGTGGCGGCGGGCGCCGGGGTCGCGATCTTGCCCGGATCCATGGCTCGCCTCGCCGGCGATTCCCTGGTCGCGCTCCCGCTGGCCGACAAGTCCGCCCACGTGACCTACGTCTTTGCCCATCGGTCCGGCGACAAGGGAGCTCCCTTGCGGGACTTCGTGGCCGGCCTGCGGCGATAAGGAGGGGCCGATCCTATGGGATCGCCCGCTTCGGTTCGCGCGAAGCTGCGAAGGCGCGAACGTAGATCGCGGGCACCGGAGGGAGCTTTGATCACGAAAATTGAGCTGTGGTCCGCCGCGAGCCAGACTCCCTGAAGGTATCTTCCTCCCTGGGAGCGCGGCAGTCCTCGTCCGCATCGAGCGGAAGCGGCCGGGGACGGCCGCGATCCCAGGGCGTCGCCCATCACCGCCACCCGGTCCCGTTGCAATGACTGCAGTCCGCCGAGACTTGGTTGTTCGTGGGCATGTTGTGGCTGTCTCTCGAATAGAATCGGCTGCCGGTGACGTAACCCGCCTTGCCGGAACCGAGGCAACTGGCGCAGCGGCGTTGCGGCCGCGCCTCCGGGGCGCCACTGCCCGAGGGATTGGGATCCTCGCTTCTCACCACGATCAAGCGAGCTTGGCGTTCCTGCTCGAGGTAGGACTCCATGAACCGGCTGGCGCTGCCGTTGTATTTCGGACGCGCCAGCCGCTCGGCCATCGCCACCGTGGCTTTCTTGGTGGAGCGCAGCTGCGGGATCTTGGTGGCGGCAGTCTTTCGCTCCTCGAAATCGCTTGCGGGCGATTCGACCACATCCCGCTTCTGCATCGCTTCGGCTTCCGGTGAGCCCATTTTGACCGGGGTTTTCTTGGCACTTTGGATTGCCGCTTCGGCCGCTCTCCATTCTTCCCGCAGCAGGGAATTGCGTTCCAGCACCTCCGTCCTGAGAGAGGGATCAGCGGCCAGCAGACCCTTGAGTTCCGCCTCCGCTGTCTCCGGCTTCCCTATCAGGCCCAGCAGCCTGGCCTGCCTGGCGACACCCAGCACTTCATGAAAGTGGGAGTCCTCTGTGACGTCCTTGGGACTGCCCGCCATGACTTCGCTGACGAGATAGGTCGCCCTCTGGTACCAGTACAGCGCCCTCCACGGCGTGCCCAACTCCATATGGGCGTCTCCACAGAGGAAGCTTGCGAGGGCACAGGTTGAGGATTCCCCAAAGTTTATCTGTCCAAACGGCTCGTTGGCATCGAAGGTCTCCGGCCGTAACTCATTGGCAAAGGCAATGCCCCACAAGGCCTGCAGGTTTTTCAGGCTCTTGTCTTTTTTGAAGTTTGCCCAGGCATCGACGAGTGGCACCCCCGTCGGTTTGTTGGTCTTGAGTGCAATCGTCGCCGCCAGCTTGATGAGCTCGGGGTTCCCCTGCGGATCACAGACGCGCACTTTCTCCCCGCTATAGAACCAAGCGTACTTGAGGCACAGCTGGATTGCCACGTCGGGTTTCCCGGCCAGTTCGTGCGCCACGATCATGCGGTTGAGAAGCTTGTCCCCGGGCGGGAAGGGCAGCCAATCGATATAGGCGAAGCAAGCGATGGTCTTGTCGTACGCCTTATTCATGAAGGTGGTCTCGATCAACTCCGGCAGCAGCTCCCGCAGGTACTGCAGCTTCACCGGGTGGTCGTTCGGGTTGCCCTTCTTGGTCCTGAGTTCGGCATCGAGCTCCGCGAGCTGGCGCAGGCCATGTCCCAGACCGCGCTCAGTATAAAGGCGCACCAGCCAGTCGCTGGGTTTCAGGTTGTTCTCGCCCGCATAATCCTTGGCCTCCTTGGCCAGCGCCAGCTTCTGGTCGGTCGTGGTGCCGGCCTGGTGGATCTTGTACTCCATCAGTTGCAACGTGAGCGCCTTGTCGCGTGCACGCACACCGGACTCTGCCATCGCCTGCGCGTGATCGAGCAGCGCCATGCCCTGGTCGAGAATATAGGCCGTGAGGGCGGCGGCGGCCTCGTGGTTTCCGCGTTTGTACGCCGCCTGGAAGGCCTTGTAGGCGATTTCCTTTTGGAGGGCGGGGGCAAGCGCGGCATAGACGTCCTTTGGGTCCAGGTTCTGCAGCAGGGCAAAGGAGATGTCGGACTCCCCGGAGAGGTCATATTGCAGGGCCGCGGCAATCGGGATGCTGCTCCGAAGTCCCCGGTCGTGTGCGTACTTGGCCAGCCGCCGGACTTCCTCCACGGGCTTGATCTCCTCCTTCCGCGTGAAACAGAAGCGCAGGCGGGTGTCCATGTGGCGCAAGGCTTCCTCCTTCTCGCCCAAGGCGTCGAAGACCTGGGCGTAGTCCTCGTAGAGGCGGTAGTAATCGTTGGAGACGTCCCAGGTGCGAAGGATCGCGGCCGCGTCACTCCAGCGTTTCTCCTTGAAGGCCTTGTCGTAGACGTTCGCCCGCGGATGGGTCTTGTTCCAGTCGGGGTCGGTGACGTTGCGGCCCGACTTCTCGCTGGCCGGCGCCAATGGCGCGGCGCAGAGCAGTACGAGGGCAAGGAGCAACTGAAGGACGCGAAGCTGGGTCATGGGAGGATCCGGCGGTGGAGGTGCCGGCGGAGAGTGAGTGGAAGGTGGACCGTTCCGAAAGGGTGGGTTTATCGCCTAGTACATCGACACGGCAAGTGTCGGATTCACCCGAGCGGTTGAAGAGGGAAGGTGAGGCGGGAATTTCATTCGTCCGCTGTTGCGCCGGATCGCTCGGTTGGGTTGGCACCGTGCGGACCAGCCGTCGCCAGATGGCCGGCGAGGCGCCGCGTGATCGTGCCCTCGGCGGCGACCGTCGCCGACGCCGGCGCACACGCGACGAGCGACGACAGGACCGTGAGCCAAGACAGACCGCGAAAGCCAAGCGGGTGAGAGGTCATGCGACCGCGCAGGTTGTGCTCCACCCGCAGAATTGTCGCGTCGGAAGTTCGCGCGCGTCGATCCGACAGGGTCCTGATCTGCGGCATAGATCCGGACAGTGGGCCCACGTCGCCCGGACCTGCGGATGGAGCCGAGCCCGCCTATTTCAGCCATCCTGTAGATGCTGTCATCCGGTCAAGGGTTGGACAGGATGGCGGGATATACAGGATGAGGGCGCGAACTGCGGCGCTGGCCGTATTGGCTTACGAGCGAAACCGACACCCGCGGTCACGCGCCCACGAGTGGCAGTTCGCGACTCAGCTGAGCCGGCGTGACGGACAGGGTCGCCCCCATTGCCGTGCTCCAGTATCGGTTGCGGCCAGACTCCGTGGCCTTTCGTCCCGCGGATGGCGGCACGAATTGCGGGAGCGGT
>JAEUHA010000343.1 GCA_016793535.1 Opitutaceae bacterium | reverse complement strand
TCGACCCGGGCGATGCTGTTGATGTTGACGCCCTTGAAGTCGAAGGCGCGCGTGTTGCCCCCGTTGGCCGCATGCGCGACCTGGGCGCCGTCCATGCTCACATTGGTGAGCGCTGCGTCGAGTCCGCGCACTGCGACCTGGTTCGCGTTGCCATCGCCGCCCTCGACGATCGCGATGCCAGGGATGAACTTCATCAGCTCGGCAACGTTGCCGGCGGTGACGTCACCGTGGGTGTCGGAGGACACGACATTCTTCAGGTTCGCGGCGAAGCGCTGCTCGTTGATCGCGAGTGCCTGGCCCTCCATCTCGCGCGAGGTGGCGACGACGAAGGAGTCGAGTTTCACCACGCTGGAATCGGTGCCGTAGCGCGCGGCATTGGTGAGCCCGACATCGAGCACCGCCGAGCCGGCGGCGGCAATGGCGACCGGCAGCTGCCGTGCGTCGAGCCCGGTGTACACCACTTCCACCACGACCTGGCCCGCGGGAACGTTGGCGAGCGAGTAGCGGCCGGTCTCGTCGGTGAACGCCACGAGACCGGTGCCGCGCACCGTGACACGGGCATTGTTGAGGTACTGGCCGGTGGCTGAATTCTGCACGCGGCCCGCGAGGGTACCGGTGGCGGTCGGAGTCGAGGGGTTCTCGGCGGCGTTCAGGCCGGCGGCCAGGCTGAGCGCCAGAGCGAGCCAGACGCCGAGCCGGGTAAAGATGTTGCGTGTGCGCGGCATGGGGATTCGGAGTTGGGGGCCCCGGGACAGAGACCGCGTGCGAGCGACGACACGGCCAAATCGCGGTGGCAGGGCTGCTTCGAGGAGTTGACTGATGTGGGGGATGAAGTCACGCCGTAAGAAAACAAAAGACGGATGTTGCGGACAAAATTCAGAATCTGGCCCGCGGTCGCGGACCGTGACGGCCCGTTTCCTGGCGACGCGGGTGCGCACGGGCTGGCTTCGGCGGGGAGCGGCACCTTCGACTCATGCGCCTGGCGTCGCCGATCGTTCCCGTGCGGGGCGCGAACCGGTCTTTGCCTCTCGATTCCTCAATTCCCACGATGAAAGCACCCTTCGATCGACGGACCTTCATTCGCGGCGCCGTGCTCGGTTCCGCGGGAGTGGCTGGTGTCCTGCCGCCGGCACTCGTCCCTCCGGCGGCGGCGGCCGTGGCCGGCTTCGCGGGTACGGGTCCGGCCGCAGGTCTGGAGCGGGTGCCGTATGCAGCGACCGGATACGACCACGCTGCGCTGCCGCTGCCCGATGGCAAGCGGGTCGCCTTCGGCTGGACGGTGGCGCCGGTGCCGAACACCGAGCGCGGGCTCGTGCTGACCTGGCGGGCGGCGGGACCGGTGACGGCGGATCGCTTCCGGCTGACGGTGGGGCTCGACGAGCGCGTGCAGAAGAAGGTCGAGGCGCGGCTGGCGCAGTCGGGTCGGGTGCTCGGGGTGATGGACATCAAGTATGGCTGCCACTGCCAGATGTTCGAACTCCCTCTGGCGACCGGCGACGCCGACGCGATCGTGCGCGAAGGCCTCCGCCTGCGCGTGCTCGAAGGCCAGACGCCGCTGTGGATCTTCGGCGGCACCGCGGTGCGCGGCGCGGGACACGAGTATCTCCTGCCGCACCTGCTGACGACCGACGATCACGGCGTCTGGAACCCGGCGTTCGCACGGCTGGCGTCCCTGGCCTCCGTGCAGCCGTTCGGCTGGATCGAGGGCTGCGTGCTCGAGGGACTCACGGCGCTGGAGCGCGGCGTGCCCGCGTGGAGTGGCCGTGCCGCGCTGGCGCTCGATCAGCATCTCGACCTCTTCTTCGCCGGCGACCGGATGACGATGGAGGATCCGCGCAGCGTCCCCTCCGACAACACGTGGTTCAGCGTCGAGGCCACGCTGATGATCCCGTCGCTGGTGCGGCGCCGTCCCGGACACGCGATGGTGGCGCACGCGCGCGACTGGCTGATGAAGCAGTCGCTGCCGAAGCGCGACAGCTCGAACGGTTCGCACTCCGAAGGCTGTTACACCGTGGCATATCCGCTGGCGGAGATCGCGCGGGCGAAGGGCGACGACGCCGCGCTGAACGCCGCGCTCGAGCACCTGTTGATGCGGAAGCACCAACTCGTGCGCGGTGACACCTTGTTTCAGCGCAACTTTGGCGGGACCCGCGGCCATGCCGGGGAGAACTGGTCCCGCGGCATCGCGTGGTACATGCTCGGCCATGCGCGCGTGCTGCAACTCGCGGGCGTCGGAACGAACGACCGGACCCGGGAGGCGGCGGCGGAGCTGGAGCGCGTGGCCCGGTGGGTCGTGGCATCGCAACGGGCGGACGGACTCTGGACCTGTTACGCACATCGGCCGGAGACGGGCCCCGAGACGTCCGGAACCGCAGGCATCTCGGCGGCGTTGCTGCTGGCGCACGAACTCGGCCTAGCCCCCGCGAGCGTGAAGGACGTCGCGCGGCGGGCGCTGCAGGGCTTGGAGCGGTACGTGTCGCCGGACGGTTTCCTGCACGGCGTGACGCAATCGAACAAGGGCGGCGAGGAACTCCAGCGGAGCGGCTACCGCGTGTTCATGCAGATGGGGCTCGGCCTCGCAGTGCAATTGGCGGCGAACCAGCGGACGCTTGGCGGTCGCTGAAACCTGCCCCACGTGCACGCGATTGACCACAGATTACCCCGCGTGTCGGGCCAAGTCATCCGCGCAATCGGCGCAATCCGCGGTCACGCGGTTTGGGGGATTGTGCATCCGTCATGCTTTCCATTCCATCCTTGACCGCGGATCACGCGGCTTAGAAGCGGCGCCCTCCGAACTCCCCACCCCTATGGCAGCTCTCGAAGAATTCATGGCGAAGTTGAACGGCTACGTCTGGGGCGTGCCGCTGATCGTGTTGCTGTGCGGGACGCATCTGTTCCTCACGGTGCGGCTCGGCTTCATCCAGCGGTTTACCTGGCGCGGCATCAAGTTGTCGGTGGCGCCTGATCCGGGAGCGGCCGGGGAGGTTTCGCAGTTCGGCGCGCTCACCACGGCCCTGGCGTCGACGATCGGGGCGGGCAACATCGTCGGCGTGGCGAGCGCGGTGGCGGCGGGCGGCCCGGGCGCGGTGTTCTGGATGTGGCTGACCGGCGTGTTCGGCATCGCGACGAAGTATGCCGAAGCCGTGCTCTCGATTCGCTATCGGGTGCAGCGCGAATCGGGCGAGTACGCGGGTGGCCCGATGTACGTGTTGGAACGCGGCCTGAAACAGAAATGGCTCAGCGTGATGTTCTGCGTCTTTGCGGTCTGTGCCGGGCTGGGGATGGCGAACATGGTGCAGTCGAATGTCATCGTGAGCATGACGCAGGCGGGGCTGCCGGGCTGGTCCCCGGGGACGATTGCCGTCGTCATGGGCGTGGTGCTCGCCGTGCTCACAGGTCTGGTGATCATCGGCGGAATCCAGTCGATCAGCCGGACGAGCACCGTGCTCGTGCCGGCGATGGCGGGGCTCTACGTGGTCGCCTGCGTGATCGTGCTCGTCTACCGCATCGAGCGGATTCCGGACACCCTCGCGTTGATCGTCCGCACCGCCTTCGAGGGCCAGGCGGCGGTGGGCGGTTTCCTGGGCGCCAGCGTGGCGGCGGCGATGCGCTACGGCGTGGCGCGCGGACTTTTCTCCAATGAATCGGGTCTTGGCAGCGCACCGATCGCGGCGGCGGCGGCGCGGACGTCGAATCCGGTCCGCCAGGGCATCGTGTCGGCAACCGGGACATTCTGGGACACCGTCGTCGTGTGCGCGTTCACCGGCCTGGTCGTGGTGAGCTCGGGGCACTGGCAGGAAGGCCTGCCGGCGGCGGCGCTCGTGCGCGCGGCGTTTGCGGACCTCGGCACCTGGGCGGTGTGGGCGCTCAACCTGTCGCTGGCGCTGTTCGTGTTCACCTCGATCTACGGTTGGGCGTATTATTCCGAAAAGGCCGCCGAGTACCTCTGGGGGAGCGGGGTGGTCCGGCCGTTTCGCTGGATCTGGTGTGGATTCGTCTTCGTCGGCGCGGTCGTGTCCAGCCGGTTGGTCTGGGATTTCGCCGACATCGCGAATGGCCTCATGGCGATCCCCAATCTCATCGCGTTGCTGGCGCTGCACCGCGTGGTGATCGAGGAGACCAACAAGCACCGCAGCGTGCTGACGGGATAGGAAACTCCGGGGAAATCGGGGAACAGGAGTGACAGGAGTCAGGCCCTGGGAAACCAGACTCCTCGTTCAGACAATGCCTCGTGCTCGATCGCCGTCATCCTGTCTATCCTGTCCATCCTGTCCAAGCTGCCGGTGCTCGAAACATCGGGTTGGATGAGGGCAACCAGGCGACAGGATGAACCGGATTTCCACGACGTGACCGGAATCCGTCCGTGAGCCCGCGTGTCGGATGCGGCCGGGGCTTCACTTCGGCCCGAAGAGCGCGTCCTCGACTTCCTTCGCGGCGAACATCCGCCCGGCGTCGTGGTCGATGCCGGGGGATTCCACCTTGCGCCAGTTGAACGTCCAGCCGCGCTCCTGCGCCAGCTTGCGTGCCAGTTCGAAGCCGGCCTGGTTGCGGCCGTAACGGTGCGGGCCCTGCCGCATCGCGGCCTCGCTGGCGTCGAAACGCTTCTTCGGCGTGACGTCTCCAGTTCCCAGATACAGCGTCAGCGGCGCGGCGAAGTAGCGTTTCAGCATCGCCTCGTCGCTGAGCTCCGGCGGCAGTCCGCCGAGGCCGTAACCGAAAGGATGCTCGCGGCTGGGAAACAGCAGCGACCCGGCGTTGCCCGCCACGATTCGCTTCGCCTCGCCCGGCAGGTAGGCGGCGAGCCGCACGAGGAACTGCGCGCCGGCCGAGTGGCCGATGAGATAGTAGGGCAGCGCGGGTTTGCCCTCGCGGGAGCGCGTGGCGGCGACGATGGCCGGCACGACGTTGAAGTGCCACTGGTCCCTCGGCGCCGCCTTCCCCGCGGCGTCCAGCAGGCCGCCGCGCTGGTACCACTCCTCCGGGAAGCGGGCTTCATCGAGCAGCGGCGCGACGAGAACGGCGCCGAAGCGCTCCGCCATCACGATCGCCTGGTCGCGGTAGATGTCGGCATTGCGCACGATGCCGTGGAAGACCACCAGCAGCGGCCCGTCCGTGTAGTGGGCCGGCTTGTACGTGAAGAGCGTCAGCGGCGCGCCCTGATACGAAATCTCGATCCGGCCGCGGCCGGACGGGATTGGATCGGCGAAGCTGATGCCCGTCGCGAAGCAAAGGAAGACGAGCGCGCACAGCCAGGAACGCATGAGGGAAGAGTGTCGGCGGGAGACAGTCCGGCAAGTCTGCGGTTCGGCTGGAGTGGCGTCACTCCGCGACCGCCGGCCGGCGCAAGGGCTTAGGATGACCCACGCGAAGGCGCGAAAAAGACTGGGTAAAGGGTCTGGCCCAGATTTCGCGTCTTCGCGCCTTCGCGTGAGAATGCCCAACGGACGCCCCGCCTTCGCCGCTTTTCAGGGGAGGACAAAGACCTCGACGAGCGCGACGCCCGTGACTCCGTCCACGCCGCTGACCTGAACGGTATAGGTGCCGGGCGGGAGAGTCGTGATCAGGGCGGCATCCGTTGATCCCGACTGAAGCGCGAAGGCGCCCACGCGGCTCAAGGTACTGTTCGGAAGCGTCGTGAAGTTCCAGTTGTCGTTGGCCGCGACGCGCGTGGAGCCGCGGTACACGGCGAGTTGTGGATTCCCCAGGAAGCTGGGAATGCCAAAGGGTTCGAGAGCGGGCCCGAGGGCGCGGATCAGCAGTGGTGTCTCGCCACCGTGGACCTCGAAGCCGGCGACGAGAAGTTCGCTGCCGGTTCCCACGGGCGCGCGGGCCGAGAAATTCGTGAGCCGAGGAGCGGACGCCGGATCATTCACCGGCAACGCGTAAACCTCCGCCAGCGCCACGCCGTTACGGTCGTCGTGCCCGGTGACGTGCAGGGTGTAACTGCCGGAACGAACGTCCGATAGCAAGAGCGCCGCGTCCTTGGAGCCGGTGGGCAGGGCGAACGCGCCTGCCCTGGACGCTGCGCTGGCGACTCCGGCATCGCCGTTCCAGTCGTTGTTGGCCGCGAGCACCGTGGACTGGCTCATCCATCTCAATTGCGGATCTTCCAGCGTGCCCGTTACACCGAACTGAGCCAGCGCGGGAGCCACGCCCCGCACGAGCAGAGTCGCGGTGCCGCCGGCAGCGGCATCCGCGAGCGTGACGCCGGCGATCAGGGCGCCCGCTCCCGGACCGGCGCGAGCGCGGATCGAGATGTTCCTGAGCTGGCCGCGCCGCGCCGGAATGCCGCCGGGCGCGAGTTCGGTTGCGCCGGAGTACACCTTTAGCCCGGCGGTAACCACGTAACGCCCGCCGCCCGGTGCGACGTCGAGATTCCACGCATCTTTGGTCGCGACGCGCGCGACGGTCGTCCATGCGCGCCCGTCATGCGAGGCGCGGATCGCGATCGACGTCGCCGCCGGTCCCGCGCCGGGTTCCGGTTCTGCGGTGACGAAGGTGCCATCCAGAAACTGAATACGCCCGGAGATGCGGCCGGCGTCCGGGACGATGGGCGTGAAGGATTCGCCGTCGGAGCTCAACCACAATTGGGGTGACGTTCCGTCGAACGCCACCACCACCATCGCGTCGGCGCTGGCGGCGAGATAGCGCGGGCCGGCGGGCGACGTGGCCACGCGGGTCCACTCGATCCCGTCGACGCTGCGGAGAAGCTGGCCTGACCACGCGGCCAGGTAGAAGTGACCCTTGAAGAAAGTGATGCTCGCCGCGGGTGCCCGACCGACGCCGCCGTCGATATTGCGCGGGATCCAGCGGACGCCATCGGTGCTGGTGAGAATCGCAGTGGATCCGTCGACGTTCGTATTGCTGACAGCGACAAAGGTGTCGTTGCCATGGGCAAAGGCCACGGGTGCATCGACTGGCGAAGTCCCGCGGTAAATGTATCCGGAGGAGATCCAGTTCACTCCGTCCGCGCTGGAGAGAATGACTGTGTCGCCGCTTGCCTGGAGCATCGTGTTGCCGGAACTGAGACTACCCCTGACCGCGACAAAGAAGCGACCGCCGACAAACCGTGGAGGAAACGCGGCGCCGACCGCCGGAGCAGAGCGCCGCGTCCACGTGATGCCATCGGGGCTGGTGTACACGAGGGGCGGGAAATCGGTGGGGTAGAAGTCGTCACTTCCGGCGAGCACGTAGATGCCGTTGCCGTAAGTGACGCCCGAGAGCCCATAATCCGCGGTCAGGGTGACCTCGGACCAGATGGGAATGTCTACGGGGGCGGCGACCGGTGTACGTTTGCGGATCGCGAAATGGTCGTAGAGATAAACGGCCCCGGCTGGGTCGACGGCCAGCAATCCCAGGTCACCCGGTGGCCGGCCAGTGGGCGCAGGCGCGGTGGGATGAAGCTGGCTGGTTTCGACGCCGTCCGGAGTGAGCCGCGTGATCCAGGACTGATTTTCCCGGTGCACCAGCAGGTTTCCGTCGCGATCAATCTTGAAACTGAGGCTCCCGCTTTCCTCGGCATAGTAATCACCGAATTGTCCCCACCGGGTGGCGGCCACGCGGCCCTCGGGCGAGATGGCGCTGAGGGTATTGAAGCGGCCGGTGTCCTCGACGTACAACACGCCGCGACCGTCAAAGGCGAGTCCGGCCGGGCTCGCGAACGTACCGGTCTGCGTGACGGGGTCGATCTGACCGGCGAACGTGGTCACGTCGCCCGCGGGCGTGATCCGGCGAATGACGCGATTGCGGGAGTCGCTGACATAAATGCGACCGTCGCGATCCACGGCGATGCCGGCGGGCTCGGAAAAACGTGCGGCCGCGCCGCGACCATCCACGTAACCGCGCGCGCCGGCGAGGCCGGCCAGGGTCGTCACGATGCCGCCGGAAGTGATGCGACGGATGGTGTGGGAGTTCCGGTCGACCGCGTAGACATTGCCGGCGGCGTCGGCGGCGATCGGGAACTGGTATTCGGTGAAACGGGCGCTTCGACCTTGGTCGTCGCGATAGCCGTACCCGCCGTTCCCATCGCCGGCCACGGTCGTGACGTCACCCGCCGGCGTGATGCGGCGAATCGCGCCGGCTTCGGCCACGTAGAGATTGCCGCTGCCATCCAGCGTGCCAGAGGAGGAATAGAGCAGGCGTGCTTCGCTCCCGCGGCCGTCGCGAAAGCCGGACTGGCCTGGAGAACCGGCGAGGACCGTGTTGTCGTAGGTCTGCGCGCTGAGCGCGGCGAGGGTACAAACGAACGCGATGCCCGCGGCCAGCGATCGCTCTGCACTGCGGGCGAGGGAGAACATGGTCATGGAGTTTCGAGTACCTTGACGAGTGTCCCGGCACAGGCGTTATCCACCATGGACGTGTTGGAGAGAAGACCAATCGCAGTCGAGGCGCCCGTTGAACGCTCCGATTATTCCGCCGGGATGGCGCCGCCCCGGGCGCCTTCGGGTGCGACTCAACCCGGAGAATCGTGATCGGTCGAAACAGCCACCGGATGTCGCTCGGCAGAGCGGGCGCTCGACGTAC
>JAEUHA010000305.1 GCA_016793535.1 Opitutaceae bacterium | reverse complement strand
GGTTTCGCCGAAGGTGGTGGCGTAGTGGTAATCCAGGTACAGGTCGGAGCCCAGCAGGGCGGCAAACGGCACGAGCCAGAGCCGCCAGTCGCGCACGTAGACCGCGGCGCAGTAGGTCAGCGCCATCAGCGGCGCGAAGTTCGCCAGGGCGGGCGCGTGCAGCGCCAGCAGGCGCCAGGCGGCGGCGAGGACGAGGACAACCAGGGCGACGACAAGAGGCATGGGCAGAGCTTGGGGCAAAATCACCCGGCGACACAAGCGCGGTGTCGGTCAGCGGGCCTGCTCCGCCTCGCGCGCCAGCAGCCAGAGCAGATCGGAGAGCCGGTTGACGAACTGGCGCAGCTCGATGCGGACCGTCCGGCCCTGGCCGGGCAGCGCGGTCAGCCGGCGCTCGGCCCGGCGCGCGATCGTGCGGGCGACTTCCAGGGCGGCGGACGTCGCGTTGGCGCCGGGCGTCGCCCAGCCCGCGAAACTGAGGCCGCGGGCCTCGAGGGCCGCCAGCGCGTCGTCGAGCCGACGCACGTCGCCGGCCGTGATCTTTTCGAACGCGGACGCGGCGTAGCGGGCCGCATCGGCCTCGGCGCAGGCCAGTTCGCCCATCAGCGCCACGAGGTTCTGCTGGGTGGCGGAGAGCAGCGTCCGGATCTCCGCGCTGCGCGGGTCGGGCCCGAGCAGCGGTTTGACGGTGCCGAGCGCCGCGCTCAGCTCGTCGAAGGCGCCGATCGCCTCGATCTGCGGATGGTCCTTCGCGACGCGCTGGCCGTAGAGCAGGCTCGTGGTGCCGGAGTCGCCGGTGCGGGTCGCGATGCTCATGGCGCCGGGAGTGTGGGGGTTGCGGCTAGCGCCGCCCCGGTGGACGGGGTGGCCTCACCCCGTGCCTTGCGTGGATCGACGTGGCCAGCCCGCGGGGTGGGGGCACCCCGCCGACAAGCGGGAGACGGTGACGAGATCCGGTATCCATTTTTCGGATCTCAGGCGATCCTGCGTGCGGCGAGCTGCGCGCGCAGGCAGAGCTCGGCGGCCTTGAAGGCGTGGGCCTGGGTCATGGCCTTCTCGGTGCGGTTGAGGCAGTCGAGGATCAGCTGACCGAAGAAGCGAAAGCCGACCTGGCCGGTGACGTTCAGGTACCGCTCACCGGCGTCGTCGACGATATAGACGTTCTCCCCGGCCTTGTCCCGGCCGACGTCGACGTACTTGCGCAATTCGATGTAGCCCTTCGTGCCGAGGATCACGGTGCGGCCGTCGCCCCAGGTGGAGAGGCCGTTCGGCGTAAACCAGTCGACGCGGATGTAGTTCGAAGCCCCGTTGTCGCCGAGCAGCGACGCTTCGCCGAAGTCCTCGAACTCGGGCTTGTCGGGGTTCGCGAAATTTCCCACCGCCGCCTGCGTCACCGTGGCGTCCGTCGCACCGGTGTAGGTGAGGAACTGCTCGAACTGGTGGCTGCCGATGTCGGTCAGGATGCCGCCGAACTTCGCCTTCTCGAAGAACCACGCCGGGCGGTTGGCCTTGCCGAGGCGGTGCGGCCCGAGGCCGATCACCTGGATGACGCGGCCGATGGCGCCGCCGGCCACGAGGTCGGTCGCATACATGGCCGACTCGACGTGCAGCCGCTCCGAGAAATACACCATGTACTTCCGGCCCGTGCGCGCGACAGCCGCCTTGGCGTCGTCGAGCTGGCCCAGGGTGGTAAACGGCGTCTTGTCGGTGAAATAGTCCTTGCCCGCGCCCATCACGCGCACGCCGAGCGGACCGCGGTCGCACGGCACGGCGGCGGCGGTCACGAGGTGCACGGCCGGATCGGCGAGAATCTCATCCAGCGAGCGCGCGATCCTGGCCTGCGGATATTTCGCGACGAACGCGGCCACCTTGCTCGCATCGGGGTCGTACACCCACTTCAACTCCCCGCCCGCCTCGATCAGCCCGTTGCACTGGCCGTAGATGTGGCCGTGGTCCAGGTGAGCGGCGGCGAAGATGAATTCGCCGCGCGATACCACCGGGCTCGGTTTGCCCTGCGGGGCGTAGTTCATGCCATCTGCCTTTTGCACCTGCGTCATGGGGAATCCTTGGTTGCGGCCAGCTTCGTCGCCTTCGCGAGGGTCTTCACCGCGTCGTCGACATCGCCGCGGGTTTTCTTGTCCATCCGGTCGATGAAGAGCACGCCGTTGAGATGATCGACCTCGTGCTGGATGCAGCGCGACAGCAGTCCGTCGCAGCGCAGCGTGTGCGGGATCCCGCGTTCGTCGTGAAACGCGACCGCGATGGCATCGGGACGGGCGATGTCGCCGCGGATTTTCGGAAACGAGAGGCAGCCTTCCTCGTAGAGCGTCTCGGGCGTGCCGCGCTGGATCGTGATCTTCGGATTGGCGAGCGCGAGCGGCATGAACAGGTCGAGCGGAGGCCGGGCGCCGTCGAGCTCCCAGGTGAAGTCGGCGTCGGACTCACGCAGGTCGATGACGCAAAAGAGCAGCGCGCGGCCGATCTGCTGGGCGGCGAGCCCGATGCCGCCGGCATCATGCATCGTTGCAACCATGTCGTCCTTCAAGCGGGCGAGCGACGCGTCGAACGCGTTCACTTTTTCGCCTTTCTGGCGTAAAACCGGCTCGTTGTAGTGAACAATTCTCAGCGCCATCGGTCGTAATCCGCGCCGCGTGGGTTTGCCATGTCCCGCGGGCAAATAAATACTTCGGTCAATGAGCGTTTCCTCGCCGCCCCGGTCACCCTCACCGGCGTTTCCCGCGCCGCTGCTCGTGGTGCTGGGGCTGGTCCTGGCGACCGCGGCGTGGATGCTGCCCGTGAATTTGAAATCGGTCAGCCCGGCGCTCCTGCGGGCGGCCGGTCAGGGGACGCCTTCGCTCGGGGCTTACGGACGCGATCTCGTGGACGTGGAGAAGATCGGACCCGCGGCCCTCGTCCTCGCCGCCGCAAAGGCGACCGGGGACCCGCGGGCGCCCGCGCTCGACGCGGCGCTCGAGTTGTTCGCGGCGCGTCAACCCGGCCTGATGGCGTGGGGCGGCTGGGATCCGTTTCTGGACCCGCTGTTCAATTTGCGCGCGGACTCCGGCCGCCGCAGCAGCCTGCCGGTGCTCACGTTCTTCAACACGCTGCGGGCCCGGCAGACGCTGCGAACCTATCTCGGGCGCTCCGGTTCGGAGGGCGTGCAGGCGTTCCTGCAGTTGCGGGAGATCACCGGCACCGGTCGATTCGTGCCGGCGACCCGGCCGGGCGGCCAGCCCCTCGATGCGCTCCTCCTGCTCACGGGGCTCCTGTACGAGGGAAAACACCTTTCCGCGCCGCTGCAGCGCGAACTGCGCGGGCTGGCGGAGACCGCGGTGAAGAACAAGGAGCTGGGCGAGCTCGAGACGGTGTTCATCAACCTGCTCTCGCTGGGCCGGCGCCTGGACTGGGGCCAGATGGTGGAGCTGACACGCCGGACCGACAGCACCAAGACCCTCGGTGAATATGCCCACCTGGCGCGCGTGGCGCCGGACCAGTTGCCGCTGATCTATGCGGCGGCGTTGTTCTCGGATTCCGCCGACCGCGTGGCGGCGTACCTGATTGAATTTGGCAAGGCGGGGCTCGAGGACCTGACGCTGGCGTTGAAGCACGGGCAGGGCGCGGTGCGTCAGCTCCTGCTGCGCCAGGTGCCGGTGAACCGGCATCCGACGCCCGCGCTGGGCGCGGCGGCCGAGCTCGCGCTCCTGCATCCGCAGCTCCTGCTGGCGGCCAAGTACCTCGGCGTGCTGCTCGGCGTCTGGCTGGCGCTGCGCGGGCTCGACCGGTGGCTCGTGGGCCCGGGCAGCGTGGCCTCCCTGCCCGGCACGTTCGGGCACATGAAGGCGGGCGTGCTGTCGGTCCTCTTTGCCCTGCTGGTCCTGGCCGTGACCGAGCCGTTTCTCCTGCAGGCCGCGCCCGTATCCGAATTCCAGATTCGGCGGCCGGTCCTCGTCTTCGCCAATCTCGCCGCCGCTCCCGAAACTCCAACCTCCGCCTCAACCATGGAAGCCACCAACCTGATTTCGATCGCCGTGTTCGCCGCCCTGCAGGTCGCGGTCTACCTGCTTTGCCTGCGGAAGATTCGCGAGATCGCGCTGCAGGACGTCCCGCCGCTCGTCAAACTCCGCCTGATGGAGAACGAGGAGAACCTCTTCGACCTCGGCCTCTACGTCGGCATCGGCGGCACGGCGGCGGCGATGGTCCTGATCACCCTCGGGGTCGCGAAGGCGAATCTCCTCGCGGCGTTCTCGTCGAACCTGTTCGGCATCACCTGCGTGGCGCTGGTGAAGATCCGCCACGTCCGTCCGTTCAAGCGCCAGCTCATCCTGCAGGGCCAGATCGCCGCCGCGCCCGGCATCGAGGCGACCGGGCCCGCCGCTGTTCCCGTCCGCGGCTCCGCCGGCCTATGAACAAGACGCTGCTCCTGATTCTCTGCGACTTCCTGCTGCTCACCCTGCTGGCGCTGACGCGGTGGGAGACGGCGGAACCACCGCGGCCGAAGCAGCCGCCGGTTCCCGAACTCGCCGCCAACGCGGTGACGAAGGACCAGGATCTGGTCGAGATGATGCGCCAGACGCTGGCCGACGAGCAGACCGCGCGCGACGAGATCGCCCAGCGGTTGTCCGCGACCGATGCGGCGCTGGCCGCGCGGGAACAGAGCCTGACCCAGGCGCAGGCGGAACGGGCGCGGCTGGCCGAGGAGCGCGCCGCCGTGGCCGCCAGCCTGGCGGAAACCCAGCGCACGGCCGCCGAGCTGGCGCGCAAGGCCGGGACGGCGGCGCAGGAGGCCTCGCTGACCCGGGAACAACTGGCCCAGATTCAGCGCGAGCTGGCGGAAAAGCAGGCCGAGGCCGACCGGCAGCGCCGCGAGCTTTCCGCCCGGGAGAAGCAGTTGCTCGATTCCCAGCGCCAGTTGGGTGAAATCCAGAAGCAGAACCAGGTGCTGACCATGGCGGTCGTGGCGGCCGAGACGGACGTCAAGAACCTGCGCGAGACGACGAGCACGTTGAAGAGTCAGGTCGAACTCGAACGCACCGAGCGGATCAAGGTCCAGGAGGCCGCCTCGCAGCTCGCGCAGGGCGTGGGCCAGTTGGCGGAGAAGTCCGGTGAACTCACGAAGGAGATTCGCGACCACCGGCCGATCAACGCCAACGTTCTGTTCAACGACTACGTCACCAACCGCGTGCTCGCTTCGTTCACGGCCACGCGGAAGGGTTTCCTGGGGCAGAACAAGTCGGCGCGCGAGTCGAACACGGTGCTCGTCACCGACGGCCGGCAGGTTTACGCGCTGCTGCACATCGCGGACACGCCGTTCGCGCTGGGCGAGTATGGCGTCGACTGGGAAAGCCTGGCGGTCGAACTTTCCAAGGGCGGCGCGGCGCGCAATGCGGCGGGCCGGGTGGATTTTCTCCAGCACGATCCGCGGATCGTGACGCTCCCGATCGATTCGTCGCAGGCCGCGGCGCTCGGCGCCAAGGTGTATCCACTCGCCGTAGATCCGTTCAAGTTTCCCGAGGCGGTGTTGATCGACGGCGGCGGTCGCGGCTACGGCGAAGTGGGCTTCAAGCTCGATCCGTCGGATCCGGGGTTCGTGCAGGTCGACAATCGCCTCTTCAAACGGTTGTTTGGCGACTTCTCCCCCAAGCGCGGAGACCTCGTGTTCGCGAAGTCCGGCGAGCTGCTCGGCATCATGGTCAACAACGACTACTGTGCCCTGCTGAAAAATTTCACGCCCGCCAAGACCATCCAGGCGGGCGGGGACATCCGCGGTCAAACGACCGGTGCCCTCTTCGACAGCCTGATCGCCCGCGTGCGCGCGATGCCGGCCAAGCTACAGTAGTTCGCGGCGCGGACGAACGTGTAGGGCTCACGCTAAACCGCGAAGTCGCGAAAGATTCCCGCCGTCTTTTCGCGCTTTCGCGCCTTCGCGTGAGCTCGATTGCGCTGCCAGCGAGCGAAAAACGGGCCCGCCGTACGGCGGGCCCACGTCAAAGGGCGAAGCGGAAGATTCGCGGCTATTTCTTCTTCGGCATCCAATCCTGGGCTTTCTCGATCCGGGCCAGCGTCGCCGTCGGGGCGAAGTTCGCGGGCACTAGCTCGTGCTTGCCCAGATACCGGAGGGCGCGAAGCACGTTCAGGATTTCTTCCTTCCGTTTTTCCAGGTCGCCTTTCGCGAGCGGACTCACGCTCGCCGCGTAGGCTTCGAAGCGCCGCACGACTTCGCGGGACGTGGCGGGGTCGTTCTCGTACACCAGCGACTCGGCGAGCCGGAGCATCTCTTCGTTGGGCGTGGCCTTGAGGCTGGCGGCGTGAGTGCGGATCTCGGCCGCGATCTGCTTGCGCTTCGCCCGGGTGGCTTCGGCGGTGAGGGCGCCATCGGTGCCGCCCTCGACGGCGCGCGGCGGGAGCGGACGGTACCAAATGTTGCGGAAACGCACCGGATTGCCGTGGTCCTGCAGCTTGAGCGGGCCCTTCTCCGGGAAGGGACGGGCCGAACTCCGGCGCAGGTGGCCGCCCGGACCTTCGAGCGGAGTGTGGTCCTGCACGAGGACACCGTTGCAGAAGACCGTCAGGTAGCCCGGATCAACGAGCTTGCCGTCCTGGTAAATGGGACGACGGAAGATGATATCGATCGATTGGAACTGACCCGGCGGATGCAGGGCGTTCGCGAGCGGAGGATTGACGCCGTAGTAGGACGCGGCGAAGCCGTCGGAGTAGGTCGGGTTGTTGTAGTTGTCGAGCACCTGAACCTCCGCGAGCCCCATGAGGAAGATACCGCTGTTGCCGCGGCCCTGGCTGTCGCCCTGGACCTTCGCGGGCGCGGCCCACTCGACGTGCAGCTGGATGTCGCCGAAGTGCTCCTTCGTCCGGATGTAGCCGGATTTCGGCACGCATTCGAGCGCGCCGTCGTTCACGATCCATTTCGTCGGGCCAGCCGGGCCTTCCTTGGGATCGGATTCCCACTTGGCCAGACTCGCCGCCGTGCCGTCGAACAGGACGATCGCGTCCGACGGCGGCTTGCCCGGCTTATCCGCGGTGCTGTACGTGCCCGGCTCGACCCGCTTGGGCTGCGGGCGATTGCGGTCGTGCACGCCCCATGGGTGAGTGGCATCGGGTGGATCGCCATAAAAGGCGGGTACGCCGGGCGTGACGGCGCCAAACGCCTGCGTGGCGAGCAACAGCGGGAGGGTCAGGGTGAGGGGGCGGATTTTCATGGCAACCGGCAGGGTAGAAAAATGCCTTGGCAGGTGCGAAGGCGGTTCGGCCTCATCCAACCCGCCGGACCGCCGGTGGCAAATCGTAATGTCGCGCGCGTCGACCGCCGCGTTCGCGGTTTCCAGTTGAGACGTGCCGGTGTCCGGCGTGGAGTGCGGTGACATGCCTTTCCCGAGGTGACGACTCCGCCGCCCAACATCCTCTGGATCCTCACCACCCAGTGGCGGGCGCAGTCGTGCGGTTACGCGGGCGATCCGAACGTGCGCACGCCGCACCTCGATGCGCTGGCGGCGGAGGCGGTGAATTTCACGCAGGCGGTTACGCCGCATCCCTTCGGGCCGTTCGCCCGCGCTGCGGTGCTGACGGGCGTGCCGTCGCCCGCGAACGGCGTGCGGGACTATTTCGACCCGCTGCCCGCGTCGTCCGCCACCGTGGCCCATGCGCTGCGGGCGCGTGGTTACTTCACCGCGTTCCTGGGCAAGTGGCATCTCGCGGCGCGCGACCGGCACGCGCCGCTCGTCGGCGAGGCCCATGCCCGCACGGTGGTGCCGGCGGCGGCGCGGGGTGGGTTCGAGTGGTGGGAGGGATTTGAAGGCGGTTTCCTGCTCAACGATCCGTGGCTCCACGGCACGGACCTGCCGGCGCCGGTACGTTTCCCGGGCTATCAGAGCGACGTGCTGGTGGAGCGGGCGCAGCGGATCGTGACCCGGCCGGCACCCTGGTTCGGCGTGCTGAGCCTGGAAGCACCGCATCCGCCCTATGCCGCCCCGAGCGGCGACGTGGTGCCGCGCGACCCGTCGCAACTGATCCTGCCCACGAATGTTCCGCGGGGCGGCGCGATCGAGGCCCGGGCGCGGCGCGAGCTCGCCGGCTACGGGGCCCACATCGAAGCCACGGACCGCGCTGTGGGGCGGTTGCTGGCGACGTTGCCGCGGGAAAACACGATCGTCGTGTTCACGTCCGTGCACGGTGATCTGCACGGTGCGCACGGGCATTTCCGGAAGGGCTGGCCGCACGAGGAGAGCGTTCGCGTGCCGCTGCTCGTCCGCGGCCCCGGCTTCGTCCCGCGCCGGGATGACGCGGCGATTTCGCTGCTCGACCTGCCGGCGCTGACGCTGGCTTGGGCGGAGGGCCGGAGACCCGAGCCGACCGGCAGGGGCCGCCGGATTTCGATGCCGTCCGTCGTCGCCCTGCCGGACCAATGCGACCGGGCGTGGCGCGGCTACCGCACTCCGGCGCGCAAGCTCGTGTTGAACACGGACGGCTCGACCTGGCTGTTCTTCGATCTCGAACAGGACCCCGGTGAACTGCGCAACCTGGCCGCGGATCCGGCGCGCGCGGCGGAGATCGCGCTCCTGCGGGACGGCGTCGGCGGAGGGTAGACCACGAAATACACGAAACACACGAAAGGGTCTCGGCAGTCCGGAGCTTTCGTGTGTTTCGTGTATTTCGTGGTTCCACCCCCTCAGCCTGCGGCGTCCGTTTCCGTGGTGGCGTACTCAGGTCGCGGGAAATGTTTCCGGATCGTCTCGGCGATTTCCTCCAGCTTCACCGGTTTCGCGATGTGATCGTCCATGCCGGCGGCGAAACACTGCTCCCGGTCGCCGCGCATCGCGTTCGCGGTGAGCGCGAAGATCTTGGGCTGACGGTGGGCCGGCAGCCGGCGGCGGATCTGGCGCGCGGCTTCGAAGCCGTCCATTTCCGGCATCTGCAGGTCCATCAAAACCAGGTCGTAGCGCCGGTGTTCCAGGGTGGTGACGGCTTCGAGGCCGTTGGCGACGGTGTCCGCGCGGTAACCTAGCCGCTCGAGAAAGCGCAACGCGACCTTCTGGTTCACCGCGTTGTCCTCGGCGACGAGCACCTCCAGCGGCAGGTCGTCCCCCAGGGTGCGGCCCGCGCCGGTGGCCGTGGCGGCACGGTAGCGGTCCGACGACTGAAAGAGCGCGGCCACGCCGAGCATGAACGAGATCGTGCGGAGCGGCTTGGTTGTACTGCCAAACTGGTGACAGCCGGCGGGCGCCACCGGCGGCGTCTGGCCGAACGGATACAGCGCCATCATCGGGCAGCCGAGTGACGCCAGGGTCGTGAGCGGGTGCGCGGGGTCGGCCGGATCGCCCGCATCGACGACCACCAGGACGGGCGGCTGCGCGCGGCGGCGCGCGGCGGCGAGCCCCGCCTCCGCGGTGGGGACCACGACGCCCTCGACGCGCCAGGTTTCGCACAGCGTCCGCAATCGGGCCTGCGTGACGGGATGGTCTTCGACGCACAGGATCCAGCCTCCGCGCAGCGGCAGGGGCGTCGTCGAAAGCCCGGAATCGCTCGTCCCCGTCGCGGCGGTCGTCAGGATCGTGAAGCTGAACGCCGTGCCCCCGCCGGGTCCGCTTTCCACGCGGATGTCGCCGCCCATCAGCCGGCACAGCCGCTGGCTGATCGCGAGTCCGAGGCCCGTGCCGCCGTACTTCCGCGTGGTGGAGGAATCGACCTGGCTGAACGGACGGAAGAGCCGGTCGAGCCGGTCCGGTGGAATCCCGATGCCGGTGTCGCGGACCGTGAACTCGAGCCGCAGTGCGTCCGGTTCGCCGTATTCCACGGGCGCGGGCTCCGCGGCTGCCGCCTCGCCCGGTGCCCGTCGCACCTCCACGGATACGCTGCCGCCGGGCGTGAACTTCACCGCGTTGTTGACGAGGTTGACCACCACCTGACGCAGCCGCGTGGCGTCGCCCAGCAGCGTTCCCGGTACGTCCGGCGCGATGTGGTAGCCGAGTTCGATCCGCTTGGCCGAGGCCTGCAGCGCGAACAGGTCGAGCGCCTCCTCGAGGCAAAGCGACAGGTCGAACGGGGTGCGTTCCACCTCCATCTTGCCCGACTCGATTTTCGAGAAATCAAGGATGTCGTTGATGATCGTGAGGAGCGCCTCGCCGGACGTGCGGATCGTGCTCACGTAGTCGCGCTGCTCACGGTTCAGCGGCGTGACCATGAGCAGGCTCGTCATCCCGATGACGCCGTTCATCGGCGTCCGGATCTCGTGTGACATCGAGGCGAGAAATTCGCTCTTGGCGCGGGAGGCCTCGTCCGCCTCGGCCTTCGCGCGCCGCAACTGCAGCTCCGTCTCGACGCGCGCCGTGATGTCGGTCTCGACCGCGATGAAGTGTTCGATCGAGCCGTCGGCGCCGCGCACCGGCTGGATCTCGACGTGCAGGTGGTATTTGCGGCCGGATTTCGAGTAATTGACCACATCTGTGCTGATGCCGCAGCCATGGTCCATCGCGGTGCGGATGCGGGCGAGCGTCTGCGGGTCGGCGTCCGGTCCCACCATGAAGTGCACGGGATTCTGGCCGATGACCTCGTCCAGCTGATACTCCATTACCCGGCAAAACGCCTCGTTGGCCCACTCGATGCGACCGTCCGCGGAGCTGATGAGCACGGGATTGTCGGTCTTGGCGGCGACGAGCGACAGTTTGCGGGCGACGGACTGGCTTTCGCGGAGCGCGAGCTCCGCCTCGCGGCGCGCCGTGATGTCCTGCACGGTGCCGACGATCCGGAGCGGGCGGCCATCCTC
>JAEUHA010000291.1 GCA_016793535.1 Opitutaceae bacterium | reverse complement strand
ACGACCGAAACGCCGGCTCCCGCCGCCCGTCCCGCGCCACCGCCCCAAGGCGGCGAGAGCCGCGGCCATCGTGGCGGCGGCCGGTCCGAAGGCTGGAATCGCTCGCGCTGATCCGCCTGCCGCCGCGGACTTTCCGGCTCGAGGCGCGGCCTTACGCCCCATCGTCGTCAGAACTCGAAATCCACCGCCACCGGCAGGTGATCCGACAACATCGACCGGATCACTTCGCAACGAACCCGCACGCAGCCTTCGGGCAGGAAAATGAAATCGAGCGCCCGGCGCGGCATCGGCGAGGGAAACGTGAGCCCGGTCGCCGGGTGCATCACGTAATCACCGTAGTCCGACAAATGGCTCAGCAGCGACGCCGTGGCGTCATCGTGATGACCAGGGTTGTTAAAATCCCCGCAGATCACCGGCGGCACCGCCCAGGTGCGGCCGTGCAGCCGGTGCTTTTCCCGCAGCCACGTGAGCAGGCGCTCGAGCTGCGTGAGTCGCTGCGCCCGCGAGCCGAAATGCAGGTGCAGGTTAACGAGCGGGAGACAGCGGCCGTCGACATCGAGTTCGACATACAGGAATCCCTTCTCCCCCAGCCGCCGCTGCCCGAACACGATCGTCTCCGCCGAGCGGATGGATTTTCGCGAGAGCACCGCATTGCCATAGCACAGATTCAGGAGTCCCGTCCGGCGGTTGTTGATACCGAAGACCGAATGCGGAAACCGGGTGTGGACGCGCAGGTAGTCGAGGTGATCGAAGTTCCCCGCCCAACGCGACCGTTCGTCGATCTCCTGCAACGCCACCACGTCGGGCGCCAGCTGGTCGAGCAACGCGGCGATCCGGCGCAGGTTGACCCGCAGCTTCCGCGGTGACGTCAGGCCCTGGATCGGATTCAACCCGCGCCCATGCGCGATGTTGAAGGTGACAAGACGCAATCGGGACATGGATCACCCTACTCAACGGACGTTTCCGCGCGTGGCAAGGCGACCGGATGCTCCGGGTCCGTCCCCGCTTCTCCCTTGCGCGACCCGCGCCCAAACCGAATAACCCTCGCGATGCCCCTCGCGTTCCCGCCCCTGTCCGCCCGTCGCGTCGCCCTCGTCCTCGCCGGCCTCCTCGCTCTGCTCGCCGCGACCGGTCGCGGCGCCGACCGGCCCAACCTGATCTTCATCATCGGCGACGACATCTCCTGGGACGACTTCGGCTGCTACGGCAATCCCGCCGCCCGCACGCCGCACACCGACCGGCTGGCCCGCGGCGGTATCCGTTTCACGAATGCGTACCTGACCGCGAGCAGCTGCAGCCCGAGCCGCAACAGCTTCTCGACCGGCCGCTACCCGCACAACAACGGCGCCGGCTCGGAACTGCACCGCCCGGTGGCCGGACACCTCGTGCGCTTTCCCGCCCTGCTGCGCACCAGCGGCTATTACACGGTGCTGTCCGGCAAGAACCACATGCCCCAGGAAAAGCCGGCCGCGGGCGAACCGGAACCGCCCGCGCCGTTCGACGTGATCGACGACGGCCAGGTGCCCGGCAATCACGGCGGCCACGGGCGCTGGGTCGAACACCTGCGCAACCGGCCCAAGGACCGGCCGTTCTTCGGCTGGTTCGCCGCCCTCGACGCCCACCGCGCGTGGGACGGCGACGCCGAGTGGGACGCCGCCGCCTACGGGCCGAAACACGATCCGGCCCGCGTGCGCGTGCCACCCTTCCTGGTCGACGACGCCGCCACCCGCGAAGATCTCGCCTCCCACGCCAACGAAGTGACCCGCTTCGACCACTTCGTCGGCCGCGTCGTGGCCGAGCTCGAACGCCAGGGCATGCTGCAGAACACGCTGCTCTTCGTCACCGCCGACAACGGCCGCCCTTTCCCCCGCGCCAAGACCCGCCTGCACGACAGCGGCATGAAGGCGCCGCTCGTCGTGCACTGGCCCGCCGGTATCCGCCAACCGGGTACGCCGCGCACCGGGCTCGTCAGTGCGATCGACGTCGGACCCACGGTCCTCGCCGCCGCCGGCGCCAGGCTGCCGGATTCGTTCCAGGGTGTCAGCCTGCTGCCGCTCTTCACCGACCCGGCCGCGTCCGTCCGGCACTTCGCCTTCTCCGAGCACAACTGGCACGACTACGCCGCCAACGCCCGCGCCGTCCGCGACGGCGAATACCTCTACATCCTCAACCTCGACCCCGCCCAGGCCTGGCAGGGGCCCGCCGACTCGGTCCGCTCGCCATCGTTCGCCAGCCTGCTCGCCGCGGAGGCCGCCCGCCGGCTCACCCCCGCCCAGCAGGAGGTGCTGCTCGCCCCGCGTCCGCGCGAGGAGCTCTACCGCACTGCCGACGATCCGGACCAGCTCAACAACCTCGCCGGCGACGCGCGCCACGCCGCCGCGCTGAACCGTCTCCGGGAAGTCATGACGCGCTGGCGCGACGAAACCGCCGACAGCCAGCCCGCCGACCCGTCGCGCGACGGCTTCGATCGCCGGAAGGGCACCCGGCTGCTCCCCGCCCGCGACACGAGCTATCACCGCACGCCCGCCGGCGCCGATCGGCAGGCCCACCGCGTCAACCACCCGGGCCCGCGCTAGCCCCCAAAAAGCACCGGCGCGACGAGCCGCACTCGAACCCAATCGAAGGTGGCCCACGGAACACACGGAGCACACGGAAATCTGGTCCCCTTCTGTGTGCTCCGTGTGTTCCGTGGGCCCACCGATTGACTCCATCTCTCATGTTCGATCTTCAGTCACCGCATTCCGGATACATCTTTTCCGTCTGCGTCGCGTGGGCTCTTGCGGTCGCGTCCGCTGACGCCGCCACCCGCCCCCTGCCCGCCGGCAGCCTGATCCTCAACGAGGACAACAGCCACTTCTTCGGTTCGCGCCCGCCCGAGCAGATGACCCGCGCGGGGCTCGAGGCCTGGGTCGACGGCTACGCGAACACCCAGGTCACCCACCTGTTCCTGAGTCCGAACTCCATGCGTGCCAGCTTCCGCAGCCGCACGCGGGAGGCGATCTGGGATCCGGTGGCCGGCGTCGAGCCGACGGAGCTCTGGCCGCAGAACGCCAAGCGACTCCATGCGGCCGGGCTCGATCCCTACGCGATCTGGATTGTCCGGGCCCGCGCGCGCCGCCTCTCGCCCTGGCTATCGATGCGCATGAACGACGTGCACTCCGTGGACGTGCCGGGCAGTTTCATGCACTCGGAGTTCTGGCGCGCGAATCCCAACCTGCGGCGTGTGCCGGGTGGCCCGGTGCAGCCGTGGGTCAACCACGCGCTCAACTACGCCCACGCCGAGGTCCGCGCCCATCAGGCGGCGTTCCTCCAGGAACTGCTCGAGCGCTACGACCCGGATGGCATCGAACTCGACTGGATGCGTTTTGGTTTCCATCTCACGCCCGGGCGCGAGCGGGACGAGGCGCCGCTGCTCGATGCGTTCGTCCGGGAGGCGCGCCAGCTCGCCGACGCCTGGTCGCGCCGGCGCGGGCATCCGATCCGGCTGGGTGTCCGCGTCCCCGCGCACCCGGACGCAGCCGCCGGGCTCGGCCTGGACGCGGTCCGCTGGGCGCGCGCAGGCTGGGTTGACCTGATCGTGCCGTGTCCGTTCTGGCGCACCTCGGATTTCGACATCCCCGTCGAGCTCTGGCGTGAGCGGCTGGGTCCCGACGCGACGCGCGTGGCGATCGTGCCGGGTTTCGAACATAACCTGCGCGCCTGGCTCACCGGCGTCACGGTTCCCAACGACCTTGCCACGCTGCGCGGTTTCGCCGCATCGGCGCAGCACCGCGGCGCCGACAGCCTTTACCTGTTCAACTGGATGGACAGCCAGACGCGTCCCGTGTCGGCCGAAGACTACGCGTCACTGCTGCGCGACGGCCTCGCGCCGCCGGCGCTCGCGGGCAAGGCGCGGCGACATCCGATCACGTACCGCGATACGACGCCGCCCGGTTTTCCCGACGGCACGCAGCTCCCGGTCGAAACCTCGGCAGGCGGCCGCTTCCGCATCCACGTTGGCCCGACCGATAGACCTGGTCCGGCGCACGTCGTCCTCGGCCTGGCCGATCGGCCGGCCGTGGGTGACGCCCGTCTCGACGTGTCGCTCAATGGTACGCGCCTCACGCCGGCCCCCGATCTGCCGGAACCGAAGAAACTGGGCGGCGCGGCGCGGGCAGGAACGTACCGGGTGCCGCCGGAGGCGCTGCGGCCGGGTTACAACGAGGTCGCCGTGTCACCCATGGATCACGGTCCCGCGCAGCAGATTGTGTGGGTGGAAATTCGATTCGGCACCCCCTGAGTGGCCCGCCCCTCGCGGGCGCGAAGAAGGGGTTGACAGTGATCCGGCGCACCGCGAATTTCGCCGACCCTGTACGGCGGTCATAGCTCAGTTGGTTAGAGCACAAGATTGTGGATCTTGGGGTCGCGGGTTCGAGTCCCGTTGGCCGCCCCATTTTAAGTGTTGATAACCAATACTTAGATTTTCCTGACGATGGATTTGCCAGTTGACGCGGCAAATCCGGCATGAAATCGCCCGCATCGTTCGTAATCTCAGAGTTCACGAATCCCTCCGGGGAGGTCGTTTTCCGCGTCGCCGGTCACCTTGACGGCCAGCGTGTCCGTAAGAATTTCTCAACTCGCGTCGAGGCGCATGCTGAGCGCCAAGCACTCGAAATTTCAAAGCTCCAAGCTGAAGCCGGTGTTCGTCCAGCGGCGACGAGGCTTTCCGACGGGCAACTACGCGAGGCCGAGGCCGGATTCCATCGACTGGAGGGTCGGGCACGTTCCCTGACGTTCTACTTGGACTTCGCACTCGCGAACTATCGTGACCCGGTCCGCGACGTATCGTTGGCGGAGGCATCCAAGGAATACCTCGCCTTGCGCGAAGCGGATCACAAGCAGGGCAACCTGTCGCACCGGCAGTTCACTTCATTCCGCTGCGAGTTACGCGCCATGAATGTCGTATTCCGCGGCAAGACGGTCGCAGAGCTTACCGCAACCGCACTCGCCGACTTCTTCAAGAGAGGTAACGCTTCCAAGAAGACCTACAACAACCGCCGCGGTTTGATCAGCGCGTTCCTCAAATATGGCCTGCTCAAGGATTGGGTTGCGGAAAACGTCATCACAAAAGTGCCGTATTTCCGCGGCGTTGGCCATCGGCGTGGCTCGGCACTGACCCTGACCGCGAAACAATGCGCGGAGATCATGGTCTGGGCCGAGGAGAACCACAACGGAGCCCTCGTTCCGTTCATCGCTCTTTGCCTATTCGCCGGCATCCGTCCCGACCTTTATGAAGGCGAAATATCCAAATTGGAGGCAAAAGACATCCGGCTCGACACCGGCGTTATCCTTGTAGAACCGCACGTGTCCAAAGTGCGCATGAAGCGGAGCGTTGCCATTCAGCCCAATCTCGCTGCTTGGTTCCGCGCCTACCCGCTCGACGAATTCCCCATCATGCCCTGCGGATTCCGCAGGCTCCGGCTCAAGTTTCGCAAACAGTTCGGGCTGTCCCATGACATCTTGCGGCACACGTTTATTTCGATGTTCGTAGGGAAATTCCGCTCGATGGGCGAAGCGGCGCTGCAAGCCGGCAACTCGGAGAGCATCATCCGCAAGCACTACCTCGATTTGAAGAGCACGGCGGAGGCGGAACAGTTTTTCGGCATCCTTCCGAAACGAAGGGCCGTCCTTAAGCCGATTCCAGTTGAGGCGGGCCGGCCAGTTGACGCGGCGGCGTAGGCATGGAATCAATTGCACCCTCCTCGACTATCTCGAACCAACTCACCGATGTCATGGGCCTGCGCGCTAGTGGCATTTTTCCGTCCGGCAAAGAACCGTCGATTCGCACTCTTCGCTCCTGGACGAAGCTCCGACGGATTCCGCACCACAAGGTCGGGCACTTTGTGTATTACGACACGACCGAAGTCGCGCTGCACATTCGCACCAAGTTGAAAGTGCCTGCGCGGGGCTGACTTTACCATCGCGCGTCGCCGCTCAATTCTACGCGAGATCGCGCAGCGGCGGCGTGCGCCCAGACACAGCCCGCGTCCGCACAACGTCGACGAACTCCGTCAGGTGTCTGAGTTCCTCCAGCGCGAGGCGCGCCGCCGCGGGCGACCAGTGTCGCCAGAGGTCGCGTTCGCGCGCCAGCGAACGACCCGCCGCCCGCAATTCCCTGATCAACCGAAAAGCGGCAACTGACGACCCAAGCGCGGCGGGACTCGCCGCGCCGCGCCCGGCGGCGACATGCAGACGCACACGGCGGCGCAAGTCTGCCGTCGAAAGGGCTTCCGCTTCCGCCGTGTCCAACCATCGCTCGATTTCGTGCGGGTCGGCGAACGCCAGTCCGACCTCGCAATGATGCGTCCAGCTCAGCGCGTCATGGCGACATGAGACCGGGATGCGCGAGCAGACCATTTTGGCGTTGCGCAGTGTGCCCGGATCAAAACCGGCCGCTTCGGCGCATTCCGCGATCAGGCCACGGCCGCCGGCGCCGCCGTAAGCCAGCGCGTCGCCGAGCCACGCCGTGAGCGTGAGGCGCGCGCCGGTAGCCGTGCGCGCGAGGCTGGCCACTCGGGTGACGAGATGGCGCCACGCGTCTGTTTTCAGTTCGGGAGCGAGAGCAAGGCCCAACCGTGTGGCACGGTCGATTCCCTCTGGCGGCAACGCCGCCAGCAGTTGCCTCACGTCAGTTTGCATCGGTGTTTTGCATCGGCCTGGGCGGCAATCCGAGCCGCCGTTGCATCTTCAAGACGTGTTGCCGAAATCCTTCGGTTGTCAGCCCGTGCTTGCGCGCGTAGTCGCGCAAGCTCGTCCGGTCGAATTCGGCGACGCCCGTGGCGTAGATGAGAACATCGACCGCCAGTTCGCGATCGCTCGCACCCGCGAGTTCGTAAACGAGATCGCGCACAGCGCGCAGGGCGTCACCGCGCACCTCGTCGTGGTTGATCGTCAGCGCCTCGCGCAGCTCTTCGAGCAACCCGGCGTGCGCGCATTCAGCCAACGCGTCGGCGACGACGACGTTTCCCGTGAATTGAAGGCGGTTGGCACCGTGCATGTTTTTCTGGGCGCAACGATGCGACGCCAAACCCACCGAGGTGAAGCCCGCGCCGCGAACACCCAGCCCCCGCCGGTGTTCGCGGCGTGAGTCTGGCAAATTGTAGCTGCCGGTTACCCGTCCAACCGCCGCCAGCCGTCGCACTTGAAGGCCGTGGTATAATGTGTCCGAAAAATCGCCGACCGACCTCCTCCACCTTGAAACCGCGTCTCGTTCAACCTCATTGGCCCGAAGTGCTCACCGATTGGTGTGTCATCCGGGCGTTGAAGGCAGCCGGTTGGCCGGTCGAGCTGGCGCAATATAGCGGCGCGCAAGCGGCCTTTGTGTCCGAGGTCAGCGCCTATGTGCGCTTTCGGGCGCTGGATCTCCGGGAACTGGAAGTCGAGGCCCGGGTGTCGGCAGCCGTCGAGCGGGTTTACGAGTTGGCCGGTGGCCATCCCTACCGCTTGGCCAAGTCGGAATTTACGGCAGTGCAAAGCGGATTCCTGATGGCACTCGGCCGCACTCATAATTCCACCGAATCTCCCGACCGCCTGCGCGCCGAATTGAGCCGTTGTGAGGCGCACTTGGACGACCTCCGTCGCCCCGTAACGCGGGAAGCGCGCATCGCCGGCCGGCTGACTGCGGAAAGATATTGGCAGACCGTCGCGGCCTGTCGTGTGCCCGAAGGATTTTTCGTCCGGGTCCCGGCCCGCAGTGCTATCGCGCAGATGCGCGCCCGGTTCGATCTGTGGTGGGAATTGTCTCTCCGGTCGCTGCGCCGGGTCCTTCAGGAAACGAATCCGTCCTATTGCCGCCTGCTCCAAGCCTTGCCGGCAATCCGTGCGGAATCCGCGCGGCCCGGCCAAAAATTTGTGCTCGCCGCACTCGTGCACGATTGGCGCGAGGCCCACGCCGAACGGTTCGGACTCTTCAAGGACATCCATTTCCCGGTGCTCGAACAACGCGCCTTTGCGAAATTCGACGAGGTGAACGCATGGTTCGATCACGAGGCGCCCGGCTACAAGCGCGACGACGCCGTGCGCGAAACTGCGGTGCGCGCTCTCTACGGCGGGCTTGCGGACGTGACGTCGGACTACCGCCCGGTGCACTGGGACAACTGAACGGATTCGAGGAGATGCGAGGTCATTCGAGCCTCGCCGGATAACACCGCGGCAGGGGCGGCGTTATTTTCGTCTCCTTGGTTACGCGTTCTTGCACGCGCATGCTTCCGCCATGTTCACGATGGCGAAACTCCGCGACGGTTCGACCTACCTCGCGAATCATCTTTCGGCGAACGACTACTATTCGGAAAAGGAATCCGTCGCGGGAATCTGGGTCGGCCAAGGCGCGGAGCGGCTCGGCCTCGCAGGCCGCGGCATCGGAGCGCAGGACGAGGCGTTCGAGCGGCTGCGGAGCAATCGGCATCCGCTGACCGGCCGAAAACTGACCGCCCGCACCGGGGCCGGGCGCATCGCGTTCCTCGATTTTCAATGTTCCGCGCCGAAAAGCGTGTCGCTGCTGGCCGTCACGTTTGGCGACGAACGGCTGCGCCACGCGCATCACGATGCGGTCACGGTCGCGTTTGCCGAACTGGAGCGTTTCGCCGCACGCCGGGTGCGCGACGGGGTTGCGGCGTGGTCCGAGCAGACCGCATTCACGGGCAATCTCTGCGCCGCGCGCTTCGAGCACGACGCCTCCCGGGCGCTCGACGCGCAACTCCACACGCACCTCGTCACGGCCAACGCCACCTTCGATGCCAACGCCAAAAAATGGTTCGCACTCACCGAGCGCGAGATGGTCGCGGCCATCCGCTACGCGGGCAAAGTCTACCAAAACGAACTCGCCCGCGGCGTGCTCGCCGCCGGCTACTCTATCGAATCGGCACGCAACGAGCGCGGCGCAATCGAGGGGTTTGAAATTGCCGGCGTGAGTGCCGAGGACCGCGCCATCGCCTCGAAGCGCCGCGCGCAGATCGAAACCGAAATCGCCGCGTTCCGCCACAAACACGGTCGCCCGCCTACGACGCGGGAGATCCACGGAATCACGACTCGGACGCGCGACAGCAAGCTCGCCGAGATCACCACGGCGGAGGTCCGTAGCCGGCAGCGCGCGGACTTTCATACCGACCGGGCTGCGGCGCTGGACGCGCTGGTCGAGGCCGCACGCCACCGGGGACCGATAACGCCCCCCGCGGCCGGCGAAGCGGCTGCCCTCACCCAGGCCAGGAACCACCTGTTCGAGCGCGCGAGTGTCCAGCGCGGGCATGACGTGCTCGCCGAAGCCCTCAATCACAACCTCGGCGGGCTCACGCTCGAAGATCTCAAGCACTCCTTCTCGGAGGGGAAAACGACCGACTGCGTTGCGTTGCGCCCCGGCGAGCATGGCCTGCACGCAGCCTACGCGACCCGCGAAGGACTGCGGCAGGAACTCTCCGCTATCGCGGTCGTCAACGACGGACGCAATGCCTGCTCGCCCCTCGGCTGGCACAACTTTAAGCCGGACGCGCGTCTATCCGATGACCAGCGCGCCGCGGTCAAATCCCTGCTCGAATCGACGGACAGCGTCTGCGCCTTGAGAGGCGTCGCCGGCGCCGGGAAGACGTTCACCCTGCACGAAGTCCAGTGCGGCCTCCGGGCGGCGAATCGCGAAGTCTTCGCCTGCGCGCCCACCACATCGGCGGCGACGGTGCTGCGCAGCGAAGGGTTTTCTGACGCAACCACGCTCGCGGATTTTCTCCAAAACGGAGTGGCGCGGCACGGCCCGCGTCTGCTCGGCGCAACCGTAATCGTCGACGAAGTCGGCATCGCGAGCACGAGGCAGGGCGCGGAACTTTGCGCGCTCGTGCAGGCCCAGGGCGCACGGCTGATCCTCGTCGGCGACTCGCGTCAGCACAGCGGCGTCGAGGCCGGCGATTTTCTCTCGATCCTCGAAAATCACTCGCGCCTGCAAACCGCCGAGCTGACCGATATCCGCCGCCAGACCGCCCGCGAATATCGCAGTGCCGTGAAAGCGATGGCCCAAGGGCAGGCCCGGGTCGGGCTGGAGGCGCTCGACCGCCTCGGTTGGATCAAAGCAGACGGCGCCGACTACGTGCAGCGCGCTGCCGCGCACTACGTCGAGTGCACCGCAGCCAAGCGCGACGTGATCCTCGTGGCGCCTACTTGGGAG
>JAEUHA010000280.1 GCA_016793535.1 Opitutaceae bacterium | reverse complement strand
ATCGCACGTGTCCGATTGACGGGGCACGCGGCTCCTCGGCGTGGGTCCTGGTGGAAAATGGCGCCGTCGGCACGGCGCCTTCATGTCTTCGATAGGGGCGATGGATGTCCGGTGGTTTTGGTTCGGCTCTCAACTCTCAGCTCTCAACTCTCAACCGCGCCGCGCTGTGCGCGGCGCTAGTCGTATTCCCCCTCCACAAAATACCCCTCGCCAACCCGCAGCAGGCGGTAGAGTCCGCCCTCGGCGAGCGCGATGTCCCATTCGAGGCGCGACCAGGCGCGGTCCGTCTGCCACCAGTCGCCGCTGCTGCGCCACGGGCCGCGGACCTCGCGGATGGCGCCCTGGAAAAGCTCGGTGTGGAGGTAGGCGGGTTTGCGCTCGTCCGGGGTGAATTCGAGCGTGGCGCGCAGCGGCGGACGAAAGCGCCGGAGCGGCAGGCCGAAGGGCGGGTGCACGGGCGGCGGGGCGGGTGGCGGCACGACGGCGGGCGGCGGCTGCAGCGTGAAGGCGTCGGGGCGGTGCGTGTCGTCGCAGCGCGGCGTGCCGACACGGTCGGCCTGCACCAGCGCGGCGACGCGGGCGAGCGTGTCGGCGAAGCCGTGCGGGTCGCGCAGGCCGGTGTCGAACAGGCCGTGCTGCCGGACGAGTGGACGCGCCGGTTCGAGGCGCAGGTCCAGGGCGGTGATGGCTGCGGCGGTCTGGAGTGATTCGAGGTGCGTGTGCAGCGCGCGGAACAGGATCTCCGGATCGGCCGTGGGCTCGGGCAGCCGAAAACGGCGCGCGTGGCGCGTGTCGTCCTCGAGGCGCAGCGTGAGCTCGATCTCCGCCGCGACGAACTGCGCCGCGCGCAACTCGAGCGTCAGGCGGTCGAGGAAACGGCGCAGCAGGAAGAGCAGCGGCTCGAGCGTTTCGATCGCGTCCTCGAACTCCAGCGCGGCGGCGAACTGCGCGGCGGGGACGACGGGGTGCAGCGGACGCGGTGCGCCGCCGGTGGCGCGCTGCCAGAGCGCGAGCCCGGCGCTGCCGAAGCGCCGGACGATCTCATCGCGCGGCAGGGCGGTGAGGTCGCCGCACGTGCGCAGGCCCCAGCCGTGGAGAATGGCGGCGAGTTCCGGCGCCGGGTCGGCGACGGCGAGCGGGAGCGGGGCGAGGAAGGCGGCTTCGTCCGTGACGGTGCGGACCTGCGACCTCGACGGCAGGGACGCGACTGCTTCCAGGGGGAGCAGCCTGTCCCCCGGCTGCTTGGGCGCAGGATCGGCGACCAACGGATCCGTCTCCGCGACGAAAAGCGGCGGGGGGACACGCCGCTCCACCTCGGCCGCGTAGCGCGCGAGCAGCGGCGTGCGGGCGAGGCCGGCGGTGGCGGGCAGCCCCAGGGTGGCGAGCTGCTGAACCGCGGCGGCGGCCACGGGTTCGGGCCGTGAGGCGGCGCCCTTGAGGTCGATGGTGCACACGCCGGGTGCGGTGTCCTCGATCAGGGGCCCGAGCGTGAAGCCGACGGCGAGCAACGCGGCGCGGGCCTCGGCCTCGGCGGCGGCTACGGGCGTGCGGATGACGAGTGCGGGACAGCGGGCGACGGCCTGGGGGGCGGTCATGCCGGGTTCGACGCCGGCGTCGCGGGCGGCGGGTGTGGCGGCGAGGACGACGGACTTCCTGCCGGCGCCGGAAAAAAGCGCCGCCGGGCGGTCGGCCGGGGCGGCCTCGGTGCGCAGCACGGCGTGCAGCGCGAAGTCGGCGATGAAGAGAACGGCAAACATGGTGGCCGCGAGGAACGGAGTGACCACGGATTACCTGGCGCGGCTGAGCCGTGATCCGTGTGAATCAAGCCAGGCTGCGATTACAGGAGGTCGCAGAGAGCGCAGAGAATAAGCCCGTGGAGAAGCATCTCCCTCTGCATTTTCAAGTCTGAGCATATGTTTTGCTGCGTGCATCCTTGCCCCAGCGAATGCCAATTCATTCGAACCGTTGGCCCACGGAACACCCGGACTACACGGAAGAGGATTTGGTTTCCGTGTATTCCGTGTGTTCCGTGGGCAATCTTGCCGCTCTCTGGTGGCGGCTCGGCCGCGCTGGGTGATCTGCGATGGGCTCAGCCCGCGGCCTGGAGCCGCTGGCGTTGGAGCGTGGGTTGGAGTTGGGCCGTGAGCACGGCGCGCACGTGGTCGAGCGCGGTGACGGCGTGGGAGGTGGTGAGTTCAAAGCGCAACTGGG
>JAEUHA010000195.1 GCA_016793535.1 Opitutaceae bacterium | reverse complement strand
CGCTCTCTCTTGATGAACCCCTTCCCGTCCGATCCCGCAATTCACCTCGCCACCCAGACCCGCCGGCACTTCTTCAGCCGCTGCGCACTCGGCCTGGGCGGGATCGCGCTCGCGTCGATGTTGAACGGCCGGCGGGCGTTCGGCGCGGAAGCCGCCCCCGGGCTGCCCGCCCTGCCGAATCCGATGGCGCCACGCGCGAGCCATTTTGCGCCGCGGGCGAAGAACATCATCTATCTCTTCATGGCGGGCGGGCCCAGCCAGCTCGAGCTCTTCGACTACAAGCCGAAGCTCATCGAGCTGAACGGCCAGCCGATCCCGCCCTCGATGATCGAGGGAAAGCGTTTCGCGTTCATGGATTCGAGCCATGGTACCAAGCTGCTCGGCACGCGCCGCGAGTTCCGCCAGCACGGCCAGAGCGGCGCGTGGGTCTCGGACCTGTTCCCGCACACCGCGAAGATCGTCGACGACATCACGCTGGTTCATTCCTGTGCCGCGGATCTGTTCAATCATGCGCCGGCGAAGCTCTTCATGAATACCGGCTCGGGGCAGTTCGGCCGCCCCAGCATGGGCTCGTGGATCACCTACGGCCTCGGCAGCGAGTCGCAGGACCTCCCCGGTTTCGTCGTCCTCCAGTCCGGCCCGCGCGGACCGCGCGGCGGCGCCGTCAACTGGGGCAGCGGCTTCCTGCCGACCACCTTCCAGGGCGTGCCGCTCCGGGGCAATGGCGACCCGATCCTCAACCTCAAGAACCCCGAGGGCGTCAGCGCCGTGCGCCAGCGCCAGGCGATCGACGCCATCCGTGACCTCAACCTGAAGCGGGCGGTCGAGACCGGCGACGCCGAGATCCACACCCGCATCGCCGCCTACGAGATGGCGTCGCGCATGCAGTCCAGCGCCCCCGAACTGATCGACCTCCGCAGCGAGAGCGAGGCGACGCTGAAACTCTACGGCATCGAGAACGACCAGCCCTCGTTCGCCCGCAACTGCCTGCTCGCGCGCCGGCTCGTCGAGCGCGGCTCGCGCTTCATCCAGTTGTATCATGCCAACTGGGACAGCCACGGCGGCCCGGGCGAAAACCTCCAGAGCGACTTCGAGAAGGTGTGCCGTGAGGTCGACCAGGGGCAGGCGGCGCTCGTGCAGGACCTGAAGGCCCGCGGCCTGTTGAAGGACACGCTCGTCGTCTGGGGCGGGGAGTTCGGCCGCACCCCGATGGGCGAGAACCGCGACACCACCGGCCGCAACCACCACATCGATGCGTTCACGATGTGGTTCGCCGGCGGCGGCACCAAGGCCGGCGCGATCGTCGGCCGCACCGACGAACTCGGCTTCAACCCGGTGCAGGACCGCGCCCACGTCCACGACCTGCACGCCACGATCCTCCACCTGCTCGGACTCGACCACAAGAAGCTCACGTTCCGTTTCCAGGGCCGGGACTTCCGCCTCACCGACGTGCACGGCAACGTGCTGCACCAGCTGCTGGCGTAGCCCGCTGGGAGCGCGGACGCCCTCGTCCGCATCTCAAGACCTGCGGACGAGGGCGTCCGCGCTCCCAGAAGGCTTGCCCAATCCCCCCCCC
>JAEUHA010000185.1 GCA_016793535.1 Opitutaceae bacterium | reverse complement strand
CGGCCCGTGGCGCTTCGGCTTCGGCGCGTGGGGCGAGTGCCTGCCATACCACGAGAACCGGATGTACCTGAACCACCAGGTCCGGGACAAGTGGGGCCAGCCGACGGTCACCTTCGACTGCGAGTGGAAGGAGAACGAGCTCAACATGCGCAAGGACATGAAGGCGTCCGCGGTCGAGATCCTCGAGGCCGCCGGACTGAAGGAGAACACGCCCTTCGACGACGTCAGCGCGCCCGGCCTCTGTATCCATGAAATGGGCACGGCGCGCATGGGGCGCGACCCGAAGACCTCCGTCCTCAACGGCTGGAACCAGGTGCACGCCTCGCCCAACGTGTTCGTGACCGACGGCGCGTGCATGACCTCGAACTCCTGCGTGAATCCCTCGCTCACCTACATGGCGCTGACCGCCCGCGCCTGCGACCACGCCGTGGGCGAGATGAAGAAACTCAACCTCTGAACGCGGAACGCCCTCCCATGAATTCCTCCCCCGAGTCCGCGGACCCCGCGCTCCTCACGCGCCGCGAGGCGCTGAAGCAGGCCGCCTTTTTCCTCGGCGTCGCGCTGTCGCCGTCGATCGTCGCCGGCGTGCTGCGAGCCCAGGCGGCGCCCGCCGCCGGCCGGCGTTACCTCGACGCCCGCCAGTTCCCCACCGTGGCCGCCGCGGCGGAACGGATCCTGCCGAAGACCGACACCCCCGGCGCGATCGACGTCGGCGTGCCGGCCTTCATCGACCTCATGTACGGCGAGTACCTCACCGGGGACGAGCGCTTCCTGTTCGCCACCGGCGTAAAGGACATCGAGGCCGCGGCTCGCGCCCGCCATGGCCAGGCGTTCACGGCCCTCGCGGCGGCGGCGCAGGACGACGTGCTCCGCTCGATCGCCCTGGCCTCCCAGGGCAAGGACAAGACGTTCTTCGCGCTGCTGCGGGAGCTGACGGTGACCGGTTATTTCACCGCGGAGACCGTGGGCCGGAACGTGCTCCATTATGATCCGGTCCCGGGCCGCTGGGACGCGTGCATCCCGATCTCCGAGGTCGGCAACCGGAATTGGACGCGGTGAGAGGTAGGCGGGGTGCCCTCGCCCCGCGGGAGATGAGTTTCAAAACGGTTGGCGCGGGGTGAGGGCACCCCGCCTACAATCAAGTCCCGATTTTGCCATGAACCTTCGGAACCTCCCTGCGCTGTTCGCGTTTGCCCTGATCCCCGCGTTTGCCTGGTGCGCCGCGAGTGCCCCGGCGCCGGAGGGCTGGAGTCACCGTGCGCCGCGCGACGAGATCGCACCGGCCTTCTCGTATGACCCGCAGGGCGGCCCGGATCGCGCGGGCAGTTTCGTCATCCGGACGGACGAGCGCGAGGGGCTGATCGGCCACTGGCGGAAGACGTTTCCGGTTTCCGGCGGACAGCATTACCGGTTCCGCACGTTGCGGCGGGTGGTGAATGCGGACGGACGCCGCACTGCGGTGGTGCGCATTTCCTGGCGCGACGAAAAGGGCCGGGCGGTCAATCACGACGAACCCTCGCCGGCGACGTACCGTCCAGGCGCGATCCCGCGGTCGGAACCGGAGTTTCCGGTGGACGGGACGGCGGATGCCCGGGGCTGGGCGGAAGTGAGCGGCGTGTACCGGGTGCCGTCGCAGGCCCGGCAGGCGATCGTCGAGCTGGAGTTTCGCTGGGCGGCCCGGGCCTCCGTGGAGTGGGCGGCCGTGACCCTGGCGGCGGTGCCGCCGCCGGCGCCGCGCACGGTGCGGTTGAGTGCGGTGCATTTTGTGCCGCGGTCGGCAAAGACGATCGACGAGCGGCGGCTGGCGTTCGCCGCGCCGATCGCCGAGGCGGCGAAACAGAAGGCCGATCTCGTCGTGTTGCCGGAGGCGCTGACGCTGGGCGGCGGGGCGACGTACCTCGACGTGGCGGAACCGATCCCCGGGCCGTCGACGAAGTACTTCGGGGTGCTGGCCCGGCAGCACGGCGTCCACCTCGTGCCCGGGCTCATCGAGCGCGACGGTCATCTGATCTACAACGTCGCGGTCCTGATCGGGCCCGATGGCGAACTGATCGGCAAGTATCGCAAAGTCTGCCTGCCGCGCGGCGAGATCGAAGGCGGGCTTACGCCGGGGCACGAGTACCCGGTGTTTGCCACGCGTTTCGGCAAGGTGGGGCTGATGGTGTGCTACGACGGCTTCTTTCCCGAGGTCGCGCGCGAACTCACGAACCGCGGCGCGGAGGTGATTGCGTGGCCGGTGATGGGGTGCAATCCGCTGCTCGCCGAGGCGCGGGCGAGCGAGAACCACGTCTACGTGGTGAGCAGCACCCACACGGACGCGGCGCAGAACTGGATGATCTCCGCCGTTTATGCGCAGGACGGCCGGATCCTCGCGCAGGCAAAGGAGTGGGGGACGGTCGCCACCGCCGAAGTCGATCTCGGCAAACGGCTGTACTGGTCGAGCCTCGGCGATTTCAAGTCGGAGTTCCCGCGGGCGCGACCATGATTCGTATGGGGTCAGGGCGTTTCCCGTTCGCGCCGCGCGAACGGGGAACGCCCTGACCCCATTCAGATCCTTTGTCAGATTGTCAGGCGCGGCGGCGCGTCGCTCGCTCGGCTTCCTCGCGTAGCAAGCGGGCAAACGCAGCCGCGTAGGGCTTCGGGTAGGTCGCCGAAATCCCGATCTTTGCCACGACGGGATCCAAGTTCGGAGAGAACGGCCGGCACACCAGCGTGCGCGGCATGATTCCAACGACGCTATCGGCGAGAATGGCCGCAGCTCGATGTGCCTCCACGGTCGCGAACAGCGTCGAGACCCCGTCGCTCTCCAACGCGACGAAGCGCGGCGCAACGCCATGCGGCTTCAGGATCCTTCGCAGGTGCGGCACGTAGTCAGGGAAATTTTCCCGGGCGAGCCCGACCAGTGGCACCTCGCGCAGGCGCCGGGGCGGCACCCGCTTGAGCAACGCGAGCGGATCGTCTGCCCGCATCACCAGCACGAGGTTGACGCGACGAAGTACACTCCACTGAAAACCGGGAGTCGTCGTCAACGATGGCTCGAGTGCCACGATCGCATCCAGCCGGCCCTTTTTTGCCAGGCCGATCATTTCCGTGGGCGAGACGTCCACGAGTTCGACCCGCACGCTCGCGTGCTCCGCCTGGGATCGCTCCAGCGTTCGCGGAAGAATGCCGGCGGTCGCTGAGGGTGCGTAGCCGATGCGCAGCACGTCTCGGCGTTGTTCGCCGCGGACCCGCTGCACGGCCAAGTCCGCGCGCGCGAGGACCTCTCGCGCCTCCTCATAAAATCGTTCGCCGGCATCGGTGAGGCTGACTGTGTTCTTGCCGCGCACGAGCAGCAGCACACCCAGTTCGGCTTCGAGATCCTTCACCTGTCGACTGAGCGCCGGTTGAGTGAGATGAAGCACCTGGGCGGCACGATTGAAGGAGCCGTGCGCTGCCACGGCGACGAAGTACCGGAGGTGGCGAAGTTCCACGTCGAACCAGTCCCTCATACCTGGAGTATGAGCCAGCCCAAAAAGACGGCATTGGGCAACGGAGCCGCCGGATGGTATCCTCTCACGCTTCCCAACCATGAATACCACGAACTCAACATCACTCCCGGAGCCGGTCGCACAGTACATCGAGGCCGCCAACCGTCTTGATGCCGCCGGGGCAACCGCCTGCTTCACCCCGGACGCCGTCGTTCGCGACGAACAAAAGGATCATGTCGGCCTTGCCGCCATCGAGCGCTGGGTCTCCCAAACGGGCCAGGCGTACCAGCCGCACGTGACCGTGACCAGTGCCCGGACCGTCGGTGCAACTGTGAAATTGGCGGGCCAAGTCGCCGGGAACTTTGCCGGCAGCCCTGTCGACCTCGACTACGATTTTCACCTGCGGGACGGGAAGATCGCGGAGCTTACAATCCGATGAATCCCGACGAGACGGATTTCTCGGGGTGATTCGTATGGGGTCAGGTCGTTCCATGTTACAGCCGCTGTAACATGTAACGACCTGACCCCATTTCCCCACCGTGATTCGATTGGGACAGGATGAACAGGATTTACAGGATGCAGGTTGGGTCAGAGCGGTCCGGTCTTGGGCTAGGTCTGCTTGCGCTCCCGGTCCTGTCTATCCGGTCCAACCTGTCTAACCGGCATCGCCCCTGCCCCCTTCGCGATTGAAATCCTCCGCGGCCCGCGCCTCCCTGCGGCATGTCTTCCGCCGTGGTC
>JAEUHA010000184.1 GCA_016793535.1 Opitutaceae bacterium | reverse complement strand
TCCCAGACGTAGTGGGCGATCCGGCCCGGTTCGCGGCGCATCGCCCGCGCGTGCCGGACCAACCGCCCGCCCCAGGATTCGTCGAGCGGGGTCACCTGGCCCTCCATCGCATAACCGCTCGGCGCGCTCGGTTTGCGGTAGGGCAGCATCGGGTCGAGCAGGAGCAGGAAGTCCACCCGCTCGCCGTCCTGCCGAAGCTGCCGGGCCATTTCGAGCGCCACGAGTCCGCCGAAGGAAAAACCGGCGAGGCGATACGGTCCCTCCGGTTGCACCTTCCGGATCCGGGCCACGTGCTGGCGCGCGAGGTCGCCCACGGATTTTGCCTTGATGAATCCGCTGCCCTGGGCCCAGTGCGAGATCGAGTACAGCGTGCAGGGTGCCTTCCAGGTGCCGCGGATGGCGAGGCGCAGGTCCACGTTGCTGAAGAACAACGGGCGGCTCCCGGGCACCTCGACGAGCGGGAAAAGGTAGTTGGACTCATAGGATTCCGGCGACTGCTCGTTGGCCCGCTCCACCCGCGCGGCGAGCCGGCGGAGCGTCGGGGCCTCGAACACGGTCTGCACCGGCAGCGAGATTTTGAACAGCGTCTCCACTTCGGAGATCATCTTCACCGCTGCGAGCGAATCACCGCCGATGGCGAGGAAGTGGTCGTCGACACCCACGGCGGGAACCTTCAGGAGCCGCTGCCAGATGTCCGCGATGACCCGCTCGGTGGCGTTCAGGCCGTCCGGCGCTTCGTCGGTCTCGTCCTCCTCAACCGGCGCCGCGGTCACGCGCGCCCGGATCGCGCCGCGGTCCACTTTTCCGCTGGGCGCGAGCGGCAACGCCGGCAGAAACACGAGCCGCGACGGCACCATCGCCGCGGGCAGTCGCGTGCCGAGCCAGGTGTGCAGTGCGGCCACGGTCACCTCGGCGCCGGCCCGCCGCACGACTCCGGCGACAATCGAACGGGATCCCGCGCCCTCGAACCACGTGGCGGCGGTCTGCGCGACCGCGGGGTGCTCGAGGATCGCAGCCTCCACTTCCCGCGGCTCGATGCGCACGCCGCGGATCTTCAGCTGGTCGTCATTGCGGCCGAAATACTCGAGTTCGCCATGGGCGTTCCACGCGACGACGTCGCCGGTGCGGTAGTGACGCTCGCCGTCGGGTCCCAGGACCACGAATCGCTCGGCGGTCAGCGCGGGCTGGTGGCGGTAGCCTCGCGCCACGCCGGCACCGCCAAGGCAGAGTTCGCCCCGCTCGCCCGGTCCGACCGGCCGCCCCGTTTCGTCCACGATGGTCACGGTGGTGTTCGCCAGCGGACGTCCGATCGGCGCCGAGATGGCCTGCGGGCTCGCGTCGGCCGCGGTCGTCAGGCGATGCGCGGTCGACCACACGGTCGTTTCAGTCGGGCCGTACAGGTTCCAGGCCTGCGTCCCCACCGCCGCGATCCGCCGGGCCAGCGGTGGCGGCACGGGTTCGCCGGTCGAGATGGCCACCCGCACGGGCGGAAACGGCGCGACCTCGGCGAGCACGACCGACCAGACCGAGGGGCCCATTTGCAGCACGGTCACGCCCTGGGTCCGCAGGTCGTCCGCGAGCGCCCGCGGATCCAGCCAGATGGAGCGATCGCGCAGCAGCAGGCTGCCGCCGGTGATGAGCGGCAGGAAAATTTCCGCCACCGAGATGTCGAAGCCGATGGTCGACGCCGCCAGGTAGCGGTCGGCCGCGGTGAAACCCAAGAGATCCCGGGCGGCGAACAGCAGGTTGACGACGCTGGCGTGCTCGATCTCCACGCCTTTCGGCGCCCCGGTGCTGCCGGAGGTGAAGAGCAGGTACGCGAGGCGGCGGCCGCCCGGGGCGGAGGGCGGGAACTCACGTCCGGGGTCACCCGGCTCGATCCGCCCGACATCGACGAAGTCGAGCGCGGCCGCTGGCGTGGTCGACGCGAGCGTGGCGCGAAGGGCTTCGTGCGCGGTGCGATCGCCGAGAATCAGGTGGCAGCCGGACTGGGCGACGATCCGGCGATTGCGCTCGGCCGGATCGTCGGGATCGAGCGGGACGTACGCGGCCCCGGCCCGCATCACGGCGAGGAGCACGGCGATCAGGCTGGCGGTGCGCGGCATCAGCACACCGATGGGCTGCTCCGGCGCGACGTGGCGCTGACGGAGGAGCTGCTCGATCGCGCCGGCGCGAGCCGCCAGCGCCGCATAGGTCGTCGGGCCGGCCCGATCCACGATCGCTACGGCGTCGGGGGTGGCGCGGGCCTGGCGGATGACGAGGTCGGCGACGTTGGCATCGGGCAGGGCGGGGGAGGGCGTGGAGCGCGGCGCGGGGATCATGCGGGAGAGGAGGTGCGCCGCTGCAGGCGCACGCCGAAATGCGTGGCAGGCTCCCAGTGATACGCGCCGCGGATGGGACGACCGTCCGCGACGGCGGCGACGGTGTAGGAGCGGGCGAGCGCCCGCAGGAACAGCACGCTCATCCGGACTGACATGTCGCTGAACGGACACTTGTGCTGGTCCAGGCCGAACGGCGCAAACGCGTCACTGGAAGGCGGGGCCGTGAGGAACCGGTCGGGGTTGAACTCGAACGGCTGGGGAAACGCATCGGGCGACTTGTGTGACTCCCACAGGCAGACGCGAACGGTCGCCCGCTTGGGAATCAGGAAGCCGTCGAAAACAAAATCGCGCTGGGCGCGCCGCATGAGGCGCTCGCTCTGGTTCATGCGCAGGGTTTCCAGCACGAAGGCCTCGGTGAACGTGACGCCGGGCGCCGGTGCCGCGTCGGCCTCGGCCGCCATGCGGGCCAGCATCGCGGGGTTGTCCACGGCGTGCTTGGTCAGCCAGCGCAACAGCGCATGCGTGTCGTAGCGCCCCGTTTCCACCATGTAGATCAGGTTTCCGATCATGGTCGCATCCGGCATCCCGTCCTCCACCATGCGCCCCAGCACGCTCTGGCGGGCGGCGGGGTCGAGGCGGGCGGGATCGCCGGCAAAACGCTCCTGCAGGAAATCGCGAATTTCCACGAAGGCCCGCTGCTGCTGCGGAGTGACGTTCCAGACCAGTCCGTGCGGCCCCAGCTTCCGGTACCCGGCCAGGAGACGATCGTACGCCGCCGTGCCGGGCGCCGCGCCGAAGAACAACTGGATGGTCATCGCGGTGGTGATCGTGCTGAGCGTGGCGAGGTAGGCCTCGGCGGCCTCGCGCGGCGCGCCTTCGCCCGCCGCGTAGTCGGCCAGCGCGCAGAGGGCGATTTGCTCGAGTTCGCGGGTGCCGGCCTCGAGGTCGCCGGGCTTGATCGCGCGGTTGAGCGCGCGCCGGTAGTGGCGGTGGTCGTCGCCCTGCATCTGCCGGAGAAAGCCCTTCGGAAAGAGCGAGGTCAGGTCGAGCGTCATGGGACGCAGGTCGTCGCCATGATCGCGCAACAGCCGGCGTCCCAGCGCCAGGCCGACCACGCAGATGTAGAATTCGCCCCAGCCGATCGCCTTGAAAATCGGGCCCAGCCGCTCCGCCTGGTGCAGGATGAAGGCGCGATCCGTCTTCTCCTCCACGTCCAGGCGCGCGAGATCGCCCGGCGGCAGCCGATGGCGCGAGACCGCCGCCCGCGCATACGCATAGGCGATCGTGGAATGGGAAAGGGGACGGGGGAGGGCTTGCCGGAAGCGGCTGAACATGGCGGCCCCGGCAGCTTGGCGGGACCCTCACCGGGGTAAACGGGAATCCTGGGGGAAAAACGCCGGGGCGCGGCGCTCAGCCTTCGCGCGTCCGGGCCAGCAGGCGTTCGAGGTACACCTGTTCCGTGCCGACCCGCGCCAGTGCGAGCGCGCGGCGGAAGCTCGCCGCCGCCGCGTCGTGCCGCCCCATCCGCCAGTACAATTCGCCGGTGACGGCGTGCAGCAGGTGATGCGCCTCGATCGAGTCGCGCTCCGGAATCGCGGCGATCGCATCGAGGCCCGCCTGCGGGCCGTGCACCTGCGCGACGACCACGGCGCGATTCAGCGCCACAATCGGCGACGGGCGCAGGCGAAGCAGCGCGTCGTAGTGCGCGAGGATGCGCGTCCAGTCCGTCGCGGCATGATCGGGAGCCACGCTGTGCAGGGCCGCGATGCCGGCCTGCAGGTGAAACTCGCTCAGCTCGGCGCCCTGGGCCGCGGTCGCCAGGTGGCGCAGCCCGCGCTCAATCATCGCCTGGTCCCAGCGGCTGCGATCCTGCTCCTCGAGGCGGAGCAGCGCGCCCTGGGCATCGAGCCGCGACGGAAAGCGCGCGGCCGTCAGCAGCATCAGCGCCAGCAGCGCGTGGGCGCGGGGCGTGTTGCCCACCGGATGCTCGACCAGCAGGAGCGTCAGCCGGATCGCCTCGCGACACAGGTCCTCCCGCAGCAGCTGTTCACCGGTGGTGGCCTTGTGGCCCTCGTTGAACATCAGGTACAGCGCGCCCAGCACGCCGTCGAGCCGCGGGGAAAGGTCCTCGCCGTCGGGCAGGTCGAAGCCGATGCCGGCGTCGGCGATGCGCTGCTTGGTTCGCGTGAGCTGTTTCTCCAGCGCGGCCTCGCTGCCGAGGAACGCCCGGGCGATCTCCGCGGTGCTGAAGCCGCCGAGCACCTTCAGCGCCAGGATCACCTGCGCATCCGGCGCGATCGCGGGATGGCAGCAGACGAACATGAGGCGCAGGGTGTCGTCGCGAATCTCCCGCGCCGTCTCCCAGCCGACCGCGGGCGTGCCGAGCATCTGCTCGTGGTGCGTGAGGATGGCGGGCTCCTTCGCCGCGGACATCCGCTGGTGGCGCAGCGCGTCGCGCGCGAGGTTCATGGCCACCTGGGTGATCCAGGCCGCGGGGTTGGCCGGGATGCCGCTCATGGACCACACCCGCAGCGCGCGGAGCAGCGCCTCCTGGGTCACATCCTCGGCCAGCGCGAGATGCTGCACGCCCAGCCGCCGCACGAGTGCGCCGTGCAGGCGGCCGGTCTCGTGGCGGAAGAAGTGCTCGACGAGTCCGGACGGCGTGCGGCTCGCGGCGGTCGCGTCTGGCGGCGGCGACGCCATGCGGTCAATGGTGGACGAGCCCGGCCGAACCGCTGGGCTTCGTGTTCACCCCGAGATGGCAGTCGGGCGTCATGGCGCGGACCTCCACGACCAGGCCGTATTCGAGTCCTGGATGCATCCGGGCGATGGCCGTCGCCTCCTCGAGGTCGCGCACCAGCAGTTTCACGTAGCCGCCGATCGCCTCCTTCGTCTCCGGAAACGGACCGTCGGTCACGCGGCTCCCGCCGGGCCCGGCCACGATCCGTGTGGCGTCCTCGAGCGGCTGGCCCTCGACGGCCCGGCCCTGGGCGACGAGGCCCTCGAACCACGCGTTCCACCGCTCCACGACCTCCTGCCGCTGGTGCGGGGAAAGATGCCGGTAGTTTTCGGCGCCGGAGTTCCGGAAGAGCAGGAGATAAGGCAAGCGTTCGTTGTTCACGGAGAGCAGGAGGGTTCAAACGTACGACGGGCGGCCGGGGCCGGAAAGGACAGACTGGAGCGGAAAATTCCGAAAAAATCGTCGGGACCTGTCCGGAGTGTCGCGGGTCAATCGTTGCTCCTGAGTACGGACCCCCGGTCCGTCCACCCTCACCCTCGAACCAAGGATAACCCGCCATGCCCAAGTATGCTGATGGATTCGTGATTGTCGTGCCCCGGAAAAAACTTCCCGCCTACCGCCGGATGGCGGCGGCGGCGGGCAAGGTCTGGCGCGAGTACGGCGCCCTCGACTACAAGGAATGCGTGGGTGACGACCTGACGGTGCAGTTCGGCCAGAGCTTCACCAAGCTCGCGCGGATCAAGCCCGGCGAGACCGTGGTCTTCTCGTGGATCCTCTACAAGTCCCGGGCGCACCGCGACCGGGTCAACAAGAAGGTCATGCAGGACCCGCGCGTCACCGCGATGTGCGACCCCAAGAACCCGCCTTTCGACATGAAGCGCATGACCTACGGCGGCTTCGAGGTGATCGTATCCGCCTGACCCTGACCCGGCATGGACCGCGCCGCCACCGTGCTGGGCCGCCTGGACGCGCTCCGCGTCGAACTCGCCGACCTGGCGTACCTGCTGGAGCGGCGCGGCCGCCGTGACGCCGCCGACCTCGCGGTCGCGGTTTCGGCCCGCCTCGGTGAGATCCACGACGAACTCGCCGCCGGACCGGCCGATCCCGACCGGTCGCCCGCCTCGGTGCGGCACCCTGCGCTGTCCGACGCGTGAAATTCCCCCGGCCCATGGTTGCGGTCGTCATCATCCTCGCCCTCCTGGCCGTGCTCGTCGCCACGGATTCGTCCGGCGAGAACTGACCGGCATGGGCTGATGGAAACCAGAGCCTGCCCCATGCCGACATCGATCTCCCCGGCCGTCCCTGCGACCGATCCTGACCTCGAGCTGGTGCTGACCCGTGACGTCCCCGTGCCGCCCGCCCGCCTCTTCCACACCTGGGGTTCCCGCCTCGCGGACTGGTGGGCACCGCGTCCGCTCACGACCCCGGTCTGCGAGGTCGACCTGCGCGCGGGGGGCGTTCTCCGCACCGTGATGCGGGCGCCGGACGGGACGGAGTTTGCCTGCGGCGGCCTCTTCCTCGAGGTGGTCACCAACGAGCGTATCGTATTTTCGGATGCGTTTGTCGGCGGCTGGCGGCCGAATCCGGGCATCTTCTTCACGGCGATCATCACGTTCGACCCTCTGCCCGGTGGCGGCACCCGCTATACCGCGCGGGCCCGGCATTGGACGCCCGAGGCGTGCCGTCGGCATGAGGCCATGGGGTTTCACCAGGGGTGGGGCCAGTGCCTCGACCAACTCGTGGCCGTGGCGTCGGATGACGTCTGACGACCTGCCGCCGGTCGCGGCGCGGCCTGCGCGGCACGCGGATTGGTGGCTCTCCCGCTTTCCCTTCACCCAATACACCCATCATGAAAAATCCGATCCCGCCCTCCCTCCAACCCTATCTGACGTTCGGCGGCCGCTGCGATGAAGCGATCGCCTTCTACCAATCCGCGCTCGGCGCAAAGGTCGAGATGCTGATGCGCTTCAACGAGAGTCCCGATCCGCCGCCTCCGGGCATGGTTCCCCCGGGCTGGGAGAAGAAGGTGATGCACAGCTCCCTCCGGGTGGGTGATGGCGTGCTCATGGCCTCCGATGGCTGCGAGGCGACGGCCCGCTTCGAAGGCTTCACCCTTTCGCTCACCGTGGCCACGGAGGCGGAGGCCGACCGTTTTTTTGCCGCGCTGGCGGACGGCGGCAAGGTCACGATGCCGATCGGGCGGACGTTCTGGTCGCCACGGTTCGGCATGGTCACGGACCGGTTTGGCGTGGGTTGGATGGTCAACACCGTGCCCGCGCCATAGCGAACCCCGTCCGGCTTTCCCACCCTGGGAGCGCGGACGTCCTCGTCCGCATTTGTTTCCGGGATTCCGAGCCAAGGAGGCGGTCCGCATCGGGCAAGATCTGCGGCACTTTTCGGTTCGAGCCCCGGGCCGGCGCGCGCTTTCCTCGGGCCATGACGACGCGGCGCTTCCTGGTATCCGCCATCCTCCTACTGTTTGGAGTGGCGGGCCGCTCGCCCGGATTCGCCGCGGCTTCAGCAGGGGTGGCGGACGGAGAGCTGATCGATCGCGTCTGGGCCGGACATCCAGTCGGGTTCGCGCTGCTGACCGAACGCGACCATCAGTTTGTCGCGTACTACGATGCCGAGCGGCGGCTGACCGTCGCGGGTCGCCGGGTGGGCGCGTCCACCTGGACGCGGGTTCAGCCGCCGGGCGTGGCCGTGGCGCGGCGCAACCGGATGTCCAACGTCACGGGCTGGGACAGCCACAACTACCTGCGGCTTGCACTCGATCGGGAGGGGCACCTGCACCTCGCGGGCAACCTGCACGTCGACCCGCTGGTGTACTATCGTTCCCGGGTGCCGTTCGACGTGAGTACGCTCGAGCGGCTGGACCGCATGACGGGTGAACGCGAAGCACGCTGCACCTATCCGGTGTTCTTCAAGAATGCGGCGGGCGACCTTTTCTTTCGTTACCGCGACGGCAGCAGCGGCAACGGCAGCGATCTCTACAACGCCTACGACCCGGTCACCCGGACCTGGCGCCGGCTCATCGCGACGTCGCTGCTGGAAGGACAGGGCGAGCGCAATGCCTACGCGATCGAGCCGACGCTCGGGCCCGACGGTCGCTTTCATCTCGTGTGGATGTGGCGCGAGACGCCCGACTGCGCGACCAACCACACGCTCTCGTACGCGCGCAGCCGCGACTTCGTGCACTGGGAGAACAGTCGCGGCGAAGCGGTGGCGCTGCCCATCACGCTGGCGACGGGCGAGGTCATCGATGGGGCGAAGCCGGGCGAGGGCCTGATCAACATGACCTTCAACCTCGGCTTCGACGCGCAGCAGCGGCCGCTGGTCGTCTACCACCGCTACGATGCGCAGCGCCGCTCGCAGGCGTACATCGCCCGTCCACGGGAGTCGGCGTCGGGTTGGGACGTACGCCAGTTGAGCGCGTGGGACTTCTGCTGGGCGTTCTCCGGCGGTGGCTCGATCGTCGGGGAAGTGAAACTCGGATCCCCGCGGCGAGAGCGCGAGGGTTCACTGCTGGTCGACTTCTGGACCCGGGAAGCGGGCGCCGGCCGCTGGCGGCTGCGCGGCGACACGCTCGAGCGGACCGAGCAACTGCCGGCGGCACCGGCGGCGTTGCCCGCGACCCTGCTGCGTGCCGGAACGTCGACGCCGGGGATGGAGGTGCAGGTGCTGACGTCGCGGGCGGGTGGCCGCCGCTGGGTGTTGCGCTGGGAGACCCTGGGGCGCAACCGCGACCGGCCACGCGAGACCGCGCCGCCGCCGACCGAGCTGCGGCTCTATGAAATGCCGGACACGGAAACGTCGACGGCGACCCACATCGGTTCGTAGCGCCGTTTTCCCCGGGAGCGCGGACGCGCCCCGGCCGCACACGATGCAGGACGCCTCGTCCGTTCGCCCTTGCGGCCGGGGACAGCCGCGCTCCCGGGAGAAATCGCGTGATTCGGTTTGCCGACGTCTTTTGCCCGGGTGAAGTGAAACGGGTTCCCCCCGCCCATGCCGATCCACCTTCCACCCCTTTCCCGCCGCCAGTTCATCTCCCGCACGCTCGCGACGAGCGCTGGCCTCCTGCTGGGATCGCGGCTCGAGTCCGCCACGCCGGCGGTGGATCCGCACACGTGGGCGTTGTTGTCCGATACCCACGTCCACGCGGACCGGGCAAAGGTGGCGCGGGGCATCAACATGGCGGCGCAGTTGTCGACCGTGGTCGACGATGTGCTCCGGCAAGCGCGACGGCCGGCCGGTGCGCTGGTGAACGGTGACCTCTCGTTCAACACCGGCGAGACGCCCGACTACGCCACGTTCACCCAATTGATCGAGCCGCTGCGCACCGCGCGGATTCCGCTGCACCTCGCGCTGGGGAACCACGACCACCGCGAACGCTTCTGGGCCGCCCTTGCGGGTGACGCCGCGGCGAAGCGTCCCGTCGCCGACCGGCACGCGGCGATCGTGCGCACGCCGCGGGCGAACTGGTTCGTCCTCGACTCGCTCGACAAGACGAACTCCACCCCCGGACTGCTGGGCGAAGCGCAGCTCGCCTGGCTGGCGAAAGCGCTCGATGCGCACGCGGACGCGCCGGCGCTCGTGATGATTCACCACAACCCGCGCAGCGATCCGGCGAAGCTCACGCTCATCGATGAGGACGCGCTTTATGCCCTCATCCGGCCGCGCCGGCAGGTGAAGGCATATTTCTTCGGTCACTCGCACCGCTGGAGCGTCGAGAAGGATCGCAGCGGCCTGCACCTGATCAACCTGCCGACCACGGCCTACGTCTTCGATCCGGCCCAGCCGATCGGGTGGGTGTTGGCGCAGCTCGAGCCGCAAGGATTGCGGCTGCAGCTGAGGTGCGTCGATGCGGCGCGCAAGGACCACGGTCAGACCGTAGAGCTCGCGTATCGGAGTTGAGATCCGCCTGGGAGCGCGGACGCCCTCGTCCGCTTGATCCGTTCCTGCGGCCGGGAACGGCTGCGCTCCCGGTTCAGCGATCCGTTGCCGGTTTCCCCGGCCAGGCGTCCAGGAAGCGCAGTACGTTCGCGGTTTCTTTCTGCCGCAGCAGCGCCCGCTGGGCCATGCGTTCGGTCGCCTTGGTGATGTTGGCATCCGCGGCGGGATCGCGGCGGGCCGGATCGAGCAGGAAACTGCGCAGGCGTTCGAAGACCGCCGGGTCGTCGCCTTCGGCAAGCGAGATCAGGTTGGCATATGCGATCGAAGGTGACCGGCCCTTGATGGCATCGTGGTGCTGGATCGCCCAGTCCACGACCTTTGCCCGTCGTCCCGGCAGGCCGGCCAGTCCCTGGGGAATGCGCATGAACTCCGACGAGTTGAGCGGTCCCTGGAGCGCGTAGTCGAGGGCGCGAGCCGTGACGGATTCGTCGCGAAATGCGCCCAGCGCCCCGAGCAGGCGGCTGCGATGCAGGGGTGACTTTTCCGACTCGAAGGCGGCGCGCACGGTCTCCCAGAACGCGGCGTCGCCGTGGTACGCGGCGATGCCGAGCGTCGTGCCCGCCATCTCCGGAGCCACGTCGGCGCGGTTGGCCAGGTAGCGGCCCGCCAGGTCCCGGGCGAGTGCGATCACCTCCGGGTCCCGGCCCTGGCGGCCGAGTTCGCCCAGGAGCGTCGTGCGCAGCGGCGCGACGTGGGCTGGTTCCCCCGCGACGGGTTGCAGGCCGACGCGCGAGAGCGCGGGGCGCAGCAGCGAGTGGCTGAAGCGGTTGAACGTCTCCCGCTGTTCCGCCGGGACCAGGTTGGCGCGGACGGCCCCGAGTTGACTTGCGACCTTGCCCGTCACTTCCGGTTCGCGGTCGCCGGCGAAGGCGGAGATCAGGGACAGGTATTCGTCGCCGGCGAGCTGGCCCGCGTTCAGCAACGCGGAGGCATTGTCGAGCAGCCCGAGGCGCTCGCGTGGCGTCAGCGCCGCCGCCTGGCGGGCGAGCCGCGCATTGAGCGCAGGCGCCAGACTCCAGCGATAATAGCCGGCCTCGTCGGCGTTGGGCTGCAGCCACTCGGCCCGGGCGAGGCCCGGCAATTCGACGGACATGCTCTCGTCCCGCAGGAGCACGCGCTGCCGCTGCACGCGGCCGGCGACCGACCACTGGAGCACGACGGGAACCTGCCAGCGGCCGGGCGCGGACGTGGCGCCCAGATTCGTGAAACGCCGCTGGGTCAGCCGGAGGCGATCGCCGCCCTCCGGTGTGACGGTGACGAGCGGCACGCCGGGCGTCTCCATGAAGGCCCGGATCAGCGCGGGAATGTCCTCGCCCGTCGCCGCGCCGAACGCGCGCCACAGGTCGTCGGCCGTCGTGTTGCTCCAGGCGTGCTTTTGAAAATAGAGGCGCATCGCGGCCCGGAATTTCTCCGGGCCGATCCACGACTCGATCATGGTGAGGATCGCCTGGCCCTTGTTGTAGGTCAGTTCGTCGATGACCTGTTCCGGGTCATCCTTCGCCTGCAGGGAACGGCGCACCGGACGGACGGACGGCAGCGCGTCGGTGCGCATCGCGTGGTGCGTGCCGTCGAGCTCCGAGATCTCGAGCCGGTACTCCGGGTTGGTCTGCATCACGATCTTCGCCGCCATCCAGGACGCGAACGACTCGTTCAGCCACAGGTCGTCCCACCAGGCCATCGTGACGAGGTCACCGAACCACATGTGCGCCATTTCGTGGGCGACAAGGGTCGCCATGCCGCGGCGCGCACCGAAGCTGGCGCGGCCGGGCTCCGCGAGCACGAGCGTGGCGAGGTAGGTGATCAGGCCGGCATTCTCCATGCCGCCGAACGCGAACTCCGGCACCGCGACCTGGTCGAGTTTGGCGTACGGATACGGCACGCCGAAGTATTCCTCGAGCCGCGCCAGGATTTCCGGGGAGATCCGCGCGATGTCGCCGGCGAGTCCGGTCTGGCCGCGCGGCGTCACGATCCGGCCGGGGACGGCGAGGCCGGGCACGTCGACGTACTCCAGCGGCCCGACCGCGAGCGCCACGAGATACGAGGGCATCGGCGGCGTGCGGCCGAAGTGCACGGTCTTCATCGTGCCGGAGCGGGATTCCTGGGCCGGCGCGGCATTGGTGACGACCTCGAGGCCGGCGGGGACGGTCAACGTGAGCTGCCACGGGATCTTGAAGCCGGGTTCGTCCCAGCACGGGAAAGCCTGCCGCGCGTGGTTCGCCTCGAACTGGGTAAACAGGTAGGCGTCGCCGTGGTTCACGGTCTTGTACAGCCCGAGGCTGTTCCGGGCGTATTGGCCGGTGAAACCGAGTTCCAGCACATAGCCTCCGGGCGGAAGTTCGGCGGGAGCGGTGAGCTGCACCAGGCCCAGCTTGGGTTCCACCGTTGACGGGGTGAGCGTCGTGCGGTGGCCTGTCCGGTCGTGCAGCGTGGCGCTCGCGATGACGGGGCCCAGCGCGTGCAGGCGGAACGAGCGGCTCGCGCGGGTCACGTCGATGTCGATCCGGGTCGTGCCGGAGAAGCCGTCCTGGGCGGGATCGAGGGTCAGGCTGACGGATTGGGCCAACGGCACGACGTCGCGGGTGAGGCGGTCAGGATCGACGCCTTCGGCGGCCGGAGAAAAGGGGAGCAGAAACAGGTACAGGACGATTGCGGCGCGCGTCGCAGCGTGGCGCAGACTACCGGAGGAAAGCATGGTGTAGTGCTTTCCCAATCGAGACCCGGGCTCAACCTGATTTGTGCGTGGAGCACGCCTGGGAGCGGGGCCGTCGCCGGCCGCAACAGGTCAGACTGCGGACGAGGATGTCCGCGCTCCCGGGAACGTGACCTACTCGACGTACAGCTCGCAGACCGACCACTGGCTGTCGGCGCGCGGAGCGGTGTTCTTGATGATCAGGTAACGACCGCGGGTGTTCGCGGGCAGGTCGATCACGGTCTGGTTGCGCTGGCCCGCCCCCGTCACGAGCGCCGGGCCGGGCTGCTTCGGGTCGTCGGTGACGTGCACCTCGTAGCGTTCGGGAAACTCGGTTCCGCGTCCGGTCTGGTCGAGGATGACACGGCTGAGCGGCCGGGTCTGCCGGAAGTCGACCTCGATCCACTCCTCGCCGAGTACCGGCGTGTTCCAGCGCGTGCCCGTCTTGCCGTCGAACAGGTTCGAGAGTCCGGCCGGCCGCGACGAGCGGGCCCGGGGCGACCCGGCGAGGTTGGCCTGCACCACCGCCTCGGCGGTGGCCGCGGCCGCGGCCAGCGCGGGATCCGATTTCACGCTCGCCAGCACCTCGAGCGCTGCGCGATCGCGGGCCCGGTGGAGCAGGCGCACGAGTTTCGCCCGTGTATCCGCGTCCTGGGTACTGGCCAGGAGCCGGCCGGTGACACCGGTGCTCGCGGCGTCCCAGCCGTCGCGCTGGCGTTCAAAGTGGCGGAGCACGGCGTCGATGGCGGCGGTGCGGGCCGGCGCCTGGGCGGCTTTTTCGGCCACCGTGGCAAGAGCAACCAGAGCGGTGTCATCCGTCCAGCGCGCGAGCGCGGCGGTGGCGGCCTCGGCCAGCCGGGCGTCGTCGCGCACGGCCAGCTTGGCGGCACACTCGGCGCTCGCGGCGCCGCCGATGCGGGTCAGGGCGGGGAGCAGGCGCAGCGCGAGGTCGGGCAGGGCAAACTCGATCAGGGCGTGAATCGGGCGGCCGCGCTCCTCGATGTTGGGATTGCGCAGCGTGACCGTGACGAGCGCGCGCAGGGCGCGGGTCTGTTCGTTGCTGTCGGTGGCCTCGATCGCCCAGTCGAGCAGCGCCTTCTGCTCGGTCGCCGGCGCCAGATCGCCGAGCGCGCCGACCGCCGCCGCGCGAACCACCGGACTCGGGTCGATCCGCAGCTTGAGCAGCAGGGGCAGGCCCTCGGTCATGTTGCGCAGCGCGAGCTGTTCGATGAAGACGGCCCGGTTGGCGGGATCGCCGGTCTCGGCGCCGGCCAGGATGGATGCGGACACGCCGGCGCCCTTGAGACGCGCCAGACTCTGGCGGGCGGTGCGGGCATCCTCACCCTCGCCCTTGGCCAGTTGCACCAGCAAGGCGACCGTGTCGGGCGAACCAGGCAGGGTGCCCAACGCGTGGATGGCGGCCGCGCGGACGTCGGCGTCGGCGTGGCGCACGGCCTTGACGATCGCGGCCTGCGCGGCGGCTCCGTCGGCGCGGCGCTCGAGCGCCGCGATGACCGCCCGCTGCGTCGGGGCGTCGAAATCCCCGAGCCGCTGCGCGAGCGTGGCCACCAGGCCCGGCGCGCGTGCGGCGGCGATCGCCTCGAGCGCGACCGCCTTGAGGTTTCCGTTGGTGCCGGCGAGCACGTCGACGATGCGTTCGGTCGCGGCGGCGGGCTCGAGATCGAGGGTGAGCCGCAGGGCGGCGGCGCGGTGAACCGGATCGCGGGCGGTGCGCTGCAGGTCGTTCAGCAGCGGCAGCGCGGTGGCGGCGGGCAGGCGCCGGGCAGCGGCAAGCTTGGCGGCGGCGATCGGTGCCGGACTGGGCTCGGCCCGGGCCTGGAGCGCGGCCAGGGCGGCGGAGTCGGCGATCTCCCCGAGCGCGCGTGCCGCGGCGGCAGCGGTGGGCTCGTCGGGATCCGCGAGGAGCTTGGTCAGCGCGGGCACGGCGGACGCCTGGCGGCGGCGCGCGAGCGAATCGAGCAGGCCGAGCCGGGTGCGCCCTGTCGTCTTTTCGAGGGCGTCGATGAACAGTCCGTCCACCGCGGCGCCGGGCGCCGCTTCCAGCGCGACGCGGGCGAGGTCGGAGTCGCGTTCATCGGCCAGCATCGCGCCGAGCGGCTTGTACGCACCGCCGTCGGCCTTCGGCGCTCCGAGTCCCAGGATCCAGCCGAGCCGCTGTGCGGCGGCCTGGCGGGCGGCGAAGGTGGATTCGCTGCGGCGGAGGACGTCGAACAGCCGCTGTTCGAGGGC
>JAEUHA010000170.1 GCA_016793535.1 Opitutaceae bacterium | reverse complement strand
GACAAAAGCAGACTTCCTCTCGCGTCGATGATTGTCCGATTTGTAGTGTCTTCTCCGCGAAGGACTCCTATCATCGAGAACTTGTGTGCAAGACTCGCAAGCCTAACGTGCCATGATGGGTGATCGTCAGCGCGAGAAGCTAGGCTATCACCAACCTCATCCCGCAATGGCCAAAAGATCATTTCGAGAAGACGTAACACCATCGATGGTGTGATTAGCCCCTTCTTTTCTTCGAATCGTAGAAGACCAATAAAGGCCATCTGGTCCGCGTCGAATTCGAGGCCGGGAAGGCACCAGCCACCGTGACGCTTTCCGCCGCACGAATCGAAGGCCGCCCAATGAGATCGGCCTATATGGAAAAACTCGTGCACTAGGGTCCACCGAATCCGCATCCTGGCAGTACCCTCAATATCCGACACGATCCCTGTCTTCTTCAACTGATCATAGAATGTGGCCGTTTTATCGAGGCAACCTTCCGCCACGTGAATCTGATCGTTCCGAGTAGCTTTCGCCTTATCTGAACATTCCCGGGTAACGTAAATGCCGGGAACGGGTATGCTAAGATCGTATTTCTCGGCCAGAAATGTTATAAGTGCTTCGGAATCAGCGAGCGACTCCTCGATAAACGAGGGCTTCTTTCGCAACTTCGGGAGAGCATCGCGCCATGGGATTCCTTTGTGCATCTTTAGCTAATCGGAAGTACAAAATCGACGTTCCTTCGCCTAACTGTGTCACTAGCCTGAACTGCGTTTTACGGACTGGGGACCCAGGTTCCGGCAACCGGAGGGGTTGAGGATGTCCCGGTACAATTTTCTCGTCGGGTCCATGGGACATTCAACCGCGCGGTTCCGGATCTCGATTAAGGACAACGAATCGTCGGGGGCATTAAAGTCGAGTTGATTGAAAGTCCGGGACCTTTGGGCGAGCAGCGTTTCCGCTTGCGGGTGAACAGCCGCGAGCCTCAACGAATCAAAGAAGAGACATTAACGGTTGTGTTCGACCGATTGAGACGGTGGCTGGTCAAGCGGGTGCGCGCTTCGGAATAAACGGTGCGGTGAGGACTTCGCACACAACCTTGGGTTCTCGCCTCGATTCAGCCCCAGTCTTTGAGTGCGCCGTGAGCCGACGCTGCCGTTGGCGAATTCTCCCCATTGTGCGCGACGGCGTCTAAAAAACTGAAACGGGGGTTCAATATTTTGGGATAGGGGGTGTTTTCAGCGGAAGCGTATCTTTTACGTGCGCGGCTTGCCAGAAGGCCGTCTTAAAGGATAGGCGGTTGCGGGGAGGCCGATTGAGGAGGGGTGGTGGGGGAGGCCTACCCTCCCGGTTCGGCTCCGGTTTCGGGCGATGGCATAACGTTGAAGTACGTTGCGAGCAGTTGGATTATTATCGGTGCGGAGAGTGTGTTTGGAGGAATTTTCCTAGCCGCAATTTTCCTGCCTCCGCTTCTGTCTCCAGTCCCCAGCGATGTAGGAAGCCTTTAGATGCCCCCTCGGGCTCGTCTTCGCCGGTTGAAGGCACACTACGCTCCCAAGTTGCCAAATGGCTCCAAAATGAAAAGAAAGGCTGCTTCTGGGGCCTTGAGGGGCAATGGCCCCCGATATGTGTCAATTAGACGACAAGGCAGAAAATGTTTTGAGCATAAAAAGTAAATAAGCCGTTGATAGACAATGGTGGGCCCACTGGGATTCGAACCCAGAACCAAAGGATTATGAGTCCTCTGCTCTAACCGTTGAGCTATAGGCCCGTGCCGAACGGCGCGACTCTGGCGCGCCGAGGCGCGTCGAGTCAATCGATGGCTGGCCGCGCCACTCCCTTCGAGACCGCACGCCGAAGGGGTTTGCTCCGGGGGATCGCCACCCCCTGCTCCGAGGGAATCAGCTCAAGTCGGTCCGCGCGCGTGACGACTTAACACTCCTGAGTCCTCTCAGATGTCATGTCCGCACTCCACCGTCCCATCGCCCGTGCCGTGCCCGCCGCGTCCACGCGCGCCGCAGGCCGGGCCGTGGCGCGCCGTGGGTGGCTGACCTTCGTGCTCGTCCTCGGCAGTGTGACGGCGCTCCACGCCGCAGCCACTGAGCCGAGTCTCCGGGAGCTGATGGAGCAGAACCGCCTGCTCCGGGAACAAGCGCAACGTCAGCAGGTGCAACTCGAGGAATTGAAGAGCCGCGTGGAACGGCTCGCCCGGGAGAGCGCCGACCGGGAACTGGACGCCCGGGACCAGGGCGCCCGCTCACTCGAGCAAAGCCCGGCGTCGGAGCCGCGGCGGGGCAAGATCATCGTCTCCGGGATGGGCAGCCTGAACTTCTTTGCCGGTCAGTCCCGCAACAAATATTCCAACCGCGAATTCCGCGTCGACGAAGCCCGGCTGTTCGTCGAAGCCGAGGTCCGTCCCGCCACGTTTCTCTACGGCGAACTGATCCTCTCCCAGCGCGAGGCGCTGAACGAGAATTTCCAGCTCGGCGAATACTATCTCGAACAGGAGAACATCCTGGGCGATCTGCTCGAGCCCCGCCTCCTGAACCTCCGGGCCGGGCGCATCGCCGTGCCGTTTGGCGAAGAGTACCAGGTCCGCTCGCCGGTTCGAAACCCGCTCATCACGCATTCCGTGACGGATTTCTGGGGCGTGGATGAAGGGATCGCGCTCTATGGCGAAAAGGGCGGCGTCTCCTACGCCTTCGCCGTGCAGAACGGCGGCATCAGCCGCATGCGCGACTGGCACAAGGACAAGGCGCTGGTGGGCCGGATCGGCTGGAACCTGACGCCGGCCCTGTACCTCAGCACGAGTGCGATGCGCACGGGCAAACTGGACGCGGCCCACGAGTTCGGCTCCGAAGTCTGGATCGGCAACGCGGTGTTCCGCAGCGTGGGCCAGCCCGCCACGACCCGGACGTTCGAGGCCGACCTCGGCCAAGTCGACCTGCGCTGGCGCGCCCGGGGCGGCCACGTGGCCGGCGCGATCGGAACCGGCCGGTACCGGGACGACGACGTGTCGGCCAACAACCGCCGGACGTTCGATTTCTTCCAGATCGAGGCCGCGCACGACGTGATCGGCCGGGTCTATGCCGCCGCGCGCTACAGCGAGCTGCGAACCGATCGCGGCTACTACCTCGCCGGCCTGGGCAGCTTCGGGGATTATTTCCTGGGCAACACGCTCACGCGAAAAATCTCCCGGCTCGGCGTCGGCGGCGGCTATCGCTTCAGCGGCGATCTGAATCTGAAATTTGAATACACGTTCGAGAACGCGCGCCGGATGGACGGCTCGCTCCGCCCGGACGAAGACCAGTTCGCCGCGGAACTCGCCGTGAAGTTCTAGCCCACCCATGGCCTTCCGCTTCCGCCGCACTGCCCTGATCCTGGGTGCCGCCGCGGCCCTGGCGTTCGTGCCGGCCGCCGGCGCCGGGACCATCGTCGGCAAGGTCGAGGCGCGCTCGCCCGAGCGCGCCGGGGGCGCCGCGGCCGGCAACGACGCCAGTTACGGGAACCGGCGGTACAAGTTTCTCGAACGAATCGACTACGACGCGCTGCGCGACTTCGTCGTCTCGATCGACCGGGTGTCGCAGCCGGCTCCGGCCTCGTCGCCGCCCCGCGCGGTGGTGTCGCAACGCGACGGCGTCTTCATCCCGCACGTGCTGCCGGTCGTGGTCGGCACCGAGGTCGAGTGGGCGAACCTCGACGACATCTTCCACAACGTGTTCTCGATCTCGGACGCCTGCGGGTTCGACCTCGGGCTCTACAAGCGCGGCGATGGCGCCAAGACGGTCCGCTTCGAGGTGCCGGGACGCGTGGACGTGTTCTGCTCGATCCACACGAAGATGTCGTGCGTCGTGCTGGTGCTGCCCAACCCCTGGTTTGCCCGCAGCGACGATCGCGGTCGCTACGTGATCAAGGATGTTCCTCCCGGAACCTACCGTCTCAAGGCGTGGCACGAGCGGCTGCCCGCGCAGGTCAAGGAAGTCGTGGTGCCCGAGGTCGGCGAGGTCCGGGTCGACTTTACGCTCGGCCTCGGCCAGCAGCCGTAAAACCAAGGCGCGGCCATGCCCTATTCCCGGCACAGTCCGCGGCTAGGTTTCCAGACCAAGGTCCTGGTCCCGGTGGTGGCGCTGCTGATCCTCCTGCCGGCCCTCACGCTGTGGATCGTCGACCGCCACATCGGCCGGCAAATGGAGGAGGAGGCGAGCACGACGCTCAGCACCGCCGAGGCGGTCTTCCGGCAGTCGCTCGCGATCCGCCACCGCAGCCTGGTGTCGCGCTTCCGCAATGCGGTCAACGAGCCGCGCTTTCGCGCCGTCGCCGGCCTCGGCGACGTCAAGACCATGTCCGCGTTCCTCAGCGAGGCGCTCGCGGAATTCGGCGAAGAGACGGAGTTCGTCACGTTCTCGGATGCGGCGGGCGAAGCGGCGGGCGGCGCCGCGCGGACCCAATCGCTGCCCCTCGACGCCGTGGCCCGGGCCGCGCAGGCCATCACGCAGCGGGCCCTCGAAGGCGAGAGCGCGGTCGGCAGCATTTACCTCAACCGCCACATCTACGACGTCGTGGCGGTGCCCGTCATCGCCAGCGATCGCTCCCTGCTCCGCGGGGTCCTGACCGTTGCCGTCCGCTTTGGCGAGCAGGTCGTCAGTGAACTGAAGACCCTCACCCATACGGAAATCGCCGTCCTGGCGAACGGCCGGGTGACGGTGGCAACGCTGCCACAAAAGGACCTGGCGGTCACCCTCGGGCAGGCCATCGCCGACGGAAGGAACCCACGCGTCCGGCGCGAGCGCATTCCGGTCGTGGTCGAGGGGGAACACTTCCTCGCCCTGAACGGCGAACTCCGGAACGAGGGCACGGGGCCCGGTCTGCGCTACGTGCTCCTGTCGTCGTACGAGGCCCGGCTGCAGGCCCTCAAGGACACCCGGACGAACCTGATCGGCCTGAGCGCGTCCGGCATCCTGATCGGAGTCGTCCTCATCAGTTTCATCGTCCGCCGGATCACCCGGCCGCTCGTCAAGCTGCGCGACGGTGCGGAGGCGGTCGGCCGCGGCGACTTCTCACTCCGGATCCGCGATGTCTCGAACGACGAGTGCGGAGACCTGGCGGTCGCGTTCAACCGCATGATCGGGAACCTCGACTCGTCGCGGACGGAACTGGAGAGCACCGTCGGAGCGTTGCGTTCCACCGACGCCCAGCTGCGCGAGAGCCGGGAGGAACTCCGGCTGATGATCGAGAGCGCGCGCGATCACATGATTCTCTCGTTCGACGCCGAGGGCCACGTGGTCTCGTGGAATCCTGCGGCCGGGCGCCTGCTCGGCTACTCCGCCGCCGAGGCCCAGGGCATGGTGTACGGCCTGCTCTTCTCGGCCACGGACCGCGCGGCCGGCGTCCCCGAGGAAATCCTGCGGAAGGCCACGGCCGAGGGCCGCCACGCGTTCGAGGGCCTGCGGGTCCGCCGCGACGGAACGATGTTCTGGGCGGACGTGACCGTCTCCCGTCTCCCGGACACGGCAGCGAGCGGCCGCGGCGGTTTCGTCGAGATCGCCCGCGACATCACCGCCCGGAAGGAAGCCGAGCTGGCCCTGAACCAGGCGCGCGACGCGGCCGAGGCGGCCAACCGCGCGAAGAGCGAGTTCCTCGCGAACATCAGCCACGAGCTGCGCACCCCGATGAACGCCATCATCGGGATGTCGAGCCTGCTGCAGGACCGGCTCGCCCAGGCGGAGGACGCCGAGTGCACGCGCACGATTCAGACCAGCGCCGCCAGCCTGCTCGAGACCATCGACGACATCCTCGATATCTCGAAAATGGAGTCGGGCCAGATCGAGCTGTCACCCCGGCCTTTCGACGTGCTCGCGTGCGTGGAGGGTGTGGTCGACACGTTCGCCGAGCGCTGCCGGGTCAAGGGCGTCGAGATCGGCGCGTTCGTTTCCGCCGACTTGCCGGGCATGATCCTGGCCGACGAACGCCGGCTGCGGCAGGTCCTTTCCGCCCTGGTGGCGAACGCGGTGAAGTTCACCCCGCAGGGCAACATCGCGATCACCGTGACGTACCTGCCCGACGAGCATGCTCCGCGGCTCGAGTTCGCCGTCGAGGACACCGGCATCGGCATCGCCCCGCAGCAACGCGAGGGACTCTTCAAGTCCTTCTCGCAGGTCGAATCGTCCGCCTCGCGCCGTTTCGGCGGCCTCGGTCTGGGGCTGGCGATCGCCCATCACGTGGTCACGCTGATGCGGGGCAATCTCCGCGTTGAGTCCGAGCTCGGGCGCGGCAGCTGTTTCACCGTTTCCGTGCCGATTCCGCCGCCGCACACGCGCTCGACACAGTTCACGTCCCTGGCGGGCACGCGCATTCTCATCGTCAAGACCAACGGCCTGCCCCATCCGGCCCTCGCCCGCCAACTCGCGGTCTGGGGCGCCGCCGCGGAATCGATCACCGGCGGCGTGACCGGCGTCCACCGCTGGTTTGCCCAAGGCGGACGCTGCGACCTCGTGCTGCACGTCGCAGGCGGCAGCGGTGAGATTTCGGCCGAGCAGCTCTTCGAGACCCTCAAGGAACGTGCCCCGTCACAGGGCTGCCAGGTGCTGCAGCTCACCGCGCCCGGCGTGAAGCCGGCCGCAACGCCGCTCTTCACCCGCACGTGCCCGCGCCCGCTCAAGCCCCGGTCTTTCCACGCCGCGCTCCGTCAGGTGCTCGACCCGAAGCTGGTCGGCCCGGACCACCGTCCCCTGGCCAGCGGCGCGAACGCCACCGGGCTGCCGCCGTTGCGCATCCTGCTCGTCGAGGACAACCCCGTGAACAGCCGGGTCGCCCTGCTGCTGCTGAAGCGCATCGGTTACGCGGCGGATTGCGTGGTGAACGGCAGGCTCGGGCTCGAACGCATGCGCACGCACGAGTACGATCTCGTCCTGATGGACCTGCAGATGCCGGAGATGGACGGACTCGAGGCGACGCGGTTGTTCCGGGCCGAGGTGGGTTCGGATCAGCGGCCGTACATTTGCGGCGTGACCGCCAACGCGCTCAAGGAGGACCAGGACGCGTGTTTCGCCGTGGGCATGCACCAGTTCATGGCCAAGCCGGTGCAACTGGACAAACTCACCGCGCTGATCGCGGAAGTGGGGATCTGGCTCAGATCCACGGCATCCTCCCCAGGAGCCCCTATCGTACCGACCTCCCGTGAAACTTAGTCGGGCTCATGCAGTTGAAAGTTGAAAGATGAGAGTTGAAAGACACGACGCCGCGGGCGCGGGCTGAAATCGCGGTCTGCCGGCAGCCCGCACCGAAAGGTGCCTTCGCCTTCCGTCTGCCAAACGGTTGTTCGTCCCG
>JAEUHA010000168.1 GCA_016793535.1 Opitutaceae bacterium | reverse complement strand
CGGCCCTATTCCCCGGGGGGGGGGGGGTCCCTCCCCGCCGCCGGGGGGGGCGGGGGGCCGGCGCCCGCCCGCGCTCCCAGGACGGTCAACGCCTCTTCCGGTCCACGGCCTTCGTCGCTCTGTTGTTCACCTCCGCCTCCGCCGCCGAATCGCCCGCCGATCGCATGACCGCGCGCTACTTCGAGCAGGAGACGACGCGTGTCACCGAGAACACCCTGGCCGATATCCGGACGCTCTCCGACTGGACGTCCCGCCGCGCCACCTATCGCGAGCAACTGCTGGAAATGCTCGGGCTCTCGCCGCTGCCGGAGCGGACCGACCTGAAGGCGACGGTGACCGGGCGCGTCGAGAAGGATGACTTCCACGTCGAGAACCTGCACTTCCAGTCGCTCCCCGGTCTCTACGCGACGGCCAATCTCTACGTGCCGAAAAAGCTCCAGGGGCGGGCGCCGGCCATCCTCTACGTCTGCGGTCACGCCAACGTGAAGCAGGACGGCGTCAGCTATGGCGCCAAGGCCCACTACCAGCACCACGGGGCGTGGTTCGCCCGTCACGGCTACGTGTGCCTCGTCATCGACACGATCCAGCTCGGCGAGCTCGAGGGCCTGCACCACGGCACGCATCGCGAAGGCATGTGGTGGTGGAACGCCCGCGGCTACACGCCCGGCGGCGTGGAGGCCTGGAACGCGATCCGGGCGCTGGATTACCTCCAATCGCGGCCGGAGGTGGACGGCGAGCGGATCGGCATGACCGGACGCTCCGGCGGCGGCGCCTACACCTGGATCACCGCGGCGATCGACGAACGCGTGAAGGTCGCGGTTCCGGTGGCGGGCATGACCGACCTGCGGAACTATGTCGTCGACGGGTGCGTCGCCGGTCACTGCGACTGTATGTTCACGGTGAATACCTACCGCTGGGACTACGCCCAGGTCGCCGCGCTGCTGGCGCCGCGGCCGCTGCTGTTTTCGAACACCGACAAGGACACGATCTTCCCCCTCGACGGCGTCCAGCGCACGCACCGCGCCGTCGCCGCGATCTACCGCCTCCACAACGCCGCCGACAAACTGGGCCTGCTGATCACCGAGGGTCCGCACAAGGACACGCAGGACCTGCAGGTGCCCGCGCTCCGCTGGTTCAACCGCTTTCTCAAGAACGAGGACAAGCCGATCACGATTCCGGCCGAGAAGCTGCTCACGCCACGCGAGCTCAAGGTCTTCGCCACGCTGCCGGCCGACCAGCGCACGACGAAGATCCACGAGACGTTCGTGCCGCTCGCGGCGCCGGCGATTCCGGCCGATCGGGCGGAATGGGAACGGCAGCGGACCGCGTGGCAGCAGGCGCTGCGCACGAAGGCGTTTGGCGGCTGGCCGGCGACGACCGAGCCGCTGCAGCCGGTCCAGACGGCGCAACGGATCCGCGGCGACGTGCAGCTCACCACCTGGGAGTTCACGAGCCAGGGCCAGGTGCGGCTGCCGCTCGTCATCCTGTCCCGGGGCGCGCCGCAGCAGGCGAAATCAATTCACCTGCACGTCGCCGACGAAGCCGACTGGAACGCCCTCGTCGCCGCGCACGGCGAGCCGGGCACCGTGCTCTCGGGGGCGGCAAATCCCGCCGGCGGAATCGCCTCCCGGCCCGCTCATCTCCAGGTGCTGCACAACCGCGTGCAGCGGGGGGAAATCGCCCTCGCCTACCTGCCGCCGCGCGGCATCGGGCCAACGGCCACAAGCGGGAACGCCCGGGATCAGATCCAGATCCGCCGCCGGTACATGCTGCTGGGCCAGACGCTCGACGGCATGCGCGTGTGGGACATCCAGCGCGCCGTCGCCGCGCTCCGGGAAACCGCGGTCGCGGGCCCTGCCCCCTTGCATCTCCACGGCGCGCGCCAGCAGGCGGTCAACGTCCTCTACGCGTCATTGTTCACCGACCGCGTCGCCGGCGTGGAATTGGTGGCGCCACCGGCGTCGCACGCGGCGGGACCGGATTACTTGAACGTGCTCCGCTACCTCGACATCCCGCAGGCCGCCGCGATGGCGGCCGAACGCGCGCCGGTCAAGTGGACCGGCGCCAGCGCCGAGGCGTGGAGCTGGACGACGCGGGCGGCAAAGCAGATCGGTCTGCCGGCGGAACGGTTGCAGTGGTGATTTCCTCGGGGAGCGCGGACGTCCTCGTCCGCACGGCTCAATCCATGCGGCCGGGGCGGCCGCGCTCCCAGGGAGGAAAGTTGCTTAGAACGTCCCCTTCACACCCATCGTCCACAACGAACCGTGGTCGAGGCGCTGGCGGAACTGGGCGTGCTGCGGGGTGCTCGGGCCATAGATTTCGGTGTCCTCATAGGCGGCGCCGATGTTGCGCAGATTCGCGAACACCGCGAAGCGCTTCCAGACCGTGTACTCGCCCTGGAGGTCGATATAGAGCCGCTTGTTGAAGTAGTTGTAGGTACCGGGCTCGATGCTCGGGCCGGCGGCCACTTCACCGCGCCGCTGGCGGCCGCGGTAGTTCCAATTGGCGCGCAGGCTGTACTTGTCGCGCGTAAGGCTGATGCCCCAACTGGCGCTGCGGGGAATGTAGTTCGAGCCGGCAAAGCTGCCGAGGCTGGGACCCGTCGCCCGCTGCGCGCTGCCGTTCGCGAACACCTGCACGCCGCGCGCCCAGCTCGGCAGGAACGTGAGCGCCTGCTTGTAGCTCACGTCGAGTCCGGTCATGCGGACCGTGCCCTCGACGTTGCGCTGGGTGGACACGTCGTAGGAGCCGTAGGTGGCGGCATCGAGGCCGTAAAGGGCGAGGAACTCGGGCGTGGCGGTGAAGATATCGCCCGCGAACGAATTTTCGAAGTCGCGCCGGAACGCGCCGACCGACACGAGGCCGACGCCGCCGAAGTAGTACTCGAGCCGGACGCTGGTCGACTTGGCGGTCCAGGCCTTGATGCCCGCATTGTTCACCGTGATCCGGTTGCCCGGGCTCGGCGGATTGTCCGTGTTCGGGAGCGTCACACCGCCCGCGTACTGGTTGAAGTCAGGCCGGCCGATGGAGTGATAGTAGGCGGCGCGGGCGATGAGATTCTCGCGGAGGTTGTAGCCGACATTCACGCTGGGGAAGAGCCGCAGGTATTCCTTTTCGGTCTTCGTGGCACGTTCGAGGAAGGTCAGTTTCGAGACCTCGAGGGGAACCGCGGTGATGGCCTGCGGCAGGCCGTTGGCCCCGAGGATCGGACGACCCTGGGCGTCGCGCCGGACGTTGCGACCCGGGTCCGTCAGCGGTCCCTGGGCCTCGACGTTGGTCTGTTCCGCGCGCACGCCGCCGACGATCTTGAGCCGGCGGTCGAAGAAGGAGACGTCGCCGCGGAGGTAGGCCGCGGACACGAGTTCCGTCGCGTACTTCGAGTTGCTGACGACCGCGCGATAGGCGGCGTTTTCGTCAAAGGTGAACTGCGTCGGATTCGCGCGGTAGAAGTCGAGCAGCCGCAGGTTGCTCACGCCGTCGGTGCGCGGGAAACCGTAGGGCGGAATCCGCTGCGAGTTGTAGGGATCGAGGAAGGGGGTCGCGACATCATCGTTCCCCACCGGCGTCGTGCTGCTGCGGCCGTCGCGGCCGACGAAGGTGAACGTCGGATTGGTGGTGCGGATGTCGCGCATCGACTGGCGCAGATCGAAACCGGCTTTCAGCGCGAGCGGCAGCTTGCCGTAGAAATCGCGCGCGATGTTGCCGTAGGCGCTGCGCTGGATGTCGGTGCTGTCGTTCTGGCTGTCGCCTCCCGAAGCGAGCGAGTAGTTGGAAATATTATACGGGTCCACCGCTGCACCGGTGGCGGTGTCGGTGACCCGGATCACGCCGGGCCGGAGATAAAAGATGTCCGAGAACGCCACGGTCACGCCGGTGCGGCGCGCGACGGAGCTGCGGAAGAAGCCCGACCGGCTGCCGTCGTTCCGGTCATTGGCCTGGGAGAACCCGACTCCGCCCACGGCTTTCCACACGGGTCCGTCGTGCCGCCAGATGAGCGTCGGCATCATCGTGCGATTGAGACGGCGGCGCTCGTCACGGTTCAGCTGGATTTCGCCCGGGCCCACCGTCGACGTGGTCGTGAAGTTGCCGGGCAGGACCGAGTTGAGGTTGAACACCGCGGTGTTGTTCTTGAACCAGACCTCGAACGACGAGAACTGGAAGCCGAGCGAGATCCGGTCGGTGCGGGACAGCTTGTAGTCGAACGTCACCGCGGCCGAATTGCGGGCGGTCACCTTCGGCGCGTCCAGCACGGTGAAGCTGCTCAGGTAGGGTCGGTCGAACGACGTATGCGGAAACGTGGTGCCGTTGGTCGCCGTGCCGCCGCCGCGCCAGGTCATGGTGGCGATGTCCTGGGCCGAATACTGCGTCGAGTGGCCGCCGGAAAGCGTGAAGCCGAACCGCTGGTTCACGGGCGCGACATAGGAAAAGTCGAACCCCGGGTGCACGTTCCGGCTCGGCGACTGGCGCGCCGTGTTCACCTTCTGGAAATCACGGGCGTTGTCGCGCATCATCAGGTAGACGCTGCCCGTGAACACGGGCTTGGAGCGCTCGAAGGAACTCCGTTGCACCATGTTCACGGAACCGGCGAGCGCGGCGCCCGACGACTCCGGCGTGGGTGAATACGACACCTCGATGCGGGAAAGGCTGTTGTTCGAAACCATGTCGACCTGCACGGCGCGGGCCGTGCCACCCGCGGAGCTGGCGAGGCTGAAGCCGTCGACCGTGACGGGCACGTTGTCCGAAGACACGCCGTTGATGGAGATGAAGCGCATGTTGCCGCCGCTGTTCTCGACCGTGACCCCGGGCATGAACTTCAGCACCTCGGCCGCGTTGCCCTCGGCCACGCCGCCGAACTCATCGGCGGAGATCACATTCTTGATGTTCGCGGCGAAGCGCTGCTCGTTGATCGCGATCGCGGCGCCATCCATCTCGCGCGTCGTGCCGACGACAAACTTGTCGAGTCGCACCACGCCACCGGCGCCGGGGTCGGCGCGGGTCTCGAAGGTCTGCAGGCTCACGTCGTGGCGCGCGATCTGACCGGCCACGACCGTCACGTCGTCAGTGCGGGGCAGCAACCCGGTGAAGAACACCCGCACCTTGGCGGTGCCGGCCGGCACGTTCGTGAGCCGGTAGTTACC
>JAEUHA010000156.1 GCA_016793535.1 Opitutaceae bacterium | reverse complement strand
GAGGGGCAGGCGCATGCGGGAACGCTTGCGACCAAGCTCCGAGGAGGCAAGAGGCAGGCCGGAGGCCCGTGTCAGCAGATCGCGGCCGCGTCGGGAATCCACCCGCCAACCGGCCACTTTACGGACCGCCAGTGAGCCACGTAAGGTTGAAGCGCGCCACCACGATGTCGGAGTTCTTCGCGTAGAGACAGAGCACGGTGCCGTCCGGCAGCACGGCGAGGTCGGAGTACGCGCTGGGGCCCGCATCGAGCGCCTTTTTCACCGGCCAGGTCTTGCCGTCGTCGCGGCTGAGCTTGATCGAGAGATTCTCGCGGGCGCTTTTCCCACCGGGATCGGCCGGCCGCGTGTGCGGAATCGAGAAGAGCAGCGTCCCGGGCCTTGCCGGGTGCGCCACGATGCTCGCCATGCAACGCGGCTCGAGCGGTTGATCGGGGAAAAACGGCTGCTCCCAGCGCGTGGCGCCGTCCGGGCCCACCGTGACGATCTTCCGGTTGGCCTTGGAGACGCTCCGTGTCACCAGCATCACGCGGCCGTCGGAGAGCTCGGTGAGCATCGTCTCGTTGGGGTTGCTGGAGTCCCCGGCGTTCGGCCCGGCAATGTCACCGGTGCTCCTCGTACGTGATGTCGATCTTGGCCGCGAACGCCTTCTTCTTCGCCGCGCCCTGGAAACGGATGCTGTGCGTGAGCGCGTCGTAGACGTAGCCGTCCTGCGGATCCGGGCGCACGTCCTGGCCATCGACCCGGACACGCAGGCTCTTCTCGTAGAAACTCGCGGTCCCGTCGACCGGCTCGAGTGCGACGGCAACCGTGTCGGCAATGCGGTCGCCGAGCGCCGCCAGCGGGCCGGAAAAATCGGAATCGATGTTCAACACCGTGCCGCCCGTCAGCTCGGCCGCGCGCCGGTGCGAGACGTTGTTCGACGACACCACGGCATGCATCTCGAGTTTCCCGCGCTTGTTGCCCTTCGCGATGATGAAGGGTCGCAGCACCCAGTAATTGACGTAGCCGTCGAGCGTCTGACGCGCACCCGGATTCCTCGCGTTGAACTGGTTCAGCAGATCGGGCAGCTTGCCATTCTCGATCCACTCGGCCGCGGCCGGGCCGCCGCGCTGCTCCTTCCACACCGCCATGCGGGTCTCCTCCTCGTCCATGAAGAACACGACGATCGTGGTGGCGTCGGGCCGCAGGAACGTGTGCTGCTTGTTGTAGTAGCCGGCGACGAAATTGTAGACGGACGTGAAGGCGGTGCGATTGCTGTCGCCGTTCGTGCCGACCTTCACGAGTTCCGCAAACAGGCCATCGGGCGTCTGCGGGCCCACCCAGGGCTGGGGCATCGCCGGCAGCGTCACGAGCGTGCCGTTGCTCGCGACGCGCTTCGTCACCGTCCGCGGCCGGCCGCGGCTGTCGAGGACCGGGTTGCCGGCGCGGTCGATTTCCGTGCTCCGGACCTCCTTGAAGAAGCGCTGTTCACCCGGCCGCAGTCCCGCCTCGGCATTGACGAAATCGGTCGTCAGCACGCCGATGCGATAGTCGAGATCGCGCGTGTGGAAGAGCTGCCGAAACCGGCTCAGGTTGGCGGCGATGCGGCTTTGGTGCGCGGCCATCGACGGCGAGTTGTTGATGACGAAAACCAGGTCGACCTCACGGCTGCGCGAACGATCGACCGCCATGTGCTTCATGGTGCGGAGCGGCTCGACCTGCACGGATATCACATTCTCGACGCCGAGGTGCGCGTTGTTCTCGTCGACCGTGTAGTACTTGAACCGATCCTCGCCAATGAACCCCGGATTCGGCGCATACGTGAGCTGGCCGGTGGCGCGATCGAGCTTGGCCGTTCCGTTCTGCGGTTTCGCCTTCTCGTCGAGCAGGTACGCGACCTTCGGCGTGGCGATGCCGAGACGATCCGCCGCCGAGATGAAATCCTCGTGGCTCGGGATCTTCTGCGTGACCGGCGTATTGGGCCGCGTCAGGAGCGTCACGCCGCGAACGTTCATCGCGCGCTCACGACTGGCGCCGACCTCGAACTTCTGCAGCACGATCGCCGGCGGCGGTTTCACCGAGATCACGACCTTGTTCTGATAAACCAATCCGGACGTCTCGTTGCGCACCGTGTAGGAGAACGAGTCCTCGCCCGTGTAACCCTCCTCCGGACGGTACGCGAAGTAGCCGAGGCGCGAGGTCTTGTTCTTGAAGAAATCCGCCTCCTCGCCGGCTCCCGCCAGCCCGACCCGACCATGCAGCGGCTCGGCCGAGATGGTGTAGACCAGGTCCGTGCGCGTATCCGGAGTGACGACCTGCGGATCGACGACAAGCTGACCGTGCGCGCCCGCGTCCTCCGCTTCGATCTGCATCGGTTGCGTCGCAACGATCACGTCCTTGTCACCAGCCCCCCCGCGGGCCGCCCGAGCATCGGCGGCATTGACCGCGCCCAGCCCCAGCACGAACCAACAGCCGAGAAGACGGAGCCACAGGCGGGCGGTGAGGGCGGGATTCAGAGTCATGGTGGTGGAGACGAAACG
>JAEUHA010000129.1 GCA_016793535.1 Opitutaceae bacterium | reverse complement strand
GTGGCAGGCAGCGCACGTCCAAGGCCGCGGGGTGAGGGCACCCCGCCTACCGACAGGCCCGAGAGATTGGATTACTTGGTCACGAACTCATCCGCCTGCCCCATCGCCTTCCGGAGTGCGGCCACGGCGACGTTGTAGCCGTAGTTCGCCTGGATCTGGTTGGTCCGGGCGGTGGTGAGTTCGGTCTGGGCCGAGAGCACGTCGAGCTGCGTGCCGGTGCCGGCGTTGTAGCGCGCGTTCGCGAGCCGGACGGCTTCGGTGGCCTGTTCGACGACGCGCTGGGCCGCCTCGGCGAGCTCGGTGGCCTGCTGCCATTGCGAATGGGCGCGGCGCACCTCGACGTCGATCGCGAGCTGGGCTTCGCTCAACGTGAGCTTGGACTGTTCGTGCAGCGAGCGGGCCTGGGCCACCCGGCCGGCCGTCGCCTTGCCGTCGAAGATGTCCCACTGGGACTGCACGCCGACGAGCCAGCCGTGGTTGGAGTCACCGAGATTGTCGGTCGTCCCCTTCCGCAGCGTGTAGCCACCGAAGGCCGCAACGGTCGGACGCCGGGCGGAGCGGGCGGTGACGATGCCTTCGGCGCGCGCCTCGGCGAGCTTGGCGATCCGTTCGAGGTCGGGACGCTTGGCGCGGGCGGCGTCGAAGGCGGCCTGGAGGTCGAAGTTCTGCGGCGTGAAATCGAGCGTGCCGATGAACGTCGGCACCTTGCGCAGTGTCTCGGGCGTGGCGGTGGTGAAACCGAGCGCCTGGCGGAGCGTTTCGATGGCGATGCGGTAGTCGTTGCGCGCAGTGATCAGCGGCACCTTGGCGTTGGCGACCGCGACCTCGGCGCGCAGCTTTTCGAAGCTCGAGACGGTGCCCGCGTCGAAACGGTCCGTCGCGGTCTTCAACTGCTGCTGGAGCAGTTCGAGGTTGGATTCCTGGACCTTGATCTGCTCGGCGGCGAGCAGGACGGTGTAGAACGACGTCCGCACGAGGAGCAGGGCGTCGTTGATGACCGCCTGCAGGTCGAGCAGCGCGGCCTCCCGCACAAGCTTGGAGCCGCGGACGGCGGATTGCACCCCGCCGCCGGAATAGAGCAGCTGGGAGGCGGTGAGGTTGATCTGCCAGGCCTGGTCGCTGGCCGGGAAGCCGTTCGAGATGTCGCGGTCGTTCCGCTGGTAGGCGGCGTCGACGCCGACATTGGGCAGCGTGCGGGCGGAGACCTCGATCACGACTCCGTCCTGCTGCCGGATGCGCTCGCGCGCCTGCCGGATGGCGAAGTTGTTCTCGAGGGCGAAGGAGATCGCCGTCTTGAGATCGAGCGTGTCCGGCACCATCGCCGGCGCCGCGGGCTGGGCCTGGGCGACGGCGCACGTGAGCGTGAGGGCCGCAAAGGAAGCGACCGGGGAGAAATGATAACGGGCGAGTTTCATGGGTTACTTGGCCGGAACCGGCTCGGCGGCGAACGACGTGGCAGGGGCGGTGGCGGGAACGCGAGACTTGGCGTGATCACGGGCGATGAGCACGTAGAACGCGGGCACCACGTAGAGCGTGAACAGGGAGCCGACGGCCATGCCGACGACGAGCACCCAGCCGATGCTGTTGCGCGCGGCGGCGCCAGGGCCGGTGACGAAGATCAGCATCAGGTGACCGAAGACCGTGGCGGCCGAGGTCATCAGCACCGGACGCAACCGCGTGGCGGCGGCGCGGCGGATCGCCTCGAGCTTGGCGACGCCCTCTTCCTGCAGCGAGTTCGCGAACTCGACGATCAGGATCCCGTTCTTGGCGATGAGGCCGACGAGCGTGATCAGGCCGATCTGCGAGTAGATGTTGAGCGATGTCTTCCCGAGGAAGATCGGCAGCATCGCGCCGACGAGCGCCAGTGGCACCGAGCCGAACAGGATGATGAACGGGTCGCGGAAGCTGTTGAACTGCGCCGCGAGCACCAGGAAGATGAGCACCATCGCGAGCGCGGCCGCCTGCCAGAGGGCGTTGCCCTCGTAGCGCAGCTGGCGCGACTGCCCGCCGTAGTCGATCGAGTAGCCGGCCGGGAGGACCTCCGCCGCCTTGGCCTCGAGCTTCTTCAGCGCCTGGTCGATGCTCGGGCCGACGCCCGTGATCTTGACGGAATTAAGCTGCTGGAACCGGTTCAGCGTGCGGGGCTGCACCGTCTCCTTGAGCGTCGCCACCGTGGACAGCGGGATGAGTTCACCGTGCGGACCACGGATCCGGTAGTCGAGCAGCTGCGCGGCGTTGAGCCGTTCGCCCCGCTCGACCTGCGGAATCACGCGGTAGCTGCGGCCCTCGTTGACGAACCGGTTCACGTAGCCGCCGCCGAGCATCGCCCCGAGATCGCGCGCGACATCGGACAGGTTGAGGCCCATCGACGCGACCTTGTCCTTGTCGATCTCGATCCCGACCTGCGGGAGATCGAACTTCAGGTCGGCGTCGGCGAAGTAGAAGGTCGGCGCCCCGCCGCCCGCGTTGGCCTCGGTGTTGGCGTAGAGCACGAGCTGGTTCGCGAACTCCTGCATCTCGCGGTGGTCGGCCGTGGAGCGGATCACGAACTCGATCGGCAGCGAGCCGCCCGAGGGCAGCGGATCCGGCGTGGTGATGACCACGTTCATGCCCGGGATGGCCGCGGCGGCGCCCTGCAGCGACTGCTCGATCTGCAGCGAGGTGCGCTTCCGGTCGGACCACGGCTTCAGGATGATGCCGGAGAAGCCGAAGTTGGTGCCGATGAGCTGGAACGAATTGTCGTACTCCGGCACGCTTGTGAACATCTTCTGCACTTCCTCGCCGTAGAGCATGTTGTGGTCGATGGTGGCGGTCGGGGACGGGAGCAGGATGCTGAACACGACGCCCTGGTCCTCCTTCGGCGCCAGCTCGCTCTGGGCGAACATGAAGAACGGCGCGAGCAGGAGCGTGAACATGCTGGCTCCGGTCAGGACGTATTGCGCCCACTGATACCGGCGGCCGAGGAACAGGTCGAAGACGATCGTGAGCAGCGCGCCGACCAGCGCCGCCGCGAGCAGGCCGATGGCGAGCGGGGCGGCCGCCGTCTTCGCGGCCCCGAGGCCAAAGATCGCCCAGACGATGCCGAACGCGATCGGCCAGAACGGCAGCCACACGATCAGGGCCCAGATGAGGAGCTTCCACGAGCCGCGGCGGTTTTCCCGCACTTCGACCAGCCGACCCACGCTGCGCTCGTACCGGTTGCGCAGCCGGTCGAAGAGGCGGTTGATCCGGCCGGTCAGGCCCTGTTCCCCGTGTTCGTGGTCCTTCAGCAGGTACGCGCTCATCATCGGCGAGAGCGTCAGGGCGACGAAGCCCGAGACCGCGACCGCCCCGGCGAGCGTCATGGCAAACTCGCGGAACAGCGCACCCGTCAGGCCGCCCTGGAATGCGATCGGCGCGTACACCGCGGCGAGGGTGATCGTCATCGAGATGACCGGGCCGACCAGTTCGCGGGCGCCGAGAATCGCGGCGTCGACGGGAGACCGGCCCTCGCGGATGTGGCGCTCGACGTTTTCGACGACGACGATCGCGTCGTCGACCACGATACCGACCGCGAGCACGATCGCGAGCAGCGTGAGGAGGTTGATGGTGAACCCGAAGGCCAGCATGATCGCCAGCGCGCCGACCAGTGAAAGCGGCATCGCGACGATCGGGATCAGGACCGACCGGATCGAGCCCATGAACAGGAAGATTACGACCATCACGATCAGCAGCGTCTCGATCAGCGTCTTCACGATCTCGTGCAGCGCGTCGTCGATGTACTTGGTGGCGTCATAGGCGATCTTGGCGTTGAGGCCCGCGGGCAGGCTCCGCTCGATGTCGGGCATCACATCCCGGACCCGCTGGATGACCTCCACCGTGCTCTCGCTCGGCAGCACCCAGATGCCCATGAACGTCGCGGTCTGGCCGCCGAAGCGCACCTCCTCGTCGTAGCTTTCGGCGCCCAGCACGACCTCGGCGACATCCTCCAGCCGCACGATCGCGCCGTCCTTTTCCGCCACGACCATCTGGCGGAACTGCTCGACGTTCTTGAGATCGGTGTTGGCGACGAGGCTCATGCTCAGCATCGAACCCTTGGTGGAGCCGACGGCGGCGAGCGCATTGTTCGCCTGGAGGGTCTGGCGGATTTCCGCGGGACTCAGGCCGCGAGCCGCGAGTTCGTCGGGCTTGAGCCAGACGCGCATCGCGAAGACGCGACCGCCGAGCACGTCGGCGCGTTGCACGCCCTTCACCGCGGAGAGCCGCGGCTGCACCATGCGGTTCAGGTAGTCGGTGATCTGGTTCTGGTCGAGCTTGTCGGAGTAGAAGCTCAGGTACATCGACGCGAACTGGTTGTCCGCGGTCTCGACGCTGATCGTCGGCGACTCGGCCTCGGGCGGCAGTTCGCCGCGGACCTGGTCGATCTTGGCGCTGATCTGGGCCAGGGCGGCGTTGGTGTCGTAGTTGAGCCGCAGATACACCTTGATCGTGCTGATGCCGGCGCGGCTCTCCGACTCGACGTAGGAGATGCCGTCGGCGCTCGCGATCACGCGCTCGAGCTGCGTGGTGATGTAGCCGCGCACCGTGTCGGCGCTGGCTCCGAAATAGATGGTCGAGACGTTGACGACGGCACTGTCGGAACGCGGATACTGGCGGGTGTTGAGCTTGAAGTAGGAGACGACTCCCACGACCAGGATCACGATGTTGACGACCAGCGCGATGACCGGCTTGCGAATGAAGAGGTCGGTGAAACTTTTGGACAGCATGGCGGAACCCTCGGAAGGATCGGGTGGATGGTGCGGCGGGGGCGGCCGCACTCAGGTGTTGGCGGGCTTCGGGGTGGCGCTGGACTGGGGCTGCACGGTGTTGTTGACCTGGACCGGCATGCCGTTGCGGAGCTTGAAGACGCCGATCGAGACCACGGTCTCGCCCGCCTTCACGCCCTCGGTGATGGCGACATAATCGCCGCGGGTGGAGCCGATCTTGATGAACTGCTGGCGCACGCCGAGGAACTCTTTCCCCTCCTTGTCCTTCATCTTTTCCACGATGAACACGGAGTTGCCGTACGAGGCATAGGAGATCGCGGTGGCGGGCACGACCACGAGCGCCTCGGCCTTGGGCATCTGCACCTCGATCCGGGCGAACATGCCGGCCCGGAGCTGCTCCTTTGGATTGGCGATCATCGCCTGCACGGAGACGTTCCGGGTCGCCGAATCCACCTCGGAGTTGATGGCAGAAATCGTGGCTTCGAACGGCGTGCTTTCGAACGCATCGACCGTGATCGAGACCTTGTGGCCGAGCGAAATCATCGGGAGCTGGCGCTGGGGAATCGAAAAATTGGCGTAGATCGGATCGAGCTTCTGCAGTGGCAGGAGCCGCGCCCCGCGGGCCACGAACTGCCCGAGGTTCACGTGCCGGATGCCCACGCGGCCGGAGAAGGGCGCGCGCACCTGCTTCTTCGCGATGAGCGCCTTGATCGCCTCGACCTCGGCGCCCGACTGCTTGAAGGTCGCCGACGCCGCGTCGAACTCGGACTTCGAGATCGCCTTCTGATCCCAGAGCTCCTTCGTGCGCTCGAGATTTACCCGCGAGAGCTCGGCCCGCGCTTCGGCGGCGGCGAGCTGCGGGCGCTCCGTGGTGGTGTCGAACTCGATGAGGAGGTCACCGGCCTGCACCGCGGCGCCGTTCTCGGCCGCGATCTTCACGATGACGCCGTCGGCGTCCGCGCTGAGCGTGACGCCCTCGACGGGCGCCAGCGTGCCGATGGATTTGATCGACGCGAACCAGTCGACCGCCTTCGCCTCCGTCGTGCTGACCGACGCGGGCGGCACGGTGTGGGGCGCCGACATCATCTTCTTGATTTGTGCCGTCTTCACGGCGCCCAGGGTAAGCACAACCACGGCGAACGCGCTGAGGGTGATGAGAAACTTCTTGATCATGGGAATGGCAGGTATTGCAGGTCGAATCTTACGCTGGAAAATCAGTGCGCGGCGGCCACGGAACCGGACTCATGCGACCGGCCGGACTCCGCGGGGGAAGGTTCCTCCGCCGCCCGGGCGAGGACCTTGGTGAGCAGCCGCACGAAGGTCCGGCGGTCGTGCTCGCTCAACGGCGCCATCAGCCAGGCCATGCGCCGGAAATGCTCGGGCATGATCCGGGCGAGGAGCTTCTCCCCTCGCTTCGTCAGGCCCACCGACATCATCCGCCGGTCCTCGGGATGCGGCGTCCGCGTCACCAGGTCCGCCCGCTCCAGGGTGTCCACCAGGCCCGTGATCGTCGCCCGCGTGACGCCGGTGCGGTCCGCCAGCTCGGCCGGCGTGAGCGGCATTTGGCAGCCCGATCGCTGGCAGTTGCCCCACAGCGCCATCAGGACGCCGAAGCGCCCCTGGGTAATCTCGTGCTGCGCGAGGTGCGAATCGACCACCCGGAACGCCTCGTCGCCGCAGCGCAGCAGGTGCAGGAACACCTCGGTCGCCGAAGGATCCAGCGCGGGAAATTCGCGCGCGGCCTCGAGCAGGCACTCGTAGCGCGGCAGATCCTTCAACATGAGCAGTGGCATGGCGGAAAATAGATAAGGCGGCAGATAGTTAGCCGCCTAACGAGAAAGACAAGTCCCGCGGCCGGGTATTAGGAATACAGTTAGGTCCCTAATTACTTCCCGGCTGCACCTAATACCCCGGCGCCGGCGCGCGGCCGGCGCGGTGCCTCACCCCGCCGGGCGTTCGCAACGAATACTCCAACTCGCGGGGCGAGGGCACCCCGCCTACACTAATCTATTCTACTACCGCCGGGTGCTGGACGGGGCGCGCCGCTGGTCAGAGCGACTGCGCAGCCGCGACCACGGCCTCGACGGTGACGCCGAGTTCCTTGAACACGATGGGCGCCGGCGCGCTGAGGCCGAAGCGGTCGATGCCGACCACCTTGCCATCGAGGCCGACGTACTTGTGCCAGAGCACCGTCACTCCGGCCTCAACCGCGACCCGCTTGCGGCAGGCGTTGGGCAGCACGCTCTCCCGATACTCGGCCGACTGACGGTCGAACCGTTGCGTGCAGGGGAGTGAAACGACGCGGACGCCCGCGCCGAGCACCTTGGCCGCGGCCAGGGCGAGCTGAAGTTCGCTGCCCGTGCCGATGAGGATGTGGGTCAGCGGCGCCGATTCCTTCAGCGCGATGTAGCCGCCCTTCAGCGTCCCTTCGCGGCGGACCGCCAGGGGAATGTCGTTCAGCGTCGGCAGCGCCTGGCGCGTCAGGGCGATGAGCGTCGGCCCGTCGGCGCGCTCGAGGGCCGCGGCAAACGCGCCCGCGGTTTCCTCCGGATCCGCCGGGCGGATCAGGTCGAGGTTGGGAATCACCCGGAGGCCGGAGATCGTTTCCACCGGCTGATGGGTGGGGCCGTCCTCTCCCACTCCGACCGAGTCGTGCGTGTAGATATAGACTACGGGCAGCTTCGCGAGCGCGGCGAGGCGCATCGACGGACGCGAGTAGTCCGCGAACACGAGGAACGTCGCGATGGTCGGACGGAACAGGCCGTCATAGGCGACACCATTGGCGATCGCGGCCATGCCGTGCTCACGGATGCCGAAGCGGATGTTGCGTCCGGTGCGGTGACCCGGATCGAAGTCCTGGTCGGCCGCGATGTAATTGAGTGTCGAACCGTAGAGGTCGGCGCTGCCGCCGATGACGAGCGGCAGGGCGGCGGCGATCGGCTGGAGCACGTCGCGGCCCGCCGCGCGCGTCGCCAGTTTCGCGTCGGCCGGAAACGCCGGAATCTTCTCCAGGAGCGCCGACGCCACGGGCGCCTGGTCGCGCGATTCGAGCAGCGCCGCCTTCTCCGGGTTCGCTGCCGCCCAGGCCTTGTACTTTTTCGCCCACTTGTTGCACGCGCGCACCAGGCGCTCCTTGTGCGAGGCGAAGTAGCCGCGGACGTCGTCGCTGACGAAGAAATGCTGGTCCGCGGGCAGGCCGAGCCCGGCGCGCGCGCCGTCGGCGAATTTCGCGCCGCCTTCACCGTGGCCCTTCGCCGTACCGGCGACTTCGGGAATGCCTTTGCCGATGAGGGTCTTCGCGATGATGAGCTGGGGCTTTCCGCTCTTGGTCTTCTTCGCCTTGTTGAAGGCTTTCAGGAAGCCGGGCAGGTCATGGCCGTCGACCGTCTGCACGTCCCAGCCGATGGCCTTGAAACGCGCGGCGGGGTTTTCGCTCTGCGTCTTCGCCGCCATCGCGTCGAGCGTCACGTCGTTCGCGTCATAGATGAGAATCAGGTTGTCGAGCTTCTGGTGGCCGGCGAACGCGACCGCCTCCATCGCGACGCCTTCCTGCATGCAGCCGTCGCCGGCCAGGCACACGACGTGATAATCGAAGATCGCATGTTCAGCCGTATTGAAGCGCGCGGCGGCCATTTGTCCGGCGAGGGCCATGCCCACCGCGTTGCCGACGCCCTGGCCGAGGGGACCGGTGGTGCATTCCACGCCCGGGGTCTCGTGAAACTCGGGGTGCCCCGGGGTGACGCTGTGCAGGACCCGGAATTTCTTCACCTGCTCGATCGGCACGTCGTAGCCGCTGAGGTGGAGCCAGCCGTAGAGGAACATCGAGCCGTGTCCCGCGGAGAGCACGAAGCGGTCGCGGTTCATCCAGCGCGGACGCTCCGGGTTGTGCACGAGCGCATGGCCGAAAAGCACGGCCCCGATCTCCGCTGCGCCCAGCGGCAGTCCCAGGTGGCCCGAGGAGCAGGCATGCACGGCATCGATGGCAAGCCCGCGGGCCTGGTTGGCAGCTTTGGCGAGGAGATGAGTTTGCAGCGTCATGAGGAAAATCCGGCTAGACGTAGACATCGGCATGGCATCGGGAAAGCCCGAATTTCATCGACGTAAATTCGAACCTGTCCCCGCGATATGTGGGGACCGTTCTACAAACCGCCCGGCGCGACGTTTCCGACGGCATGATTTCGGGTCCCGGCGGATTTACCGGAGAGCGCGGAGGACGGGCGCGGAGATCACGCTCTGCGTCAGATCTCAGCGCTCTCCGGGCCCTCCTCCCCAACGGCTTGATGCCCGGTCCCGTCGGGCGGCATGAACCGCCAACAAAAAAGCGAGCCCGGTGAGGAGCTCGCTTGAGCAAAAATAGCAGTGGATCCGGCGACCTTAAGCCTTCGCCGGTTCCGCGGCGGGAGCCGCGGGCGTCGTGGCCTTGGCGGCGACCTTCTCGGCGTGAATCTCGGCCGCGCGATCCTTTTCCTTGATCGCGACCGCGGCCTTGCCGGTGCGGTTGCGCAGGTAGTAAAGGCGGGCGCGCATCGGCTCGGACTCGCGCTCGACCTCGATCTTCTCGATGTTGGGCGAGTTGACCGGGAAAACGCGCTCGACGCCTTCGCCGTAGCTGAGACGGCGGACGGTGAACGTCTCATGGATGCCCGATCCCTTGCGGGCGATCACGATCCCCGCGTAAATCTGCACCCGCTCCTTGTCACCTTCACGGACCTTGGTGTGCACGCGCACACCGTCGCCGACCTTGAACGGCGTGGTGTCTTTTTTCACCTGGGAGGCGGTGATTTCTTTGATGATCGGGTTCATGGC
>JAEUHA010000103.1 GCA_016793535.1 Opitutaceae bacterium | reverse complement strand
CCCACGACGAGCAACGCGCCCTTCGGCGGGGTGAAGCAGAGCGGCTGGGGCCGCGAACTCGGGAGCGAGGGCCTGGAGGCGTTCCTCGACACCAGGCACGCGTCCCTCGTCCTCCAGTAGAGGACAGGCATCCTTCCCGTGTACGACTACCTGACGATTCCCGCCGCTGAGCTGGGCCGCGGCACTTCCGTGCGCGTGCGGACGCTGGGCGACATGACCTCCCTGGCCCGCGACCTGGCGGACGCGATCAAGCAGGAGATCCTGGCCGCGCAACGCCTCGGCGGCGCCGCGACGCTCATCGTGCCGGTCGGACCAGTGGACCAGTTCCCCCTCCTGGCGCAGGCGATCAACGCGGAGCGGATCGATTGCCGCGACGTGATGCTGATCAACATGGACGAATACCTGACCGACGACGACCGGTTCGTCCCGGCCGACCACCCGTTGAGCTTTCGCGGCTACATGGATCGGGCGTTCTACGATCTCCTCGATCCCGCGCTGGCGCCGCGGCCCGCGCTGCGCGTGTTTCCCGATCCGCAGGATTGCTCCGCGGTACCGCGGAGCATCGCAGCCCGCGGCGGTGTCGACGCCTGCTTCGGCGGCATCGGCATCAACGGGCACATCGCGTTCAACGAGCCGCCCGAGCCGGGCGTCACCCTGAGCGTGGAGGCGTTCGCCGAGCTTCCGACGCGGGTGCTTCCCCTCGCCCGGGAGACCCGCACGATCAACTCGGTCACGGTCGGCGGCGAAATCGGGCTCATCCCGCGCCGCGCGGTGACGGTCGGCATGAGGGAGATTCTCGCGGCCCGCCGGCTGCGTTTCTACTGCAACCGCCCCTGGCAGAGCGCGGTCGTCCGGCGCGTGCTGCACGGTCCGGTCTCGGCCGCCTGTCCGGCCTCGCTGCTGCGCCGGCATCCCGATGCGATGATCACCGTGGCGGACTACGTCGCGGCGCCACCACAGATCCGGCTGCGCTGACCGCCGCCCCTTTTCACGATGAAACTGCGCTTCGATCACGAACGGGTGCTCGCGGTGGTCGCACATCCCGACGACGCCGAATTGCTGTGTGCCGGCACGCTGGCGCGCGCCAGGGCGGACGGTGCCGTCATCGGCATCTGTGTCCTTTGTCGCGGCGACAAGGGCCAGCCCGACCGCCCGATCCGCCACCTCGCCGCGGTGCGCCGCCGCGAGATGGCGCAGGCCGCTGCGCTGCTCGGGGCGGAGCTAATGCTCGCCGGCTTCAACGACGGCGAACTGCAGGACGGCATCCCGCAACGCCGGCGCCTGCTCGACATCCTGCGCCGCTTCCAGCCGACCCTCGTGCTCGCCCACGCCGCGACCGACTATCACGCGGACCACCGGGCCGCCTCGGCGCTCACGGAAATCGCCACGTGGGCCTGCGCCTCGCAGGGCTATCGCACCCGCCTGCCCGCGCTGGAGCGGGCGCCGGCGCTGTGGTGGATGGACACGATCACCCTGCACCAGTTTTCCCCGGGCTTCTACGTCGACGTGACCGCCTTCGCACCGCTCAAGGAGCAGATGCTCGCGTGCCACCGGAGCCAGCTCTCACGCAGCCAGGATCGCGATTTTTCCCCGCTGCGGGACCTGATGCGTCTCCAGTACCAAACCCGCGGCGCCCAGGCGGGAGTCGCGGCCGCCGAGGCGTTCGCCATTCACGCCGCGTTCAAGCGCACCGGCGCCTGGTGAACCGGTCGGACGGAGACGGCCGCAGCCCCACCCTGCACCGGCTCAACGGCGCGCCACTGCCACGCACTCGACCTCGTACTTGAGCGTCGGCGGCAGGCAGTTCGTGATCGTCGTGCGGGTCGGGTACGGCGCGGTGAAATACTCGCGATAGAGTTCGTTGTAGCGCGGGACGTCGGCGGGGTCGCGGACGTAGTTGCGCGTCTGCACGACATCCTTGAGGTCGCAGCCCGCCGCCTTGAGCACCTGCCGCATGTTCTCGATCGAACGGCGGAACTCGCCCTCGAAGGTATCGGGCACGAGCTTGCCGGTCGCATCCACGGATGCCTGGCCCGAGACGAGCACGAGGTCGCCGACGCGAACGACGGGACTGAAGGGAAGGTGCGACGTCGGGGTGTCGGCGTCGCGGGGATAGGTGACGTTGGTACTCATGAAAATTCGCAGGCAAAGCCGGTGTCGGCATCGATCGGCCAGACCGGCCGGCGCAGCCGGCGCCACGGAAACGTGGCGAGATTGCTCGAACACGGCCCGGGGGTGTCGACGTAATACGACGCGCGCGCGATCGGATCATACGCCCGCTTGTGCGCCACGGCTGCCTTGACGCCGATCACGGCGAACTCGCGCGGCTCCAGGCCCTGGCTGCGCAACTGCCCAAGATCGAATGGCGGCGTCTTCCGGCTCGTCAGCAGCACGGTCACGCCTTCGCTCCGGATCACCGCGCACGGCCCCATGTCGAAGCGGGTGCCGCTCATCGACGCGAGGTGGCTGTTGGCGTCCTCCAGCGCGAAGCGGCCGTCGCTGCGCGCAACGAGCGTCGCGGCCAGCGGCACGGGTCCGGCATCGCCGCGCCAGTTCCGTCCCCCCACCTCGACCTTGCAGGCGGCGCCGAGGGCAACCGGTGCCAGCGCCGCGACCGCCCCGGGATCGTTGATGACCACGAGACTGCGGGGAATCCGGTGCGCCAGCAGCGCCCGCAGCACGCCGGTGCCGTCACCGGGCGCGCCTCCGCCAATGTTGTCCGCCGGCTCCACCAGCAGCACCGGCCCCGCCGCCGGCGGCTTCGCGGCGAGCTGCGCCACGACGAATTCAACCGCCGGATACACGATGTTGCCCCCCTCCCGCAACGACCAAGCAAGCCGGGCCCCGCCCGCCAGCACCGCCTGCGCGCCGGTCTCGGACCCGACCGTGATCGCGCAGAGTGAAAATCCCGTCACTGGAGTATCGGCGAACGAGAATCCCGCCGCCACATTGCATTCCCAGATCTCCGGACGCTCCCGCTCCACCTGGCGTGCCCAACGCTCCAGCGCCAGCATCGGATCGGCGCCGGTACCTGTGCCCGGAGGGGCCCACATCAGGGGCGGACGACACCAAACCATCCGCGGCACGACGCGTTCGCGCAGGGCGCGACCCAGGAGCTGCGTCGCGCGCACCGCGGCCGCCCGCGCATCCGTGTGCGGGTTTTCCCGATACATCGCGAGCCCGTTCGCCAGGCGGCACATCCGGGCGGTCACATTGGCGTGCAAGTCGAGCACGCCGAACAGCGGGACTTCCGTGGCCCCCGGCAGGGCGCGCAGCCGGGTGAGAAACTCGCCCTCGAGATCCGCATGCGACTCGGTCACCATCGCGCCGTGGAGGACGAGAAAGATGCCGTCGACGCCCGCCGCCAGCGCCGGCCGAGCCCGCCGTTCAAACTCGGTCCAGTAGCGCTCGAACGCCGCGTCCGCCACCATCCCGCTCGGCGTGGCCCGGGCGTCGAGCGTCGGAATGACCTCGAAGCCGAGTTCCTGCGCCGCGGATAGAAAGCCGTCGGTCGGCGAACCGTCGCCCCGCCGCGCCAGCACGTGCGCGTCGAACACGACGGAAAAATCCTCCCAGCGCGTCAGCTCGTCGAGAAAGGTGTGGGTCTCGTGGAAGAGGCCGGCGGTGAGAATGCGGGGCTTCATGACATCGTTGCCGATCCGGTGATCGAACCAAGGCGCGGTTGAAAGTCGAAGGGGGAAAGTCGAAAACCCGCCGCGCTCCCGGTCGTCACGCTTTCCACTTTCAACCTGAGACTTTCAATTCCGCCGTCCTACGGTGCCTTCCACGTCGCGGCGTGGCGCCCGAACGCCACGCGGGCCCGGCGCAGCGCCTCGCCGATATCCGCGGCAGCGTGCGTGGTGCTGATCGACCAGATGCCACGCTCGATGGCCCGGACTCCCTCCTCGAGCAGGCAGCGGCGCAGATGCGCCCAGCGCGGGGCATCGTGGCGGCGCACGTAGTCGCGATAGTCCCGGATCGGGCCCTCGGCGGCGCCGGCTTTCAGCATCACGGCATGAAAGATCAGCCCCGGGCCCTGCGGCCGCAGCGGCACGCCGTATTCGTCCGCCAGGGCCGACAATCCCGACATCAACTGCCGGCCCAGCGAAATCGCCGCCGCCGGAAACTCCGGTCCCTGGGCGAGCACTTCGTCGAGACACCACTTGCTCGCCGCCAGGCACAGCGGATTGGCGTTGAGCGTGCCGGCATGGACGACTTCACCCGAGAGGATCTTCGCCATGGCGGCCTTCGTGCCCGCGAGGGCGGCGAACGGCGTGCCGCCGCCGATCGCCTTGCCGAGCACGGTGAGGTCGGCCCGGTATCCATAGTAACCCTGCGCGCAGGCCGCGCCGAAACGGAAGCCGGTGATCGTCTCGTCGGAGATCATCAACATGCCATCCCGGTCGCAGAGCTCCCGGATCGTGGCCAGCAGGCCCTCGACGGGTTCGAGGCAGCAGGTGTTGCACAGCACCGGCTCGAAGACGATGGCGGCGATCTGACCGCGAAACTGGTCGACCCGGCGCCGCAGGTGCGCGACGTCGTTCCAACGCGCCACCACGAACTGCTCCAGCACCTCGGGGATCACGCCCTTGCTGGGGTGGGTGCGCGCCGGGTTCTCCTCGTCGCCCCAGGTGTCCACGGGGTTCGCGAAACCGACCAGACCCTCGTCCGCCCAACCATGGTAGTGTCCCTCGAACCGCAGGATCAGTTTCCGGCCGGTGTGGGCGCGGGCGAGCCGGAACGCGGCCGTCACCACCTCGGTGGCGGAATTGTTGAAGCGCACGAGTTCCGCCGACGGCAGCATCCGCTGCAGTCGCTCCGCCACCTCGAGCTCGAGTTCGCTCTGGGCAGCCCAGTGGGTGCCCAGGCGGGCCTGGTTCGCGATCGCCTCCGCCAGCCCGGCCGGCGCGTGGCCGTAGAGCAGCGCGCCCTGGCCCAACTGGAAGTCGAGGTAGTGGTTGCCGTCGACGTCCCAGAGGTTCGGGCCGCTGCCGCGCGCGAAATAGAGCGGCACCGGCGCCTCCAGTTTCCGGATACCGCTGTTGACGCCGGAGGCGATGCAGAGCTGGGCGCGGCGAAACAACGCCTCGGAGCGAGGGAAGGAATAGGGCATGGGAAGGGGGATCAGCCGTTGGCCGCGCGGGACTCCCGCCTGGGCAGGAGCGCGGCAACCATGGCCTGGCGCTGGCGGACCGGAAACCGGTGCACGGGAACGGAGAGACTCACCGCGGCCAGCGGCTCGCCGAGCGCCGTCAGGGGCACCGCGAGGCAGGCGACGCCGGCGACCGTCTCCTCCTCCTCGAACGCGTAGCCCCGTTCGCGCGTGGCCGCGAGCTCGGCTTCGAGCACGGCGCGCGCCGCCTTTCGGCCGCGCGCCGGCAGGGCGGCACAGGCCTTGGTCACCAGGCGGGACTGCTGTTCCCCCGGGAGGTGGGCGACGATCGCGCGCCCGAGCGCGGTGGTCCGAAAGGAGTCGCGCGCCCCGGGCTTCACGATCCAGCGCAGCGGCTGGGTCGTCTCGATCACGCCGACGTAACGGACGAAAATGCCCTCGAGCAGGCCCAGGTTGACGGTCTCGTCAAAGGCGGCATGCAGCCGCTCCATCAGGGGCCGGGCCTTTTCCCGGAGCGCCTCGTCCCGTCCATACTCCCGCAGGGAGGCCAGCCGGCCGGTCAGTTCGTAGGCCCCGCCGCGATCCTCCTGCTCCACGTAGCCCAGGTCCCGCAGGCTCTTCAGAATCCGGTGCACCGTGGGCTTCGGCAGCCGCCCTTCCTCCGCCAGTTCCGCGAGGGTGAGCGCCCGGCGGGAGCGGGCGAGCACCTCCAGGATGCTGAAGGCGCGGTCAAGAACGGCGATGCTCATGGTTTCTGGCTTGCGGACCGTTTCACAATGCGGAATGCCTGTCTCGTCAAACAAAATGACTCCCCTGCTCTTCGACTGCCACAATCATCTCGGCGTCGACCTGTTCTTTTACCTCAACGGCTACCATCCCTATGCGCAGGACCTGCCGGCGCTCGTGACCGAGGGACGGCACTGTCGCGTCGACCGCTGGGTCGTGTTCCCGATGGTGTCCAACCTGAGTTTCGACGTGCCCGCCATGCGCCGGGCGAAGCTCGTTCCGGGCGGCTGCGAAGCAGTCCCGTATGCGTTCGAAAACGAGCGGATGCTGCGCGAGATCTACGATCTCTATCCGGACCTCGGGCGGTACACGCTGCCGTTCGCGATCCTCGACCCGGCGCGTGAGCCCGCGGCCCAGGTCAGGCGGCTGCGCGAGTTGCACCGGGAGTTCCCCTTTTACGGCCTGAAGATCCAGCCCACGATCATCCAGGCGGAGATCCGTTCGCTGCTCACGGTGGGCCGCGGCTTCCTCGACCTGGCCGCCGAGCTGGACCTTCCGTTCCTGATCCACTCGAGCGTCGCGCCGGACGACATCTGGTCCCAGGCGTCCGACATTCTCGACATCGCCGCCGCGAACCCGCACGTGCGCTTCTGTCTCGCCCATTCCTGCCGGTTCGACCGCGCCTGCCTCGACCGCGTGGCCGAGTTGCCCAACACGTGGTTCGACTGCTCCGCCCACCGGATTCATTGCGAGGGCGTGCTCCGTGGCCTCCGTTACGTGGCTCCGGCAGAGCGCCGCTTTCCCGCCGACTACCGCGACCCGACCGCCGTGCTCGCAGCCATGGCGGCGGCGTATCCGAAGAAACTGCTCTGGGGTTCGGACACGCCATTCCAGAGCTACGTGGCCAGGGACGGCGACTCCTTTGTCTCCCTCCGGAGCACCTACGCCGCCGAGACTGACTGCCTTTACGCGCTCTCCGCCGACGCGCGGGCCGCGATCGCCCACTCCAACCTGCTCGATCTCCTCCGCCTCAAGGATGAACGCATTCTCGCTCGCGACTAGCGCCGCCCTCGTCACCGGCTCGACCCAGGGCATCGGCCACGGCATCGCCCTCGGCCTGCGCTCCGCCGGCGCCGCCGTGGTGTTTCATGGGCCGGGCGCGCGACCCGACAGCGTGCCGGCCGGGGCGGCGTACGTGGCGGGCGACCTGTTTCAGGACAGGACTCCGTCCGCCCTCGTCGACGCCGCCCTCCACGCGCAGCCGGCCCTCGACCTTCTCGTCTGCAATGCCGGGAGTTTCTTCGACGTTCCGTTCCTCAACATGGGCGCGGACGAGTGGGACCGCACGATGAACCTCAACGTCCGCGCCACGTTTTTTGTCGTCCAGGCCTTCGCCCGCGCCCTGGTCGCCCGCCAGCGCTCCGGCGCCGTCCTCATCGTCTCTTCGACGAACGGCTTTCAATCCGAACCGGATTCCACCGCGTACGACACGTCGAAGGGCGCGCTCGTAATGCTGACGCGCTCCCTCGCCCACTCGCTCGCGCCCCACGGCATCCGCGTCAACGGCATCGCGCCGGGACTCATTCATACGCCGCTGACCAACGGCTGGCTCACGGGCAAACAACCCGAGACCCGCCGCCTCTACGAGAAGAAGATCATGCTCGGCCGCATCGGCGAACCGTCCGACTGTGCCGGCGCCGCCGTGTTCCTGCTCTCCGCCGCGTCCGCCTACATCACCGGCCAGGTGCTCGTCGTCGACGGCGGCCTCACCGTGGGCCAGGTGGGGCGACTTTGAACGTGATCATGTCGCACGTGCTTCAGGCTGAATTCCCTGGGAGCGGGGGCGCCCCCCACCCCCCGGTGTTTAAAACCGAACAGGGGGGGCGCCCGCCCACGGGAAAT
>JAEUHA010000093.1 GCA_016793535.1 Opitutaceae bacterium | reverse complement strand
CTGGCAGGTCGTCCACCTGCTGCGCGTCGACTGGTTCTACCGGATCCTGACGTTCCACGGGCTCAACATGCTCATCTTCTGGATCCTGTTCTTCGAGGTGGCCGTGCTCTACTTCGCCTGCACGGTGCCGCTGAAGTCGCGACTGTTCTCCGGGAAAGTGGCGTGGCTGTCGTTCGGAATGATGCTGTCGGGCGCCATAATGGTGAACGTCGTCATCCTGCAGGGTAAGGCCGACGTCCTCATGACGAGCTACCTGCCTCTGCTCGCCCACCCGCTGTTCTACCTCGGCATCATCCTCGTCGCGGTCGGCACGCTGATTGGCGTGTTCAATTTCTTCGCCACGCTCTACGTCGCCAAACGCGACCGCACGTACGAGGGGTCCATCCCATTGGTGACCTTCGGCGCGCTCGCGGCGGCCATCATCGCGGTCGTCACGCTGCTGCATGGTGCGATCGTGATGATCCCGACGTTCACGTTTTCGATGGGCTGGACGGCCCAGCCCGACCCCATGTGGTACCGGATGATCTGGTGGGGCCTCGGCCATCAGTCACAGCAGGTCAACGTCTGCGCCATGGTCGCGATCTGGTACCTGATCGCGAACCTCTCGACCGGCGCCAAACCGGTGAACGAGACGGTCTGCCGCGGGGCGTTCGTGCTCTATATTCTCTTCATCAACCTCGCCTCCGCCCACCACCTGCTGGTCGACCCCGGCGTAGGCGCGACCTGGAAGATCTGGAACACCTCGTACGCGATGTACCTCGCCGTACTCGCCTCCATGATCCACGGCTTCACCGTTCCGGCCTCGGTCGAGGTGGCGATGCGGGAGAAGGGTCACATCAAGGGCCTCTTCGGCTGGGTCATGAATGCCCCGTGGCGCAATCCCGCCTTCTCCGGCTTTGTGCTCTCGGTGCTGATCTTCGGCTTCATCGGCGGCATCACCGGGGTCACCCTCGGCACGCAGCAGATCAACATCATCGCGCACAACACGCTCCGGATCACGGGTCATTTCCACGCCACGGTCGTGGGCGGCACGACCCTCGCGTTCATGGCGGTGACGTATTACGTGATCCCGCTGATCTTCCGCCGGGACTTCATCTGGCGCGGGGCCGCGCGGCTGCAGCCGTGGCTGTTCGGCGGCGGCATTCTGATGGTCTCACTCGGCATGTCGTTCGCCGGGTCGCTCGGGGTGCCGCGGCGCGTGTACGACATCGAGCCGGCCGGCGTGTTCGGTCCGGCGGCGCATCTGTTCCTCGGCGCGATGGGCGTCGGCGCCATTCTCGCCGTGACCGGGCTGCTGCTCTTCGTGGTGCTCTGCGTCGGCACGATCCTCTTCGGCGAGCGCAATGCCGGCCGGCCGATCGCCGACTGGGGAACAGCGCAGGCACTCGTCGGCTCCCGCGAGGGCTCACTGGCCGACGACCACTGGTCGATGAAGGGCACGATCGCGCTCACCGCGGTATTCCTCGCCTGCTTCGCCGTGTACTACTTCGCGAACTGGAAAGCCCTGGCCGACGTGTGGCCGGTGCGCTGAACCTAAACGCGACCAGGCCCGCATGACTGCGATCACGCTCAACGACGCCCCGACGGGCCACGACCGCGGCGTGCGGGGCTTCTTCACCGGCACCGGTCTACCACTCTTCCTGCTGTCGGCCGCCACGGTGTACGAGGTGTTCCTGCTGGCGGTGATCTTCGCACCGGAGAGCACGGGCGCGTGGGGTGGGTTTGCGCGCGAGTTCAAGCAATGGTGTTTCGACTACGATCCCCGCACCGGCGGCATGGAGTGGGCCGCCGTGTGGGTCATGCTGGTCGAGCCCGCATTCGTCGCGCTGGTCACCGCCTGGCTCTGGCGCCGCGGTCTGGTTCCGCTGCGCACCCGGTCCGGCTGGGCACGGCATGGCCGGACCGCCGTCGCCGGCGCGCTGGCCGCCGTCTGCGTGATGGCCGCCCTCTACGCCTACGGCCGTCCCGACGCGAACGCCGACGCGCCGCTGCCGTTCCCCGGCGAGCGCATCCGCACGCGGCTCGCCGTGCCGGACTTCCGCTACGTCGACCAGAAAGGGCGCCCCTTCGCCCTCGACGAACTGCGCGGCCGCGTCGTGATCGTCACCGGCATCTACGCGATGTGTTCGGTCACCTGCCCCGAGATTCTGCTCGAGACACGGAAGCTGATCGCGTCACTGCCCCCGGAACTCCGCGCGCGCCTCGCCATCGTGGCGATCTCGCTCAATCCGGAGGAGGACACCCTGGAACTGATGGACCGGGTCACGGAGGGTTACGGCTTTCAGTATCCTGAGTTTCGTTACGTCAACGGCGAGCCGGCGGGCATGCACGACGCGCTGACCCGGCTCGGTTTCGCCCGCCGGAAAAATCCGCAGACCGGCGTCATCGAACACGCGAACCTCTTCCTGCTGCTCGATGCGCGGGGCGAGATCGCGTACCGCTTCACGCTCGACCAGCGCCACCGTTCCTGGCTGCGCGAGGGTCTGGTGGCGCTGGCGCGGGAGTCGGGGGCGCCATGAACGGACCGGACACCGGCGTCGCGGCGGAGGCCGCGGCTGCGCCGGCGCCCCGCCTGCCGGCACCGGCGGTGCGCGGCGAAACCGTGCTGGCCCGCATCGACCGGGCGTGCGCCTGGGTCGACGGCTTGATCGCACGCTGGCTGCCGCACGAATTCAATCCCCTCGCCCAGGCCGGCGCGGCGGCCAATGTCGCGCTGAGCGTCGCGATCGTCTCGGGCGTCGCGCTCCTGATCTGGTACTCGCCCAGCCTGACCTCCGCCTACGACTCGCTCGCCACGCTGGGCGGACGGAGTCTCGGCGGCTGGGTCCGGGCCGTGCATCGCTACAGTTCGGACCTCGCGATGCTGCTCATTCTGCTCCACGCCGCGCGCGTGCTCTTCGCCCGCAAGTTCAGCGGGGCCCGCTGGCTGCCGTGGGTCACGGGTGTCGGCCTGAGTGCACTGGTCTGGTTCATTGGCTGGACCGGCTACTGGCTGGTCTGGGATCAGCCGGCGCAACAGGTCGCGGCGACCTCGATGGGACTGCTCGACGCCCTGCCGGTGTTCGGTGAACCGCTTGGGCGGCTCTTCGTGGCGGATCGGATGGTGCCGAGCCTGCTGTTCTTCGTCGTCTTTTTCCTGCACATGCTGCTCCCGCTGGCCATCGCCGTGGGCCTGGCGCTGCATCTCCTGCGCGTCAGTCGGGTGAGACTCTTCCCGCGCTGGCCGGTCACGGTGGCGCTCTCGGTCGGCGTCGCCCTCGCCAGCATCGTGGTGCCGGCGCCGCTCGACGATCCGGCGCAGATGGCGGTGAAGGCGTCCGTGTTCACCGTGGACGCCTGGTACCTGACCCCGTTGGCGCTCGCGCTGCGCTTCGAGCACGTCGGCCTGTGGATCGCGCTCTTGGGCACCACGGCGGCCGCGGCCGCGATTCCCTGGCTGCTCGGCCGGCGCCGACCGCCGGTCTCGTATCAGGCCGTCGTCGAGCCTGCACGCTGTCACGCCTGCACGCAGTGCGTGCAGGACTGCCCCTTCGATGCCGTGACGATGGTGCCGCGCGCGGATGGGAAACGCTTTCCCTCCCAGGCCCAGGTCGATTCCGCCCGCTGCGTCGGTTGCGGGGTGTGCGCCGGATCGTGCGACTCGGAGGGCATCGTGCTGCCGTGGTTCGACACGTATCGGGAGGAAACCCGCCTGGCCGCGGAGATCGCGTCGGCGCGCGCCGCCGGCGGGCCGGTCTGGGTCGCGTTCGTCGCCGGCGACATCGACGGCCCGCTCGCGTTTTTGCACGCTGCCCGCTGGCGGGAGCGTTTGCCGGACTATCAGGTGCACGTCGTGCCGACCGCTTCCTGGATGCGGCCCAAGTTTGTCGAGCACCTGCTGCGCGATGGCATCCGCGGCGTGCTGATCGTGCGCGACGCGCGCGCAGAGGCGGCCGCGCGTGATGGCAACCGCTGGGTGCTCGACCGTCTCGCGGGAGAACGGAAACCCGCCTTTCGCGTCGAACGGGCCGGTGGCCTCGCCGCGTGGCGGGTCGTCGATTACGACCCGGCCCGGCCGGCGGAACTGCGCCGCGCCGCCCGTGCGTTTCGCTCCGGCGAGGAACCCGCCGTATCCGTTTCCCGGCGACGCCATCCGCTCGCGGTCGCGACCGCCGCCGGGGTCCTCGCCGTCCTGGTGGCCGCCGCGACCCTCGCGCCCAGCCACCTGCGGGTGGAGAATCCCGCGCCGTCCGGTCCGGAGTTTGTGTTTTCCTTCAAGGCCCTGGGCGACCGCGGGCAGACTGGCGCCGTCGATCCGGCAGCGGAGGCGGCGAAACCCGTGCACATGCGCGGCCGATCCACAGAGAAACCGCACCGCGCGCCGGTCATCGTGCGGGTCACGATCGACGGCGTCACCGCGGAGCGCACCTTTCGGGCCAAGGGCATCTCGCAGGACGGTCCCGCGCTGGCCGAGTGGCGCCAGCCGCTGGCGCCGGGCCCGCGCGCCATCGCAATTGAGATTGTCACTGGGCCGGGCGCCAGCCCGTTGCGCTGGTCCGGCACGCTCAACGCCGAGCCGCGCCGGCTGCACGTGGTGACTTTCGAGCCGGACGCCGGTTTCCGAGTCGAATGAGGAGATGCGGCCCTCCGCCGCGACTCCACTTCAGCCGGAACGTTGCAGTCGAGGTGGAGCCGCTTGTCCCCAAGCGGCTGACCTTCGACCGAGCCATCTGCAGCCGCTTGAGGTCAAGCGGCTCCACCTTTCAGCGCTTTCGTTCTCATCGTTAATTTGAATGCCGGTCGGATCGTCCGACTCAGGGAAACAGCCGCTGCAGGCTCCAGCCGGCGCCGTCACGCGCGTATAGCCTCCGCTCGTGGCGCCGGAATGGCCGCTCGGTCCAGAACTCAATGCGGTCCGGCACGACGCGGAAACCCGACCAGAACGGCGGCCGCGGCACGGCGCCGAGCGGGTGGCGCAGCACCACGCCGGCGCACGCCTGCTCGAGTTCGAGCGGGTGGGCCATCGGATGCGACTGCCGCGACGCCCACGCGCCGATCTGGCTGAGGCGCGGACGCGTCGCGAAGTAGGCATCGGCCTCGGCTTCCGTCACCGCCAGAACCTTCCCTCGCACCCGCACCTGCCGTTTGGTTTCCGGCCAGTAGAAACAGAGCGACGCCCAGCGCCGCGCCCGCAGTTCCTCCGCCTTCGGGCTTTCCAGATTCGTGTAGAAGACGAATCCGGCCTCATCAGCGTGCTTGAGCAGCACCATGCGCACGTTGGGCACACCGTCCGCGTCCGAGGTCGCGAGCGCCATCGCCGTCGGCTCGGCCGCTCCGGCACGCGTGGCATCCTCCAGCCACCCTTTGAACTCAGCGATTGGATCCCCGTGGGTCGACATTGTCATTGGATCGTAGCGGCGCGCGCTCATCCGTCGAAGCGAATTGCAGGGTGGCTTGATCTGCATCAAAGCCGGCGGACGATTTTTCTCCTAGGATGGGTCATGGTTTTCCCACCGAACCCGGCCTCCGGTTGCGTCTCGCCTTCCGCCAACGTCCGAGGCGGCAAGATCCGCGAGGTGTCAAACTGGCACCTCGCCCGCGTCGTCGCCCAAGCCGGCCAGCTCGGCGTGGTCTCGGGCGCCGCGCTCAACACGATCCTCGTCCGTCGGCTGCGGCAGGGTGACTTCGGTGGGGCGATTCGGTGGGCACTCGACCGGTGTCCGCTCCGCGCTGCGGCCCGGCGCATCCAGTCGCGCTATTTCATTCCGGGCGGAGTATCCGCCGTGCGACGCCACCGAAGCGCGCCTCGCCCCCTTACATCGTTGGCGGAGGAAGTCGTCGAGCTCACGATCGTCGCGACCTTCATTGAAGTGGCGCTCGCCAAGCACGGGCACAACGGCGTGGTGGGTCTAGATCTCCGGGAAAAGGTGCCGCTCCGCATCCTCGCCTCGCTGTTCGGGGCGATGCTGGCGCGCGTGGATTCCGTGTTACTGGGTGCCGGCAATTCCCGCGTGGTGCCGGCGATGCTCGACCGGTTGGTGGCGTGGCAACCGGTCGCGCTGGACGACGGTGGCGCCGGCACCGCTCCAGGCGGAAACCCGCCGCTCCATTTCGACCCGCGCCGTTTCGCCCCGGATTCACCGCCACCCCTGCGTCGGCCGGCTTTGCTCGCCATCGTGTCGTCCGGAACGCACGCCGCCAGGGTCGCCCGCCAGGCCGGCGGCCGGGTCGACGGTTTTGTGATTGAGCGACCCTCCGCGGACGGAGCGGAGGTCGCCCGGTTCATGCGGCCGGAAGCGGAAACCTGTCGCGCGGCCGACGTGGTGCGTTGCGTGGCGCAAGCGCTCGGAGAGCGATGAACGCCGGCCCACCACGCTTACACGTCCGGATCGATGTAGGCGCGTAACCCGGCAAGGTTGAGCAGGTGCACCCGCGGGCCTTCCACGCGGATCAGACCTTCGTCGCGGAAGCGGGCAAACGTGCGCGAGAGCGTTTCGCTCGTGACGCCGAGTTGTCCGGCCAGATTCTTCTTGGTCACCGGCAGCTCGAAGGACTCCGCCCCGGGCGGGGAGTGCTTCAGCAGCCAGTCGGCGAGGCGGCCTTCGATCTGCCGGCCCTTGTAGTCCTGCAGCGTCTGCACGAGGTGCTTCAGGTGCAGGCTCATCGACGCGAGCATGTGGAGCGACAGCTCCGGCTTGCGGCAGATCAGGTCGCGGAAGCCCGTCCGCTGGACGAGAATCACCTTGGAGTTCTCGAGTGCGATTCCATTGGCCGGATACGCCTCGAGGGTGGCCAGCGTGACCTCCGCAAAGCTTTC
>JAEUHA010000078.1 GCA_016793535.1 Opitutaceae bacterium | reverse complement strand
AAGGGGAAGAAGTCCGCTCCCGCCGCGCAATCCGCGGTCAAACGGCCGGGGCGGGTTTTGGTGCGCGGAGTGAAATCAACGTCGGGGTGAGGGGAGGGCGGGGATCGGGCATTGCCACCGCGGCGGGCGATGCGCAGAGTGCGGTCGTGATCTCGTCGATCGCGTTCCGAAATTTTCGCGCCCTGCGCAACACGCGGGTCGTGCTCGCCCCGTTCAACGTCGTGATCGGCCCGAACGGCAGCGGGAAGACGAGCCTGATCGAGGCGGTGGTGCGGCTGCGCACGCTGTCGAAGCTGGGCCTGAGCGGCGAGGAGTCCGGGCATCCGTTGCAGGGTGGTCCGGACATCGAGGTGGAGTTCGACGAACCCTACGCCGGCATCACCGCCCGGATGGGCTGCGTTTCGGATGTGCGCTGCGACACCCTCGCGATCGACCCGCAGCACCTCGGGCGCTGGCCGGCGCTGCGGGCGGATCTGGCCACGATTCGCTCGTACGTGCTGAATCACGACGCGATGGCGGGGACGGCGCAACGCAGCGACGGCGCCGAGCTCGGGCCGGACGGAGGCAACCTGGCGGCCGTCCTCGCCCACCTGCGGGACCGCAGCCCGGAGGCGTTTTCCGGACTGACCGAGGAATTGCTCCGGCTGATGCCGGAGTTCCAATCGCTCGAACTGGTGGAGCACGCGGACGACCGGGTGGAGTTCGGCCTGCGGCTCCAGGATGACGGCGTCATCACGGCGATGGAGCTGTCGCAGGGCATGATCTACCTCGTCGGCATCCTCGCGCTCGCCTTCGACCCCGATCCGCCGCGGATCCTTTGCATCGAGGAGGTCGACCGCGGCATCCATCCGCGGATGCTGCGCGAGATCCGGGACGTGCTGTACCGGCTCAGCTATCCGAAGTCGTGCGGCTCGGACCGACATCCGGTGCAGGTCATCACGACGTCGCATTCCCCGTACTTCATCGACCTGTTCCGCGATCATCCCGAGGAAGTCGTCATTTCGCACAAGCACGGCCGCGCGGCGACCTTCACGCGGCTGATCGACCGCCCCGACCTGCCGGAGCTGCTGCGCGAGGGATCGCTGGGTGACATGTGGTATAGCGGCATCCTGGGCGGGGTCCCGGACGAGGGATGAAAGTCGCGTTGCTCAGCGAGTCCCCGGCGGATGAGGCGGCGCTCCGGGTGCTCGTGGCGGCGGTCCTCGGCGAGCGGCCGGCGTATGTGGGTCCCGGATACCGCGCCCGCGGCTGGCCCAACGTCGGCCAGGTGCTGCCGTCGGTGATCCGGCACCTGCACTTCAACACCGACACGGACCTGCTCGTCGTGGTCGTGGACTCGGACGACTCCGTCGTGCACACCGAGACCCACGACGCCCCCGGATATTTTCATCCGCACTGCCGGATGTGCCAGCTGCGCGCCGTCTACCGGCAGACCACGCGGCGGCTGCCGCCGGTGAACGGCCGGGAGCGCGTGCTGCGCGCCGTGGGGGTGGCCGTGCCGGCGATGGAGGCGTGGTACCTGTGCGGTCGCGACGAGACGGTGAGCGAGGCGGCGTGGATCGCCGGCCAGGGTTCCGGTCACCTGCCTTACACGCGCCTGCAGTTGAAGCGCCGGGTCTATGGGACCGACCGGCCCAGCTTGATGCTGCAGACCGCCTGCGCGGTGCGCGAGGCGGAGCGGCACCGGCGCGACACTCGTCGGCTGGAAAACGATTTCCCCGGGTTCGCCGCCCTCGCGGCCGACCTGCGTCGTCGTCCGGAACCGGCCAAGCAGGGTTGACGGGGAGGCGGGACCGGGCAGCTTCCGGCGGTTGGTCCCGGCCGAAAACCTTTGAGTTTCCACTCCCGTTCCCCGCATAACGATCCAGCGCGCATGCCCACCCCGCTTTTTCGACGGCGCTCCTACCTGCCGTACCTCCTCGAACTCGTCGCCAGCCTGATCGCCCGCGTCCTTTACCGCGTGCGTACGCGGGGGCTGGAGCAGCTCCCAAAATCGGGCGGCGTGCTCCTGATCTCCAACCACATCTCCTACGTCGACGTCGTCGTGCTGCAACTGGTGTGCCCGCGGCCGATCCGCTTCCTCGGCTACCGCGGCCTGCGGCGAAACCGGTTTTTCAACTGGTGCTTCGACATGAGCGGCTGCCTGACGATTGCGCCGGAGCATCCGATGGAGGGTGTCCGCGCGGCGGTCCGCGCCCTCAAGCGCGGCGAGATCGTATGCATCTGCCCCGAGGGCCACATCTCGCGCACCGGGCAGCTGCTCGAGATCAAGCCGGGTTTCGAATTGATCGCGCGACTCGCGCAGGTGCCGGTGATGCCGGCGTCGATCGACGGCCTGTGGGGCTCGATCTTTTCGTTCGCGGGCAACAAGTACCTCTGGAAATCGCCGCGCCTCAAGCCGACGCCGGTGTTCATCGCCTTCGGCCCGCCGACGCCGCCGGACCAGGTATCCGCCGAGTGGGCACGGCGGCAGTTGCTCGACCTGGGCGAGCAGGCGTTCAACGAGCGCCCGATCCTGCGCCGCCATCTCGGCCGCGAGTGCGTGCGCTCCATCACGAAGCATCCCGGCCGGCTGGCGATCGTCGACCGGACGCTGCAGCGCCGGGAACTCACCTGCGGCCAGCTCTACGCCGCCGCGGCGGTGCTGTCGCGCCGGATCCGCGCCACCGTGCCGGAGAAACGCGTGGGCATCGTGCTGCCGACCGGAGCCGGGGCCTTCATCGCCAACCTCGCCGTGCTGTGCGCCGGAAAGGTGCCCGTGAACCTGAACTTCACCGCCGGCCGGGCCGCGCTGGAGACGAGCCTGCGGCTGGGGGGCGTGAAGACCGTGATCTCGGCCGACGCCATGCGGCCGAAGGTGCCTAACTTTCCCTGGCCCGACCGCACGCTCGATCTCAAGACGGAGATCGAGGCGGCGGGCGGCAAGAAGGCGATGCTGCCCTGGCTGCTCGCGGCCTGGCTGCTGCCCAACCAGTGGTGCGCGGGCCTCCTCGGGGTGCCAAAGGTGGGCGACCGGGAGGAGGCCGGGCTCCTTTTCACGAGCGGAAGTTCGGGCGAACCCAAGGGCGTGGCCCTCACGCACCGCAACATCCTCGCGAACTGCGCGCAGATCTCGTCGCTCTCGATCCTGCCGGAATCGTGCACGCTGCTCGCCTGCCTGCCGGTCTTCCACAGCTTCGGTTTCACGGTCACGCTCTGGTATCCGCTGCTGCGCGGCTCCCGGGTCGTCACCATTCCCAGTCCGCTCGAGACGCGCAAGATGATCGACGCCATTCGCGACGAGCAGGCGACGGTGCTGATCGCGGCGCCGACCTTTGTCCGCCCCATCCTGAAGAAGGCGCAGCCGGGTGAGCTCCGGACGCTGGACCTCGTGGTCACCGGCGCGGAGAAGCTCCCGGATGACTTGCACCAGTCCTTCCTCGAGCAATTTCACATCGACATCCTGCAGGGCTACGGACTCACGGAGACGACGCCGGCCGCCAACATCAACCAGCCGCATCCGCCCGTGGTCACGTCGACCAACGAGCCGCAGGTGGGCAAGCGCCACGGCTCGGTCGGCCGCATGATGCCGGGCATGACCGCGCGGATCGTGGATCCGGAGACCGGCCGGGACCTGTCCCTCCATGAAACCGGCATCGTCCTTTTCCGCGGCGCCAACGTGTTCGGCGGCTACCTGGATGATCCGGACAAGACCCGCGCGGCGTTTCGCGACGGCTGGTTCGTGACGGGCGACTTGGGTCGCTTCGACACGGAGGGTTTCCTGTTCATCGAGGGCCGGCTCTCCCGGTTCTCGAAGATCGGCGGCGAGATGGTGCCGCACGGAACCGTGGAGCAGAAGATCGTCGAGGCCTTCGGCTGGGATCAGCTCGAGAGCATCGCGGCATTCGTGACCGGCGTGCCCGATCCCGCCAAGGGCGAGGCGCTCGTGCTGATCACGACCCAAGATGTGACGCCGGAAATCGTCCGGAGCAAACTGGGCGAACTCGGCGTACCCAACCTTTGGGTACCGAAAATCATCCGCCGCGTGGACGCCATCCCGATGCTGGGCACCGGCAAGACGGACATCAAGCGGTGCCGGGAACTGGCGCTGCAGGAGACGAGAGGCTAGGGGCGAGAGGCTGGAGGCGAGAGGGCAGACAGGGGAAGACATATGTCCTCAAAGCCCCCACGCCATGTTCCGACCCAAGCCCGGCCTCAAATCCAACGTACCTCTAGCCTCTAGCCCCTCGCCTCTAGCCTCCAGCCTCTCGCCTCCCGCCTTTGCTCCCCATGCGGATTGACTGCCACATTCACGTCGTCGGCAACGGCACGGGCGGCACCGGCTGCTGGTATCGTCCGCGCGGAATCACGCGTTTCGGCGCGCCGCTCATGTTGCGCAACATGGGGCTGCCGCGATCGGCGCTCCGCGGGGACCTGGATGGCATCTACGCCCGGCAGCTGCTGCGTTTCATCCGGGAGTCGTCCCTCGACGCGGCGGTGATCCTGGCGCAGGACGAACCGCATCGTGAGACCGGCGAACCGATCGAGGAGGTGGGTTCGTTCTACGTGCCGAACGATTTCGTGCTCGGGCTCGCCCGGCGTCATCCGGAGTTTCTGCCGGCGGTGTCGATTCATCCGGCGCGGCGCGATGCGCTGGACGAGTTGGAACGCTGCCTCGAAGGCGGGGCGGTGATGCTGAAGTGCCTGCCCAATTGCCAGAACATCGACTGGAACAATCCGCGCTACACCCGCTTCCTTGAACGCATGGCCGAGAGCGGCTTGGTTCTACTGGCGCATACGGGGAGCGAGCGGACCCTGCCAGTGCTTGACGCCCGGCTGGCGAGTCCGCGCGTGCTGACCCGCGCCCTCGAGATCGGCGTGACCTGCATCGCGGCCCACAGCGGCACCGGCATGGCGTTCCTCGATCCCTGTTACTTCGAGGAGTTCGTGACGATGACGCGGAAATTCCCGCGGCTCTACGGGGACAACAGTGCCCTCGCGTGCTGCAACCTGCGCGGGAAGCCCGCGACGATCCGCCGCATGGTCGAACCGGAACTCGCCGCGCGCATCGTGCACGGCAGCGACGTGCCGGTGCCGGTGAGTGCGCTGACGATGTGGCTGGGCGGCGTGGTGTCGTGGCGCGACTGGCGGGCGAGCGCCACGCTGGAGAATCCGCTCGAGCGCGACGCCCGGATCAAGCGGGCGATGGGCTTCCCCGATGAAACGTTCACGCGCCTCGCCGGACTGCTGCGCGTCAAGCCGCGGATGTTTCGGAACGCGGCGGACTCGTCGCAGCCCGGGTGAGGCAAGTCATCCCCGGGGAGCGCGGACGTCCTCGTCCGCATTTGCATCCTGGCGGACGACGACGTCCGCGCTCCCAGGAGGGTTATTGTCGTCTCGCGGATCGCTCCGTGGCGTGCCGTTGCTCACGCGACCGGCAGGTCCAGCGTAAACGTCGCGCCCTGACCGGGGCCGGGGCTCTGTGCGGTCAGTTCACCCTGCATGGCGCGCGCGGCGGTGCGCGATGAGTGCAGGCCGAAACCGTGGCCTCCCGGGCGAGTGGTGAAGCCGTGGGTGAAGATCCGGTCCATGTTGCGCGCGGGAATGCCGATGCCGTTGTCCGCCACGCTCAGGTGCACGCGGCCGGCCGGACCCGGCGCGATGCGGAGCGTGATCGTGCGTTCCGCCTGGCGGCCCTCGTGGGCGGCATATTTCGCATTGCGGATGAGATTGATCAGGATCTGCAGGACCTTGGCCTTTTCCGCCCGCATCCGTGGCACGGGTTGGAAGTCGCGCACGCACGTGACCTGGTGGCGCTCGAGGGCGCCCGTGTTCATGCGGAGCGCGTCCTCCATCAAGGCGGCCGGATCGAGCGACTCCACCGCACCGCTGGTGGTCGCGTACGACTGCTGCATGCCGACGATCTCCTTGATGTGATCGATGCTCTGCTGCAGCGAGGTGAGTTCCCGCTGCAGGCGGTCCCGCTCCTCGAGCCAGTGCTGTCCCAGGGAGATGAGGAACTCGGGAATCCGCCGGCCCTTGGGGTCGGTGGTCAGGTATGCGCCGAGGTCGCCCGCATGGCTCTGGAGCAGGGCGGAGACGCGCTCCAGGCTCTCCGCCTTCGATTGCTGGAGCCCGGTCGCGAGCACGTTCGCCGAGACGTTCACGCTCGTGAGTACATTGCCCACGTTGTGCAGGACGCCGGTGGCGACTTCCGCCATGCCGGCGAGCCGCGAGGTGTTCAGCAGTTCGCGGTGGGCCTGTTCGAGCTCGAGCTTGATGGTCTGCGTCTCGGTGACATCCGTCCCCAGTCCGAACGTGCCGACGATCGCGCCGGTCTCGTCGCGGAGCGGGAGCTTGCTCACCTCGGTCCAGCCCTCGCGGCCGTCGATGAAACGCGTCCGCTCGAGCCGCGCGAGGATCGGCTTGCCGGTGCGCATGATCTTCTCCTCGTCGGCCCGCGCCGCTTGCACGTGTTCCGGCGCAAAGTAGTCCGCGTCGGATTGCCCGATCAGTTCCGCGGGCTCGCGATCGTGGCGGCGGGCCTTCGAGCGACTGACGGCGATGAAGCGGCTGGCGCTGTCCTTGAAGAAGACGATGTCCGGCACGTGCTCGAGAAACGCGTCGACCAGCGTCCGGTCGAGCAGCGGCGCGGGATGCTCCGGCGGTTCGAAGGGCGTGGCGGAAACGTTCGTCATGCGGCGGCGGGCAGATCGAGCGTGAACGTGGCGCCGAGCCCGGGACCGGCGCTCCGGGCGGTCAGCGTGCCCTTCATCTCGCGCGCTGCGTTCGCGGCGGAATGGAGACCGAAACCGTGGCCTTCGGGTCGCGTGGTGAAGCCGAGGGCGAAGATGCGCGTGAGGTTGGCCGCGGGAATGCCGACGCCGTTGTCCTCGACGATGAAGCGGACGCGGTCGCGCTCCGGCGTGGTCTCTAGCCGCAGGCTGACCCAGCGGCCGGGAGCGCCCTGTTCCTGGCACGCGTGCTCGGCGTTGCAGATCAGGTTCACGAGGATCTGCAGCACCTTGGACTTCTCCGCCCGGACCTCGGGGACGGCGGCATAATCGCGCCGCACCTCGACGGCGCGGCGCTGCAGCGCGTCGGCGTTCATCTGCAGGGCGTCCTCGAAGAGCGCCGTGGCGGACAGGGGCTCGACGACGCCCGCCGTCGTCGCGTACGCCTGCTGCATCGCCACGATCTCCTTGATGTGATCGATGTTCTTCTGGAGGACGGCGACCTCCTGCCGCAGGCGCTGGTGCGTCTCGACGGCGTGGCGGGCGAGTTCGCGGATGAACTCGGGGATCCGCCGGCCCTTGGGGTCCTCGGTGACGAACGCAGCGAGATCGGTCTCGTGCGCCCGGAGTAGCTCGCCGGCCCGGATCAGGCTCCCGGCCTTCGACTGCCGCAGGCCCGAGCCGATCATCGCGGCCGAGACGTTGAGGCTGTTGAGCACGTTGCCGACGTTGTGGAGAATGCCGTTGGCGATCTCGGCCATGCCGGCCGAACGCGACGCGTCCAGCAGGTCGCGCCGGGCCTGCTCGAGGTCCGACTCCATCTCCTTGTTCCGGGTGACGTCCTTGCGCGCGGCGAAGGTGCCGATGATCTCCCCGGACTCGTTGCGGAGCGGCAGGCGGTGCGCGATGAACCAGCAGACGCGGCCGTCGCGGCGGATCTCGCGTTCCAGCCGGCCATGCACGGGCTGGCCGGTGCACAGGATCCGCTGCTCCTCGTCGTGCAGCGCGCGGGCCTGCTCCGCCGGAAGGAAATCCGCGGCCGTGCGGCCGATGATGTCGGCGGCCGTCCGGCCGCCCAGGTAGCGGACGAGCGAGCGGCTCAGGGCGAGGAAACGGGAGCTGCGGTCCTTGAAATGGATGTGATCCGGGACGTACTCGAGAAAGGCCGAGACCAGCATGCGGTCGGGCAGGGCGGTCGGCGCGCCGGTCGTCACGGGGAACGACGTGCTCATTTCGCGAATACGAGTTCGGGCGGCACCGCCTGGCTCGCGGCTTCGCGGGGCAGGTAGCGTTCCAGGACGGCGCGGAGGTCGTCCGGCCGGACCGGTTTCGGCAGATAGTCGTTCATCCCGGCCTCGAGGCAGGCCTCACGGTCGCCGACCATGGCGTTGGCCGTCATCGCGATGATCTTCAGGTCGCGCGGATAGTCCGGATCTCCGGCCGCCTGGGCTGCGCGGATGCGGCGGGTCGCGGTGATGCCGTCCATCTCGGGCATCTGGGCGTCCATCAGCACCAGGGCGTACGACTTGCGCCGGATCGCGTCCAGGGCCTCGCGGCCGTTGGCGACGACGTCCGAGGCATGGCCGAGATTGCGCAGCTGCAGCTGTGTGACCTTCTGGTTAACCGGGTTGTCCTCGACGATGAGGATCGTGATCGGTTCGGCAGGCGGAGCGTTTTCCGGTCCGGGGGAAAAGGGCGGAACCGTGGCGCGGCCCGAGGGCAGCCGGGGCGCCGCGAGCACCCGCGCGATCGTGTGGCGGAGCTTCTCAGGGTGCACCGGCTTCAGCTCGCAGGCCGCCAGGCCGTATTCAACCATCTGTGACGGCTGCATCCGCTCGCCGCGCGACGTCAGCAGGACCAGGCTGGGGCGGGGCAGGTCGGTTTCGCCGTTCACCATCGCCGCGAGCCCGATGCCGTCGATCTCCGGCATGTGGTGGTCGAGCACGACCAGGTCGAAAGGGCGGCCGGCGGCCGCGGCGGCGCGCAGTTCCTCCAGCGCCGTGCGGGCGCCGTCGGCGGTGCGGTGCGACAGGCGCCAGCCCTGGCAGAGATGGGTGAGCAGCTTCCGGTTCGTGGCGTTGTCGTCCACGATCAGCACGTGGCTGGTGCCGAAATCGGGCGGCGGGGGCGTCGACTCCGGCAGCGGCTCGAGCGGGTCATCGAGCGCCGCGGTGAACCAGAACGTCGAACCGCGCTCACCCGAGCTTTCCACTCCGATCTCGCCGCTCATGAGCTCGGCGAGCCGTTTGCAGATCGCCAGGCCGAGGCCGGTGCCGCCGAACCGCCGGGTCGTGGAGGAGTCGGCCTGCACGAACGGCTGGAAAAGATTCACCTGCACGGCCGGCGGCACGCCGACGCCCGTATCCGTGATGGAGAAGCGCAGCACGTGCCGGCCGTCGCGGCGTCCGTCCGGCGAGACATGCAGCACCACCTCGCCCTCGGAGGTGAACTTGATCGCGTTGCCGACGAGATTGAGGATGACCTGCCGGAGCCGGACGGGATCGCCGCGCACCCGCGCCGGCACCTCGGGATCGATGTGCATCACGAGCTCGAGTCCCTTCGCACTGGCGGCGTCGGCATGCAGGTCGAGCGCGAGTTCGAGGTGCTCCGCGAGGTCGAAATCGATCGATTCCAGCGCCAGCCGGCCGGCCTCGATCTTCGAGAAATCCAGGATGTCGTTGATGATCGTCAGCAGCGCCTCGCTGCTGTGGCACAGGGTGTCGGCAAGGTCCCGCTGCTCGGCGGTAAGCTGGGTCGAGAGCAGCAGATTCGCCATGCCGATGACGCCGTTCATCGGGGTTCGAATCTCGTGGCTCATGTTGGCGAGGAATGCGCTCTTCGCCCGGTCCGCGCTCTCCGCGGCGTTCTTGGCGCGCTTCAGGTCGATCTCCATCGTCAGCCGGCGGATGATCTCCTCCTGCAGCGCGCGATTGCTCGCCTCGAGCGCGGCGGTGCGCTCCCGCACCCGGTGCTCGAGTTCAGCCGCGTGGGCGTGGCTCTGCTGGATGAGATTCCATTTCTCCGTCAGCGCGTTCGCGAGCTGCAGGACTTCGATCGTGTCGAAGGGCTTCTTCAGCACGACGAGCCGGTCGGAGTTGCCGAGCCGCGTGAGGATCTCCTCCCACGAGTAGTCGGCGTACGCGGTGCAGATGACGATCTGGAGATCGGGCTCGACCTTCCAGAGCTCGAGCGTGGTCTCGACGCCGTCCCAGCCCGGCGGCATGCGCACATCGACGAAGGCCATGGCGTACGGACGGCCGGCGGCGAGCGCCGCTTCCACGCGTTCGAGCCCCTCGCGGCCCTGGTGGGCGCTGTCGACTTCGAAATGGGCGGCCGGCCGGGTCGGAGCACTCGTTCCTCCCAGCAATTCCGCTTCGAGGCTGTCGAGGGCCCGGGACGCCGGACTGACCGCGGGACAAAGGATCTTCCGGACATCCGCGTGAATGGCCGGGTTGTCGTCGATCACGAGCACGCGGTTGTTCCGCGCTGAAGGATCGTACGACGGTGGTTGCATGGAAAGTGTAAGCCCTGACGCCAAATGGTGAATAGCTGGTCAATCGGCTGCCCGGACCAAAGGTTTAGCCCCCATTCCGGCCGTGGGTCCCGGATGGGAGCGGCCCGGGGTGAGGCGGGCGCGGCCGGCGGCGGCCGGTCGGCGGCGTCCGCACCCTTTTCCTTCCGCGCGGCTGGCGGCCGGATCCTGGGGCTAACCGCTGCCTTGGCCGGCGTTTACGTGGGTGGCGGGAGCGGCGAAGGCGCCGGCGACGCGGACGTGCCGGGGGCCTGAAAGACGCTCGCGCGGCGGTGTCCGCTGCGTCCGTGGAAACCGCTACGCTCGGATGCCGGTTTGTACGCCCGCCGCCGGTAGCCCGGCCGGTCCGGATCCGCGGCACAGCGCAACTGAAACTCCTGCATGCGTTGGAAAAGCTGCAGGAGCTGGTCCGGCAGCGGATACGTGTCGAGGCCGGTTTGCTCGAGCACGCGCAGGAGTTCGTGCGTCGCTTCCAGGGTGGACAGGCAGCCGGCGTGCGGCTGCTGCTTGATCACGTAGCGGCTCGGCGCGGTCGGCGTGAACATGATGCGCGGCAGGCGCTGCAGGCTGGGACTGAGCCGCAGCATTTTCCGGCCCAGCGCCCAGGTCGCGTCGAGCAGGAACACCACGAGCCGCCGCTGCCGCAGGTCGGCCTGCAGCGCGGAGAAGCGGGCGTCGCCGGCGGTCGCCACCGCAGCCGACAGGTTGACGGCGTCGCGGCCGGGATAGAGCAGGACGGGAAAATTGCCCGGATCGCGGATCAGCGCCTGCACTTCCTCGTGCGCGTCGAAGCCGATACCCATGTGCAGCTCGCTTCGGGCGAGGCAGAGGTGCGTGAGCCGGCCCGTGGCCGCCTTCTCCTGCTTGTACTCCTTCGGGTGCATCAGGAACACGAAGCGCGTGCGCGTCTCCATCGGCGTGATCGAGTCGCACCAGCAGAGTTGCCGGGGCCAGAAGCAGCGGTAGCAGGTGACGCGCATGCGCGGGACGGGCGGGGGAGTCAGCCACCGGATTTTTTCCGCGGGGCCGCGGGCGGGGCGGGCAGGCCCGGCGGCAGCGTGCGGCCGAGGGCGTGGTCGTCCGGGGTGAGCCCGCGCCGGTAACCCTTGAACGCATAGGGCGAGGGCTCGAACGGATCGACGAAGCGGACGTCGGCGCGGGCGGGAATCTCGAGTTCGAAACCCCAGAGCACCGCGTTGACGACGAGTCGGCGCAGGCCCTCGCTCAACAGGTCGGTCGCCGCCCCCATCGTGGTGCAGAACACGCGGTTGGGTCGGCCTGTCGCCGGAGTGTGGATACGAGTCCAGGCGATCGGCATCGCCGGGTCGTTGATGCCCTGCTCCCGGTTGTCGGCCTTGCGCGTCTTGCGGTAGGTGTCGGGCGGATCGCCCGGATTCATGCCGGTGAGCACGTGGCCCCGAAGCAGGATCGTCGATCCGGCGACGGGGTTGGTCTCGTAGACGCCGGAGTCGCCGAAGACATCGGTGACGCCACGGAGGAGGGGATTGTGCTCCGCGCCCGGCTCGATCACGCCGCGGGTGGCGCCGCGCCGGTTGGGGCCCCAGTGGCTCACCCAGTTCTCGCCGAGCACCTCGCGGCCGAAGTTGTTATAGGCCTTGTACGAGCCGGGGTGTCCGGGCGGGAAGCGAAACGCGTGGGTGCTCGTGCGCAGGGCGACGATCGGCACGCCGCGGCCCACGGCGGCGGCGAAGCGCCGCATCGCCGCGTCGGGCCACTGGCGGAAACGCAGGGCCATCACGATCCCGTCTGCCGTATCCAGGGCCTCGATATGGCCGACGCTGGCATTATTGTCGGGATTGATCGTGCCATCCGGATCCAGCGCGAACAGGACCGTGCAGCGGAAGCCGAAGCGCTGGCTGAGGATCTTGGCCAGCATCGGCAGCCCCTCCTCGCCGCGATACTCCTCGTCGCCGGTGAGAAACACCAGGTGCCGGCCGCCGCCGGGCCCGGGCTGCGCCGGGTAGGTGATCGAAGGGGCGGGCGCGGCGGAAACCAAGGCAGACGCGATGCAGAGAGCGAGCACGGCGAAGAGGGCACGGGGAGGCGGCATCGTGTCTTGGTGTTGGCTGCGGGGAGGGAGGTCAATGTTGCCTGCGCCACGCCGGGCACGCCGGGCGTCGGGTCGGGCGCGGGCGCGGGCGAGCCCGACGGTCAGGTCGTGCGGTCCCAGCCGTGGGGGTAATAACCCTCATCCGGTGGAGTATTCTCCGCGCCGTTCCCGGGAGGGATGGACGTTTAGCCGGGGGAGGACCGGTCGTTTAAGTGCTGTATCATGCGAGCGCAGCGTGGTCATACAGTCATGCGGGGACGAAAGGACCGCCGGGCCTTCACCATTCTTGAAGTGATGATGGCGTCCGCGATCATGGCGTTTGCGCTGTCGTCGGCCATTATTGTGATGCAGCGGGCGCTTTCGCTCCAGGATTCGGCGCGCAACCTCACCCTGGCCGGGCAGCTCATGCAGGCCGAGTTCGAGAAGATGCGGTTGAAGGACTGGTCGGTTGTCGGGGGCTATGCTGCGGGACCGACCCCGGTGGGTGCCAACAGCCTTTTCACCATGAGCGCCGGCGTGGGCGATCGCTTCACGGTACAGCGCCGGGTGTACACACCGCAGGCGGACATGCGTGAGATTGAACTCACGGCCTCATGGCGCGCCTACGATGGGCGCACCGTCTCGCGGAGCATGAAGACGTATTACGGCCGGTACGGGCTCTACGACTACTATTACAACAACGGCGACAGCGGCGCGGGGAGCACCTCGGCCGGCGACGCGGGCAGTGGCGGCACCAGCGGTGGCGGGGGTGGCGGCAAGGGGACGGACAACTCCGGCGGGCCGGGCAGTGGCAAGGGTCGCGGCGACGGCAAGGGCGACGACAAAGACGACAAAGATACTTACAAAGGCGATGGGCGCGACGACGACAAGGACGACCGCAAAGATAAGGACAAGGATAAGGAGAAGGATAAAGACAGTGACAAGGACCGCGGTCATGGGAGCGACAAGGACGATCGCCGCGGCCACGATGACGATCGGCATCTCGACAACGACGATCGCAGCGGCCGGCGCGACGATGACGGCAAGAAGAAAGAGTCCGGCCGGGACGACCACGATTCACGTGGGAAAGGGAAGTCGCACGACGACGACGACGACGACGAGCGCGACGACAAGGACAAGGACAAGCGCTCCGACAGCGACGGCAAGAGCGAGGGCAAGGTCACCTTTCGGCTTCAGGAAATCGTCCGGGCCGTCGTCACCCTCGTGAAGGAAGCGGGGGACCGCAGCGGCAACGACAAGGACGGTCGTGAGGACAAGGATGGTCGTGACAACAAGGACGATCGTGACGGCAAGGATGGTCGTGACGGCAAGGAGGGTGGCGAACGGGATGGAAATGACAGTCGTCGCGACGAGGGACGCGAGCGCGAGCACCGTGACCGCAACTGATACCGCTCGAAGCCGTGGCGGGTTCACCCTCGTGGAAGTGATGGTCGGATCGACCATCGGATCCTTGATTCTCGTGGGCGTAATGTCGGCCTACCTCATGCTCGGGCGCAGCGGCACGCTCGCTTACCACTACAATGGCATGTCCAACGATGCGCGGCGGGCGTTGGATGAGTTTGCGCAGGACGTGCGCATGGCTAGCGCGGTCACGTGGAACGCGTCGGACTCGGTCACCTTGACGGTACCAGACCGCTACGCCGCGAACGCCAACCAAGTCACCTATTCGTACAGCAGTACCAGCGGCACGTTTTTCCGCCGTCCCGGCGACGCGTCGTCGGGGGCGGGCGCTACCATCCTGGCGCGGAACGTGACGAGCACGCTCTTCCGCCGCTTCGACCGGCTCGATGCGGTCGCCTCGAGCGACGCCGCCACCAAGAGGCTCGAGCTGGCCATCCGGATGCGAACCGGAGGCGTCGGTGGCGGGGCTGCGACGCAGAACGCGCTCTCCGCGTCGTTCATCCTCCGCAACAAGCCGTCCAACTGAGCACCGTGATGATGGATCATCGTCCGTTTCGATCTGTCCGGCCACGTCGTTCCCGGCGCGGTTCGCTGCTGATTGTGGCCATGCTGTTGGCCGCCGGAATTGGCATCTCGCTGGTCAGCTACCTCCGCCTGAGTTCGACGTCACTCCGGCTCGCCCACCGCAGCCTGCTGGGCGTGTCGGCGCTCAACGTTGCCGAAACCGGACTTGAGCACGCCATGTACGCGTTCAGCCAGAGCATCACGAACGGTGTTCCGCTTGCCACGGCGTGGAACGGCTGGACGACCGATACCACCGCCCACACGGCGAAGCGGCGATTTCCCGGCAGTGGCGGCTTCGATCTCGGCGCGGGGACGATCGGATACGTGCACGTATTCGTCCAGAACTACGATCTTGCCGACACGCCCGTCGTCGTGGCCAAGGCCAGCGTGTCCGGCATCGACGGATCGCCTCCGGTGACCAAGACCCTCGAAATCCGGCTCGCCCGTCGTTCGCTCTGGGGCTACGGCCTCGTCGGCAAGACCTCCGTGCACCTCGACAGCAACGCGAAGGTGGACAGTTGGATCTCCGATCCGGATCAGAACGCGGCGACGGCGGCAGTGGCATACTCGTCCGGAGTCCGGCGGGACCGCGGCAACGTCGGCGTGGTGGCCGCCGCCGACGGGGCGATCAGCCTCGCCTCCAACTCCGAGATCTACGGGACCGCCAGCACGGGAGGCGGCCAGGTCACTGCCGCCGGCAATGTGCGGATTTACGGCGCGTCCAGCCCGCCCACGCCGAAGGTGGATCTATCGCGCATCCAGAAGGATTTTTCCTGCACGTTTCCGACTCTCACGGTGCCCACGCCGGCGACGATCAACGAAGTGACGAGCTCGTGGACGACCACCATGAGTCTGCCCCGTGCGGGGGACGTCGCCTTCAACGGAGTTTACTATTACAATTTCGCCGCGGGCCATGGCGTCTCGCTCGCGAGCAACAAGACGCTGACGGTGAACAGCCCGGTGGTCCTCATCTTCAAGAATCATCAGGGCGTGCCGACGTTCACGATGAGCAGCAACGCCGACGTGAGCGTGATGCCGGACAAGAGCATGACGATCTACACCAACGGTGACATCACCTTCAACAGCAACAACGACATCAACGTGGGCAACGAGGCGAAGCACTTCATGATCTACGGCACCAGTGCCACGGGCCAGAATTTCACCTTCGACAGCAATGTCCAGGTATACGGCTGCATCTACGCGCCGAACGCGGCGATCACCTTGAACAGCAACACGGACATCTTCGGGGCGATGATCGGCAACACCATCGAGTTGGATTCCAACGCGGAGGTGCACTACGACGAATCACTCGCTAACGTGGGCAACATGGGCGGCCTGCGGGTGACGCGCTGGAAGGAACTGCAGACCGCCGCCGAGCGCCAGGCGTACGAAGCGAACCTGGCGTTTTGAGGCGCCTGGCTGTGGGCGGGGTGCCCTCACCCCGCCGAGGTGCGATGCAAGAGGAGACTCCAGCGGGGTGAGGGCACCCCGCCTCCAGCCGAGCGGAGCCTCACTCGAGGATCACGTCGAGCGACGTCCGGTCCTCGCGGGGGCGCGCGGCCAGCGCGCGCAGTTCGGCGCCGTTGGGCAGGTCGCGGCCCACCTTCACGGTGTAGGTGCCCGGGCGATACACGCGGGGACGGAAGCGATCGCCCTGCACGCGGATCGTGTAGAGGATTTCTCCGGTGGCGTCCTCGACGACTTGCACGACGGGATTGGGCGTCCCCTTGAAGTTGAGCTGGGGCAGCCAGGCGACGGGCGTCCGGCCGTCGTTTTCCTCCATGGCGAACGAAATCGGCCAGCCGGGGAACTGCTCGCGGCGGCCGTCGGGTGAGGTCGGAAACCGCGGCCAGCATTCGAACGTGATCCGGCGGGTCTCCTTGTTGAAGCGGGCGATGCCGTAGCCGTCGGCCCGCTGCTTCTCATCCTGGATGTTCACCGGATTCGCGTAGGCGAGCATCGTGATCCGGTTGCCGAGACCGTCCAGGTAGTTGCCCGTCCAGGGCAACGGGCTGCCGGCGACGGCGTTCGCCCCGGGTTTCCCGTCGAGCGGATGCCACCAGCGGCCGTAGATCGTGTTCACGAGGGCCGGATTCGTGAACGCATAGGGCCCGTCGCCGAATGTCGTGATCCCGTGCTTCACCACCACCGCGAGATGCTGGTCGCCGCACAGGTGCGGAGCCCAGGCGCGGCGGATCTCCTCGAGCGCGCGGTTGCGGCCCGCCTGCGGCCAGCCATTGCAGTCGAGATCGGCGAGCAGCCGGTCCTGTTTCGGACCGTGCAGGTGGACGGCGCCGGTGAACGCCGTCTGCGACAGCACCGCCTTCATGCGGGCGCCCGTCCAATCCTGGCCCCAGGCTCGCATGAACCGCAGCTGCCGTTCGCCGAGCAGCTCGAGGCCGGGGCGGTCGATGGACTCGGGGTTGAAATCCGGCTGGTTGAAATGGTCCGGCCGCGGGCCGGCCTGCGGAATCTTGCCCTGCGGCCCCGTCTTGAACTTCCGGTCCTCCAGGATCGCGAAGTCGATGCCGCCGACGCGCAGGCGGGTGAAGTACACGGTGATCCCGCGTTCCACCGGCTGGGGATCGACGGGGTCGGGCAGGTGCCACGACTGCTGCCGCTGCACCATGTTCACGTAATCGACAGGGTAGAAGTAGCCGCCGTCGGCGCCGTCCTGGCGCTTCGTCAGCTTGCCGTTCTCGCCCCAGACATTCGGGTGGCCGACGTCGTGGTCGTCGGGAATCGCGATCGTCGGGCGGTCGCGCATCACGTCGCGGAACTGCAGTCCAAACTCGATCCAGCCGGCGGTGTGCTCGGTGTGCCGGTAGGTCTGGTCGCCGGCGAAGAACAGCAGGTCGGGATTCTGCGCGCGCAGGTGCTCGACGATCTCGGGCCGCGGGCCGGTCGTGCGACTGGAGTTGCATGAGAGACTCGCGACCACGATCTCGGCCTTGTGGAGCGGATCCCGCCGGATGAGTCCCTCGAACATCGCCGCCTCACCGTGACGTACGCGGTACGCGGTGTCGCGGCTGCCGTTCCAGCCCGGTAGGCGGAAATGGACGCTCCAGCCGGGAAACACCACTGGCGCCCGCGCCGCCTCCTGCCACTCGCCGTCGCGCCGGAATTCGAGGCGGGCTTCGCGTGGTTCGCCAGGCTTCAGCGGGTACAGCTGGGCGGTGAGTTTCAACACGCCCGCGTCGTGTGTGTAGAGGGCGAACGCGACGACCTCGGAGCGCGGCACGTCCATGGGCGGCGGGCGGTTGGCCGCCGTCGGTTTCTTGGTCCACCACTCGCCGACGGCCAGTGAATCGAGGTTGGGAAAATCAGGACCGAAGGGCTGGGCCGATTCGGCGGCGGAGAGAACCGGGCCGGTGGCGAACAACAGGACGGGAAGCAGCAGGCGCAGGGTCATGGGTGGGACGAGCGTTCGTGAATTCGTGGCGTCGGGCAAGTCGGGCGATGGACAATCGCGGGCTTATGGCTTTCGTGGAGCACCGTTCCCCATGCGTTTCCCGCTCCTCCTGCTCCGGTTCAGTGGCCTGGTCGCCCTCGGGGCGTCGTCCTTCCCCGCCGCGGCGGCCGACGCGGTGCGTCCGCCCGCGGCGGAGTATGGCAGCCTGGCGCGCCCGTCGCGCGACGGCATCGGCAAGGTCTACTTCGGCCGCGAGATTTCGCAGGTCATGGGGCATCTCGGCGCGGGCTGGCTGGAGCGTCCGGAACGCGAGCAGGAGGAACGCACCGATCTCCTCCTCCAGGCGCTCGCGCTCAAGCCGGGGGAAATCGTGGCCGACATCGGCGCCGGCAGCGGCTACTTCTCCTGGCGGATGGCCCGGCAGGTGGGCGAGACCGGCGCGATCTACGGGGTCGAGATCCAGCAGGAGATGCTCGATCTGCTGATGGCGAACATGCGTCGCCGCAAAGTGGATACAATCGTCCGTCCGATCCTCGGCACGGTGCAGGATCCGAAGCTGCCGGAGGGAGGCGTCGACACCATCCTGCTGGTGGATGTCTATCACGAACTCGAGTTCCCCTACGAGATGACCCAGGCCATGATCCGCGCGCTCAAGCCGGGTGGCCGGCTCGTGCTGGTGGAGTACAAGGGCGAGGACCCGGCCGTGCCGATCAAACTCCTGCACAAGATGACCGTCGCCCAGGTGCGCAAGGAGCTGAGCGTGCAGGCGGTGACGTTCGAGAAGGTCATCTCCACGCTGCCCTGGCAGCACATCATCGTGTTCCGGAAGGCGGAAGGCCGGTGAAGTTGAGAGTGGAGGGCTGAGAGTTGAGAGGCCAAGCCATCGACAAGCGGCACGGCCACGCGGCGCACGTTACGACGACCAACGGTTGATCCGTCTCTCAACTCTCAACTCGGAACTCTCCACTCGTTCAGCACGGCTGGTGGCCCCAGTCCGTCTCCTTCAGCTCCCGTGCAAACCGCTCCATCTGCTCCTCGGGCGTGAGTTCTACGGTCGGGATGGCCGGGTCGCTGCCGGGCGCGACCGGGGGCGGCGGGTGGGACGGCGGGTCCGGCGGCAGGTTGGGCTCGCGGGGATCGGCGGTCATGACGGTGAGACCTTAGCCGAGGACGTGGATTTCTTCCAGTCCACATACAGGGCCTCGACTTTGCTGCGGGCCCAGGGCGTCTTGCGCAGGAACGTGAGGCTCGATTTCACGCTGGGATCGAACTGGAAGCAGCGCACGGGCACGCGGTACGCCAGTTCTTCCCAGCCGAAATGGTCGGCGAGCTCGGTGACGATCCGCTCGAGCGTGATGCCGTGGAGCGGATCGCGGGAGCGGGGAGCGTCGGACATGGCGGGGAGTTTTGCGGCGGCGCAGGCGGAGGCAAGTCTACCCGGGAGCGCCGCCGTCCCCGGCCGCCTCGACTCGGCCTGCGGCCGGGGCCGGCTGCCCTCCCGGGTCCGCTCGAAGAATTTCGCGTGATTCCCGCCCGCCGCTCGTTTTGCTGGACCGATCATGCTCGTCACCACCGCCGAACTGGCCGCGCACCTCACTGACCCGGACTGGGTGGTCTTCGACTGCCGGCACGATCTGCTGGATCCGGAAAAAGGCGCGCGGCTCTACCGCGAGGGCCATGTGCCGGGTGCGAGCTTCGCGCCGGTGGACACCGTGCTGGCGGGTCCGAAGACGGGGACCAACGGCCGGCATCCGCTGCCCGATCCCGCGGCCTTCGCGGAGTTCCTCACGCGTCATGGCGTCTCGGATACGTCCCGTCTCGTCGCCTACGACGACGTTGGCGGCCAGTACGCCGCGCGGCTCTGGTGGCTGGCGCGCTGGATCGGGCTGGACCGCGTGGCGCTGCTCGACGGCGGCTGGCCGAAATGGCGGGCCGAGGGGCGGGTGACCACGACCGAGGTGCCCCGGCCGCGCCCGGGCGGGATCCGCGTGCGCCTGCAGCCCGGGGACGGCTGGACGACCGCCGACGTGGTGCAGCGGCTCGGGCGGACGGACGCCCTCCTTGTGGACGCGCGGGTCGCGGAGCGTTATCGCGGCGAGGTGGAACCGATCGATCCGGTGGCGGGGCACATCCCCGGCGCGGTGAACCGTTTCTTCAAGGCGAACCTGCGGGACGACCTGACGTTCCGGCCGGCGGACGAGCTGCGGCGGGAATTCGAGGCGCTGCTGGCGGGCCGCAGCGCCGCTCAGGTCGGCCACCAGTGCGGGTCCGGCATCACGGCCTGCGTGAATCTCTTTGCGATGGAATACGCGGGGCTGACGGGTTCGAAACTCTACGCGGGCTCATGGAGCGAGTGGATCGCGGATCCGGCGCGCCCGATTGCCCGCGGGTAGGACGGCCCGGTCGCGTTGCCGCAACGTCACGTTCCTGCGCCCGCGACTCGCGCGCCTCAAGGCTTGCGCGCGCTGATCACGCTCCGGTCGACCACGGTCGGGGTCAGGCGGACGTTGGAGAATCCGGCCTCCCCCAGCAGGGCTTCCATTTCCCCCAGCGAGTAACACTTGCCCTCGGTCACGCTCATCAGCCGCGCGGAGTATTTCGCGACCGGCAGCGGGCCGGTCTTGTCGGCGTGCAGGTGCGCGTCGTGCACGAGCAGCAGCCCGCCGGACGTGAGTGCGGCGAATGACGCGGCGAGCAGCGGGCGGACCTTGTCGACGTCCCAGTCGTGCAGGACGTTGGAAAACAGATGCACGTCGTAGCCGCGCGGCAGCGGATCGGTGAACATGTCGCCGGCCACGACGTCGACCTTTGCGGCCGATTCGCGCTGGCGGATCATGGTGCGCG